>CALMTT010000396.1 GCA_937872615.1 uncultured Verrucomicrobiaceae bacterium | reverse complement strand
GCCATCGTCCGGCCGCTGCGCAGCGTGCTGCACAAGACGCCCGACGATCACGGCATGACCGGATGGCGGGACGTCTACTTCCCCTCCGACGACGGCACGCCCTTGGAGGGCTGGTACATCCCGGCCAGGGGCGGCGAGGCGCTGGTGCCCGCGATGCTCGACGGTAAATTCCAGCGCAGCGCGAGTGCGATGGAAAAGATCGCCGATCACTACGGCATCCCCACCATCCACATGGGCATGGAGGTCGCGAAGCTGGCGAAGGAAGGCAAACTCGTGTGGAAGGCGAAGCTGCCGAAGACCGACGAGGAAAAGAAGCAGTTCGAAGGCAAGTTCGTCTTTGCGCCGGACAGCGTTCATCCGCATGTCGAAACCGGTCACGAGCTGTACCTCGCCGCCATCGTGCGCTCGCTTGAGCCGATCCAGGCCGTGTCGAAAGCCAAAGCTGCTCACACCTTGGCCGCGCCGTTCATCGCGACGAACTACGAGCAGGCCAAATTGGTGCCGATCACGTCCGCCAAGCTCTCCGGCGGCTTCCAGCCAGCTCCGACGGACTTCGCGAAGCGTTGGAGCAATCGCATGAGCGCCCTCCGAAAGGCCGCGAAGCCCGGCGACGTGCTCACCTTCAAGTTCAAAGGCACCCGCGCCTCGATTTACGACATCATCGGGCCGGACTGCGGCCAGGTGAGTGTCACCGTCGATGACCAACCGGTGAAGCTCGTCCCGCGCATTGATGCCTACTGCACTTATCATCGCCTTGCCACGCTCAGCCTCGGCAGCGAGCTGCCCGATGTCGTTCACACCGTGAAGATCGAAATCAGCCCCGAAGTGCCCGACAAGGCCAAGATCCTCGCCAAAAACGGCAACAAGATCGACGACCCGAAGCGCTTCGAAGGCACCGCCTTCTACCCTGGGGCCATTTTGCTCGTGGGCGAGATCGTGAAGTGAGGCCGCGCCGGCTGGTAAATCTTTGCTTTAGCCATTGCCAGCAGCTGTGGCGGTCGTGTAGCGTCCACGGCATGAAAGCACACCGCCTTCTCTCCATCGGAGTCGCCACCTTGCTGGCGACCATGTCGTCCTCACTCCGTGCCGCTGATGGCGATGCCGAGTGGCAAAAGGTCTCGGACGCCATCGAGGCGATCAAGAGCCCGAAGCAGCGTCCGAAGTCCCGCGAGGAGGCGATCGAATTCCTCAAAACGAGCCTGAAGGCCTTTGATGATGCCTTTGCGGCGGCAATGACCGCGGCACCGAAAAATCCCGGCCGCTATGATGCCGCATTGTTTGAATCCATGGTGGGTCGTGCCCGCCAGATGGCCGGCGTGGCCGCGCCTTCCACAGCAGCGGTGAGCCTTGATGAGATCATACAAGCTGCCGACGCGAAGCCGGAGACAAAGTCCGAGGCGAGCTTCATCAACGTGATGCAATCGCTCGAAGAGGTCGAGGAATCCGGCGGTGACACCGCAGCGTGGATGGCGAAGGCGGAGAAGCACCTCAAGGACTTCCCCTCCGAAAAGCGCAACCAGATGGTCGAGAGCAAAATCAAGAGCATCAAGGCCACCGCGGATTTGAAGACCAAGCCGCTCGATCTCAAATTCACCGCCGTGGACGGTCGCGAGGTCGATTTGTCCAAAATGCAGGGCAAGGTGGTGCTCATCGACTTCTGGGCCACCTGGTGCGGTCCGTGCGTGGCGGAGCTTCCGAACGTGCTAAAAGCTTACAAGGACCTGCATCCGAAGGGCTTTGAGATCGTCGGCATCTCGCTCGATTCCGACAAGGCCAAGCTCGAGTCCTTCGTGAAGGAGCGTGGCATGGAATGGCCGCAGTTCTTCGACGGTCAGGGTTGGAAAAACGAGATCTCCTCGAAGTACGGCATCAACTCCATCCCGGCGATGTGGCTGGTGAACAAGAAAGGCATGGTCGTGAGCACCAACGCCCGCGGCGGCCTCGAGGAGAAGGTTCAGAAGCTCCTCGCGGAGTGATCAAGCCAGCAACTGATCCACGATCTTCGCGCCTTGGTTGTCCGTGAGGCTGGCGGCAAGACCGTTGCGCTTGTAGGTGAGCTTCGTGTGATCGAGGCCGAAGAGCTTCAGCAGCGTGGCGTGGTAGTCGAAGTGCTTCACCTCGTCGATGACGGCCTTGTGGCCGAAGTCGTCGGTTTCGCCGTGGACATAGCCTTTTTTGAAACCACCGCCTGCTAGCCACATGCTGAAGCCGTAGGTGTTGTGATCGCGGCCCCATTTGTCCGGTCCGGCGTCGTTTTGCAGCACCGGCAGGCGTCCCATCTCACCGCCCCAATGCACGACGGTGGTGTCGAGCAGGCCGCGTTGCTTCAGATCGATCAAAAGCGCCGCGCTGGGCTGGTCGGTAGCCTCGCAATTCTTCGGCAGCGCGGAGACGAGCGAGCCGTGCTGGTCCCAGCTCTGTCCCGCGTTCAGCACCTGCACGTAGCGCACGCCACGCTCGATGAGGCGGCGGGCGATGATGCAGCGTGTGGCGTAGTCTTTGGTGATCGGATTATCGACGCCGTAGAGCTTTTTGACGTGCTCGGGCTCCTTCGAGATATCGAGAGCCTCCTTCGCGGCGGTTTGCATCTTCGCGGCGAGTTCATAGCTGGAGATGCGGGCCTGCAGATCGAGCTCGCCCGGATGCACCTGGAGGTGATCTTCATTAAAGGCCTTCAAAAGCGCGAGCTGGCGTGCCTGCGGACCTCCGGCGAGGGAGGGCGGGGGATCGAGGTTCAGGATGCGCGGCTCGGTGGGGCGCACGAGCGTGCCTTGGAAAAGGGCGGGGAGCCAGCCGTTCGTGTAGTGCTCGCCGCTGAAGGTGGGCAGGCCGTTCGGATGGGAGAGCACCATGTAGGCTGGGAGTTCGTCCGTCTCGCTGCCGAGGCCGTAGGTGAGCCACGAGCCGAGGGCGGGCCGTCCGGCGGTGATGCGCCCGGCATTCATCGCGTAGAGCCCTTGGGCGTGATTGCTCACGCCGGAGGACATGGAGCGCACCAGCGTGATCTCATCGACCACCTTCGCGAGGTTTGGCAGCAGCTCGCTAAGCTCCATGCCGCACTGGCCGTGCTTTTTGAACTTCCACGGCGATCCAAAGCACTTCGAGGAGGCCTGGGCGAGGTTGTCATACTTCACCTCGCCGGGGAATTTTTGCCCGTGATACTTCGTGAGCATTGGCTTCGGGTCGAAAAGGTCCATCTGCGACGGCCCGCCCATCATGAAGAGGGAGATCATGGCCTTCGCCCGCGGTTCGAAGTGCGGCTTCTTCGGCGCGAGGTCGTAGCGCACCTCGCCAAAGCTCTCCGGCTTCACCGGCGCGGCGAGGAGGCCCTCCTTTTCCAGCAGCGAGGCGAGCGCGAGCGTGCCGAGGCCGTAGCCATTGGCGTGTAAAAAGTGGCGGCGGGAGCAGATTCCAGGATGCATGGGGGCAGGGGAATACGCGGAAAAACCCGCGCATCTGGCACGCGGGAGCGTCGCGGGTGCCAAATCAGGCTTTTTCCCTCTCATCGGTGAGAGTCCCCCGCTTGCAAGGAGGCCGCGGGCGTTTACTGTCGCCGCCTCATGCACCGAAAAATCCTCCTCGCCCTGGCCGTGCTGGCGTTTGTGTTCTCGTGGATGGCCGCCGGGCCCGCCAATGCGCAAGGGACCGCTCCTGCCGTTCCCACCGCCACCGCTCCTGCTGACCCGAACGCGGACAATCCCTTCGGCGACACGTTGACCTTCAGCGGCTTCATCAAGCGCACCGGCATCATGGCCTACCCGCTGATCGGCCTGTCGATGATCGCCTTCTTCATGATCGTGCTCTTCACCCTCACGATCCGCCAGGGCACCGTGGTCAGCGATGCCTTCATGAACTCCGCGGACGCTTTGATCCGCAAACAAGACTACCTGGGCCTGCTCGCCGTGTGCAACCGCCGTAACGAATGCATCGCCCGCGTCACCGCGAAGACGCTCGACTTTGCCACGCGGAACCCCACCGCCTCGTTTGAGGAGGTCAAAGAGGTCACCGAGGCCGAGGGCAACCGCCAGTCGAGCCTGCTCCTGGCCCGCATTGCGTATCTTGGCGACGTCGGCGCTGTCGCCCCCATGCTCGGGCTGCTCGGCACCACGCTGGGCATGATCACCACCTTCCACGAGATCTCTGGCAAAGGCGCCGGCGGCTCGAACCAGCTCGGTCTCGCGCAGGGCGTGTCCGAGGCGCTGCTCTGCACGGCCTCCGGTCTCGTCATCGGCATCCCGGCGCTCATGTTCTACGCCATCTTCCGCGGTAAGGTAAACCGCCTCATCTCCGAGATGGAAGCCGCCACCACACATCTGATGGCGCTCCTCGCGGTGCAGTACAAACGTGCCGCACGCGCCGCCGCCTCGGTGTGATCCTTTTGCCTCTCGCGTCATGAATTTCCGCAAACAGCACTCGATCGAACCCACGCCGATGCAGCTCGCGCCGCTCGTCGATGTGCTGTTCCTGCTCGTCATCTTCTTCGCCGTCACCTTCCAGTATGCGAAGGAGGAGCAGGTGATGGACGTGAGTGTGCCGGCAGCCGATTCCGGCAAGGAGAACGAGTCGCGCACCGTCGGTGAGATCATCATTAACATCAAAAAAGACGGCGAGGTCGTCGTGAACGGCCAGACCTACACGACCGACGAGCTGCTCGCGAAGCTGAAAAACATCATCGTCATGGCCGGCACGAACGAGCAGGCCGTCATCATCCGCGGAGACAAGGCCACCGACTGGGAATACGGCATCCGCGTCATGGATGCCTGCCAGAAGGCCGGCATCTACAACATCGCCTTCGCCGTCAAGAAGCCCGAGGGCGAGGCCGCCGCTCCCGCACCGCCGAAATAGCCGCGCCGTCGCATGCACACGCCCTTCTCCATGTCTCTCCGCGGATTCGTTTTTGCCTCGTTCACGCTCGGTGGTGCTCTTTTTGCCCAGGAGGCCCCCAAGGCCCTCCCTGTCGAGGATGACGCTCCCGTGCCTCGTGCCATTCCGGTGCGTCCGCCGCCTGCCACGCCTCCGGCTTCCCCTCCCAAGGCCCGCAGCCCTGAGGACGACATGTTCGATTTCGCCATGCTGGCCTACGAGCGGCAGGAGTGGGCCATTGCCGCGCAAAACTTCGCGAAGTACCTCCAAACCTATCCTTCGGGCAAACGTGTTGCCGATGCGCTCTTCCGCGTCGGCGAGTGCTACCGCGAGCAGCGGCAGCTCAAGCAGGCCACTTCTTATTGGGAAGAAGTCGTGAATCGCTATCCGAATAGCGAAGGCGCTCCTTCCGCCGCGTATCGCCTCGGCGCTGTCGCCTTCAACCAAGGCCAGAACACCGCTTCAAGTGGCGATAAAAACGGCGCACGCCCCAGCCTGCTCGCCGCCGCGCGTTTCTTCACCTTCTGCGTCGAGAAAACGAAGACACCGGAGGCAAAGCTCGCCGCGCTCTACAACAAGAGCCGCTGCCACGAACTGCTCGGTGATACCAAATTGCAGGCCGAGGCCCTCAATGCCGTCATCGCCGTGCAGGAGAACAATCCGTATCGCGAGACCGCGCTGCTCACACTCGGCACGCTGCAGCTTCAGCAGGATAAAAAAGCGGAGTCGATCAAGGCCTTCGAGCAGCTCATCGCCACCAGTCGTGACAATGCGCTCATCGCCGATGCCTCCCTGCGCCTTGCGGTGCTCTATCAGGAGGAGAAAAAATACGACGAGGCCATCGCCATGTTCCAAAAGGCCGCCGCGCTCCAGGAAACGCCCGAGGCCAGCCGCGGCATCGCGCTTGTCGGCGTCATCCAGGCCATGAGCGCCAAAGGAGACTACGACGGCGTCATTGATTACTACAACCGCCACTCCGACACGCTGCCTCCCGGCAATGTGCGCCCGAAGATGCTCCTGCTCGTCGGTCACGCGTATCGCATGCGCAAGAGCTACGCCCGCGCCGTCGAGGTGTACCTCATCGTCGAGCAGTATCACAAGGACACCGACGAGGCCTTCGAGGCTGGTTATTGGAAGCTCTACTGCTTTTACCTCCTCAATGACAAGGACCTCGGCGAGTTTGCGAATGGCTTCATCGCCCGCTACACACCCACCAAGGGCGATCACGAGTTCCTCATCCTGGCCCGCCTCATCCGTGCGGACTTCTTCTTCAACAAAGGCGACTTCAACCAGGCCTCGATGAGCTACACCGATCTGAAGATCGACAAGCTCCCCGAAAAGCTCCGCCCCGGCACCGTCTTCAACATGGGCTGGGCACAGGCCGAATCCGGCCGCCATCAGGATGCCGTCGTCACCTTCACGCGTTTCCTCACGGATTTCCCCGGTCACGAATTCTCCGCCAAAGCCCTCGCCCGCCGCGGCATGGCCAATCGCGACGCTCGCGATCTGCCAAAGGCGAAGGCGGACTTCGAGCAGGTCACGAAAGACTTCCCCGAATCCGACGCCTGCGAGATCGCGTGGCTCCAGCTTGGCCTCATCGCCATGGAGTTGAAGGACTCGAAGGCCAGCATCGCCGCGTTTGAGACCCTCTTGAAAAAATTCCCCCGCACGCCCGCTGCCGCCCAGGCGCAGTATGGCATCGGTCGCGGCTACTTTGATCAAAAGAGCTACGACAAGGCCATCCCCGCCCTCCGCCGCTCGCTCGAGATCGACAACAAGACCTACTTTGATAAGGCCAGCCAGATGCTCATGCTCTGCGAATATGCCCGCCAGAACGTCGGCGAGCTCGCGAAGACCATCGATGGCTACCTCGCCGCCAAGCCCGAGGGCGTCGTGCCTGCCAACATCCTCAAATGGCTCGGCCTGAAGCTCTACGGAGCCGAAGAATTCAAGAAAGCCGCCCGCTACCTCGAGCTCGCCGCCACGCCTGACACACCGGAAAACACCGAGCCAGCCGTCTGGATCTACCTCGCCATGTCGCAGCTTCCGGCGGGCCATTTCGATCAAAGCGTCGCCGCTGCGGACAACTACCTCAAATCGAACCCCGATCCTTCCTCGAAAGCTCGTGCCCTCATCACCAAAGGCCGTGCCCAGCTCGGCAAAGGCGCCTTCGACGAGGCGGATGCCACCGCGCAGGAGGCTCTCGCCTTCGTCAAAGATGGCAAGCTCCAGGCCGAGCTCCTCATTCTCGAGGGCGACATCTACAGCGCCCATGGCGATGACCTCGCCAAGCAGACGCAAATTGATGCTGCACGTGCCAAATGGCAGGCTGCCGCCGGGAAGTATGCCGTTCCCAGCCAGGTCTTCGAGGACGATCAAATCACCCCCGAGGCCCTTCACAAGGCCGCCCTCACCTTTGACAAGCTCGGAGATTCCGCTCAAGCCGAGAAGATCCGTCAGCAGCTCAAACAGCGCTACCCGAAGTGGCAGCCAAAACAGTAGAACCACCCACCGCAACCAAGAACCCAAACCTCAACCAACACTCGACAAGCCATGCCACGTCCCGTCACTCTCTTCACCGGCCAGTGGGCCGATCTGTCCTTCGACACCATGCTTCAGAAAGGCAAAAGCTTTGGCTATGACGGCCTGGAGCTCGCCTGCTGGGGAGACCACTTTGAAGTCGAGAAGGCCGACCAGGCCTACTGCGATGCCAAGCGAGCCAAGCTGAAGGCCGCCGGCATGCAGTGCCACGCCATCTCCACCCACCTCGTGGGCCAGGCCGTGTGCGACAACATCGACCCACGCCACAAGCAGATCCTCCCCGGCCACATTTACGGCGATGGCGATCCGGAAGGCGTCCGCCAGCGTGCCGCTGAAGAGCTCATCAAGACCGCCCACGCCGCGAAGCGCTTTGGCGTCAGCGTCGTGAACGGCTTCACCGGCAGCAGCATCTGGCACCTCGTCTATTCCTTCCCGCCAAACCTCCCCGGCCAGATCGAAGCCGGTTACGCTGACTTCGCCAAGCGCTTCAAGCCCATCCTCGACGAGTATCAGAAGCTCGGCATCCGCTACGCCCTCGAGGTGCATCCCACCGAGATCGCCTTCGACATCGCCAGCGCCGAGCGTGCGCTGCAAGCCGTCGATTACCATCCCGCCTTCGGCTTCAACTACGACCCCAGCCACTTCGGGTATCAGGGCGTCGATTACATCAAGTTCATCTACCAGTTCAAAGATCGCATCTTCCACGTTCACATGAAGGACGTGGCCTGGGGCATCGGTGACGGCACCGCCGGCGTCTTCGGTGGTCATGTCGATTTCCACAAGCCGAGCCGCTACTGGGACTTCAAGTCCGTCGGCCGTGGCAACATCAACTTCGAGCGCATCATCCGCGCCCTGAACGACATCGACTACGGCGGCCCGCTCTCCGTCGAGTGGGAAGACGGTGCCATGGACCGCGAATTCGGTGCCACCGAGTCCGCCGCCTTCTGCAAGAAGATCGACTTCCCGCCCTCGAAGATCATCTTCGACGCCCAGTTCGCCGAGAACAGCAAGTAAAGTGGTCCGCACAGTCCTCTGTGCGGCTCATTCAACATTCACACGAGCAGGCCGGGAATCACTTCCCGGCCTGTTTTCGTTTCATAGCGGCGGGCGTCAGCACGCCGAGAGCGGCTTGTCATTTTTTGACGTTTTTCCACGCTCGACTTGAATCGTTAGACCGGATGCGGCCGTCACCAGCAACGCGGTGACTGCGTTTAAGACAAACGGAACAAACAGGCTGAAGAACTGGGCCAGGACGAAAACAAACCCGAGGGGCTTGATCTCTCGGTTCGTGCCCGCCCGCACGGACTGGATAGACAGGATCAGCAAAGTCAGGCGGAGCAGATACCATGCGGCAAAGCCTGCCGGACCGAGTTCGGAATAAATTGTGAATGGCTCGCTATCATACACGGGAGCTGCCTTGGGCGGTTTTGGTGCCCGTAAATGGCGGCGAAGGCTTTCGATGCGCGGATGACTGGCTGCAATGCCATACCCCGACAGAGGTGTCGCGAAAACGGCATGCATCACTGATTCTGCCCCACGTGTCCACGCTCTGGCGGTGCTGGCCACATAACTGTGATGTAGTCCCCATTGGTTTGTTGCCAGCCCTGCCTCAGCCAGTATCACAAACAATCCAAGAGCTCCGATCAGCCATATGCGGCGAACACCGCTCCTTAACACCATGTAGATCGTCAGCAGAACGCCCCATAGCACCATTTGAGTCATCGCTGTTCTCGATTCTGACAATGCTCCGCAAGTGATGAGCAATGCCAGATTTAGCAGAAGCACCCACCGCGCCCAAGCGGGCTGCGAGCATGATAGCAGTCCCAAGTGGAGACCAAAAAACAGGCTCAAAAACGCTGTCAGGCCGCTCACATAGGAGAAGGTGCCGGTGATGCGTGGCGGACTACCCAGCCCGGATGCATAAGGGCTTAGAATGCTAGCGCTGGGTGTCCACCACTGGTAAATGCATGTGCAGCAAATCGGAGCGGCGCAAAGAGCGTAAACCAAAAGGCCTTTTTTCATGTCTGCTTCCGAGGAAAACAGGCGTAGCATCATCACCCAAAGGGGCATGTAAAACAGGTAGATAAGCAGGCCGAAGCACGCCGTCCAAGGAGAGCCCAGATTCGGATTCAGGACTCCGAGGCTTACAACACAGATAGCAGTGAGAGCGAGTAGCCGCGCATGTTTGCCGATCGCCAGATGGGTTCTCCGGACGGCCTCGTCCGGAAGCAAAAAGAAACGCAGGTATCCCCCGGCCAACAGAAAATCTTTGAGTGCATAATTGAGCTCTTGCGCCGCAGGCAGGAGCTGTTTGCGCAGCACCCCCTCGAACAAAATCAGCACCAACGCCGCCTTCACGGCTCCTCTCCAATTCCAAAACCCCAACCCTGTGAAAATGAGCGCCAGTGCCCAGATAAAGATACTGTTACGCCCTGCTGCGGAATAGTCCTGAAACTGCTGGGCTGCCTCGGGTATGCTCATGCCGCAGAATATTATGACACGACATTCTTGTCTTTGGCATTCTTTGCTATGCACGCACTACCGTGAGCTTCTAAAAATTCACACGAGCAGGCAGGGATCACCTCCCGGCCTGTTTTTTGTCCCGCTTCGCGATTTCTGACGTGTCGAGCACTTCACCACGAAGGTTCTTGAACTGAGCGGTGATCGTCTCAGCTCCGGCACGAACCGTGAGCAGCAGGTAATGATCTTCGCGGGCATTGAAGCGGGATTGCGGGTCTTTGTAGAGATCGCCATCGCCTTTGAGGCAGGTGTTGAAGTAGGGCAGGCCGTTGAACTCGGCACGTTCGGCGAAGTAGCCGAAGCCGGTGAAGACCGCGCTGGTTTGCTCGAAGAGCGGCAGCCAGGCTTTCTGGTCGTAGCCGCGCATGAGCGAGTTTTGCTCGTTGTTCAGCGTGAGCACGAAGGCGGCATCGCTGCGGGCTGCTTCGCGTGCAAACCACGCATGCTGCTCCGAACCGGCGGTGATGGGATGATTCGTCTGCCACGTGGTGCCTTGATCCTTCGTGTGGCTCGCATCGAGGGCCAGCAGGCGCAGGCTGAAGTCCGGAATGTCGAAGCGCCAGCGCCACTCCACGTCTGGCAGCGCGAAGAAATCGCGATACGCCTTGGCCTCGACATCATACACGGCATGCGCGGGCGGTTTGGGGCCGCGCGAGGTGATCTCGCGGTCGTGATTGCCCAAAATCGGCATCAGCGGCGTGCTGCGAAACAGCTCGCGATGCTGGTCGATGAGCGCGCTGAAGGCCTTCGTGCCTTCGCGGCCCTTGCCATGCAGATCGGGCACGTTGTCGCCGAGTGTCACGAGCAGATGCGGATCGTCCTTCATCAGTGCAGAGAGGTCTTTGCCCTTCGCGAAGCCCCAGTCGCCCACCATCGCGATGCGCAGCTCCTTGGTCGGATAGCCTTTGAAGCGAAACACCTCCGACGCGTCGCCGCCGCTGCGCACGCGGTAGTGATACACGACCTCGCGCTGCTCCAGTGGGATCTCGACGTGATGCAGTGTGACCTGCTCATCGAGCTTCACCTGCCACCCCAGCGCCGTACTCGTGCCAAACTCCACCACCGAGTCGCCCGGCGTGTCCGTTTCCCAGTTGATGACGATCTTCGACGGATCATTCGAGGCATGCGTGAGCCACACCCGCTCAATCGGCGCGGCGGCGAGAGTGGTGGTGAGGAGGAGAAAAAGAGGGCGGAGCATGGATCGAAACATACGCGGCCAGTCGGCGAAACTCAGCCACTTGCTGATGTTTCGGATGACATGAGGCGCGCATCATCGGCGTTCCTTGCGACCCAACCGCCGTATGAAACGCCTCGCCCTCTTCCTCCTCGCCGCCTTCACTTTGCACGCCCAGCAGCGCGTCGAGGTCTCGCGCGATCTTTGGATCTCTGCTTACTCGAAGGAGGTGGAGGGAAACAATGGCGGATCACACCGGCTGAAGCTTAAGGGCATCCAAGAGTTCTTTCTCATCGACTTCGATCCGGCGGCGCTGCGCGGGAAGAAGGTCGTCAAAGCGCAGCTTCATGTGCATCTGGCTTCGCCGGAGGTTCCGCTGCGACGCACGACGGTCTCGTCGATCACGCAGGAGTGGGTCGAGGGCACCGGAAGCAGCTACGCGAAGACTCCAGGCGCGAGTTCCTTTGTGTGGGCGAGGACGGGCGAGTTGCGCTGGGGCAACAACGATCCCGACATCACCAGCGTCGTGTGCGGCGAAGGTGGATCGCTGTGGGGCTTTGGCGAGGCCTCCGCGCCGGATGCGGAGGGCTGGCAGATCATTCCCATCGCTCCCGAAGTGGCGCAGGCGCGTCTTGATGGACGTTCACATGGCTTTTATGTGATCGACGACATCGGCAACGAATACACGCGCGATGGCAACGCGGTGAAGTTCACGAATTTCGTGAATCGCTACGTTTCGAGCCGCGAGGACAAACGCATTCACAAGCCTTACTTCATGCTGTGGCTCGAAGAGGCCGCGGTGGAGGCACCGAAACCCGTCAATCAGGTCAATCCGGTCGCCGCCGCCGTCCTACCTCCCATCCCGGCCATTTCCGCTGAAAAGCCGAATTTGCCCTCAAAAGATGTTTTCGGCCGTGAACTGGCGTCCACGCACTTTTTTGCCGCGAAGGGCGAAACGATCGGTTTTTCGGTCACGGGCAAGCCGCTCGTGAAAGCGCAAAGCTTGGGCGTGAAGCTCTACTCGATGCCCAAAGTCGGCGGCATGCATGATCCGCTCGTTCCAGGCACTGGCGATGACACCTTCATCGAGCTGCTCGTGCCAAAAAACGCGCCCGCTGGCAGACACGGCGGCACGGTGACGGTGAATGGCACGGTGATGCCCTTCACGATCACCGTTTGGAACTTCACGCTGCCGGATCGCCTCTCGTTCCTGCCGCAGATGAACGCTTACGGCCTGCCGGGGCATGTGCGCGACTACTACCGACTCGCGCATGAGCATCGCGTGGTGCTGAACCAACTGCCGTATGGCTGGACGGGCAAGGTGGATGAGCCCGCGCCGAAGCTCGGCGGTGATGGGAAGTGGGATTGGACGAAGTTCGATGCCGAGTTTGGCCCGTTGCTCGATGGCAGCGCCTTCGCCGATCTGCCGCGCGGCGCGGTGCCGGTGGACGCGTATTACCTTCTGCTGAACGAGAACTGGCCGATGAAGCACGATGAGCACTTCAAAGGCGGCTACTGGATCGAGAGTGCCTTCGACGATGTCTACTGGACGCAGTTCCGCGACATGGCGGCGGAGATCGCGAAGCACTTCGAGGCGAAGGGCTGGACCGAGCCGATGTTTGAGTTCTACCTCAACAACAAGGTGTACTTCAAAAAGGACGACTGGCGCAAATGCACCGCGGCGTGGATTTTCGACGAGCCGGTTCACACGCAGGACTTCTGGGCCATCCGCCACTACGGCCGCGAGTTCTGGAAGGCCACCGAGCCGTTCAAGAACATCCATCTCACCTACCGCGCCGACATTTCCCGCCCGCAGTGGCAGCGCGAACTGCTCGACCATTGCGTGAATGTGGAGGTCGTCAGCGGCGTACTGCGCGACTACTGGCCGCGTGTGCAGCGTCGCGCCAAGGACTGCGGCAATCTCTACTACATGTATGGCAGCGCGAACGCCATCGGCACGCCGAACATCGCCAACGCCGCGTGGTGCGTCGAGGCGTGGTCGCTCGGTGCGGACGGCGTGGTGCCCTGGCAGACCATCGGTCGAAAAGAGTCCTGGCAGACCCCCGACGAACTCTCCGTGCTCTACCCCACCGACAACGGCCCCGTGCCCAGCCTGCGCCTGAAGACCTTCCGCGCCGGCCAGCAACTCGTCGAGTTCGATCTGCCCGGCGGCTCGGTCAAGCTGGCCACCGGTTACGAACGGCAGGACTTCAACGTGGCGCTGGGTTCGGCCCGCGGCGGTCCGACCACGCCGATGAGCTGGCGTTATTTCGGCCGCAAGGTCGATTCGGTCTATGGCGAACTGTTCGTGCCGATCTTCGGCAGCGACAACGCCGTGCCGGGGTTCGAGCGGCTTGAGCTCAATGCCGCCGTCCGGCACGACAAGTACAGCGACGTTGGCGGGACCACCAATCCCAAGTTCGGGATCAACTGGGTGCCGGTCCAGGGCGTGAAGCTGCGCGGCAGCGGCTACAGCCTGTTCGCCACGCTGTTCCAGGCCAAGACCGACGAAGTGAACGTGGACGTGACCACCAACCCCATCGTGGCGCGCGCCAACCACTACAAGTCCAAGGGCCTCGAACTGGAAGGCTCGCTGAACCTCGGCATGGTGCGCCTGCTGGGCGGCCTCACCTACACCGATGCCGCGCAGGCCGACGGCCGCACGCCCAAGCGCCAGGCCAAGTGGGTCTACCAGCTCACCCCCACGCTGACGCTGGGCGACCTGGTGGTCGGCGCCGGCATCGTGGGCACCAGTGCTTCCAAGGA
>CALMTT010000395.1 GCA_937872615.1 uncultured Verrucomicrobiaceae bacterium | reverse complement strand
AAGGCCCCAACCTGACTCAGCGGCTTGGAAACCAAGACATCCGGGGAACTTGCTCGCCGCGACACCAAAAATCATCATCGCCACAAAGCCCAAAAATTGCAGTTCCCGAAGAGGCGTGAACCATCGGGCGACAAAGGCAATCGAAGCCTCTCGACTCGGCTGGTGACTAAGCGCAAATGCAATTGGCTCGGCTAGGGAGACCAGGAGCAAGCACCCCAAGGAGGCAAATACAAACGCTGTTGGCCACGTGAGAGGTTCCCCCTTCCGGTGTCGGTTAGCGCCGATGTTGTAAAGGAACAACGCCACGGCAACGATCTGAAAGCTAGCAGAGACTAGTCCTAACCAAAGCCACCGTGAGGCATCTTGCTGGGCGAGAGGTTCGGCTGCGAATCGCAGCGTAATACCGGCTCCCATGCTGCCTAGAGCCCACCAGGCGATCTTGTGAAACGACGCGCTCTTGGCGAGCGTGGTTCCGTGCTGTTGCATGGCAAACCCCATGACAAAAAAACCGACCCACCCGAACAGCTGCGAGTTGGCATGGGCCAAAACGTAGGGGGTCCAGACGGACGCCGTATAGCTTCCTTGACGAGCGATACCAAATCACCTTCAAGCGAGGCGAGCTGGAAGCCGCTGATAAGTTGAAGCGCCAAGGTGATGCGGGCACTCTTGCCCGCAGTTCCGGTGCTTTCATTGCGGGCAGGAGTGCCCGCATCACTTGCCAGCAGCATCTGCTTCGCCGTTTCCGTCAGCAACGGCGCGATCTGCTTCGCATCGAGCTTCGTGCGTTGCGCCAGAAGCTTCTCGGCGACGGCGGCGCGGGATTTTTCGTTCGTGAGGAGTGCTTGGAGAGCCTCGCCGACACCGGCTTCGGCGGGGAACTGGGCGAGACGGAGGAGTTCCTCGTCATTCGGGGCGCGGTCGAGCTGCGGGAGCAGTTTGGCGACGCGGGAGGCGCTGGCCTTCGGCTCCAACGCCAGCGAGGCGAGCACGCGGGCCTCGACGGGCAGCTTCGCGGCGGCTTCAGAGTCGAGGAACTTCGCGACGACATCGGGATGACGCTCCAGGAACATGCGGACGAGGAAGCGCTCGAATTCGCGGTCGTAGGCCTCACGCACGGGGATTTGTTTGGTGCCGCGGGAGGATTGGATGGTGGGGCCGTTGGGGAGGCTGGGTTTGGCGAAGGCGAGGAGGGCAGAGATTGTAGCTGACCTCAGTGCATCGTGAGTGGCTGGCAAAGCTAGATCAATTGCAGGGATGAATCGCCCGAGCCCCTGAATCGCTTCAAAGCGAACAGTAGGCGCGGGATCATCAGCAAGAGGTTGAAGAAGTGGAACAAGCTCTTCTGGCAGAACCTCAGCCCGGTCTCCAAAACCATAGCTTAACGAGTTTCTCACGGAACGTGCAGCTTGTTGGCGAACGTTGGCTGACTTGTGCCCAAGCAACGGTTTCAAGTTCTCGCTTCGAGTTTCCAGCCAAGCTTCATAAGCAGCAAGTGCCATGATCCGTGTGGATGGCTCGTCTTTGTCGATGGTCACCACAGTCTTGAGTCCATCAATCACCTTTGCAGCATCAGCACCACGGCTCTTTCCATAGCCATCGGCAAGCGTCTGCCATGCGAGATGTGCACTGCCGACTGGTTCAGCGCCTAACATCGCAATGAGCTGCTCGGGAGTGAGTTTGGTGAAATCAGGAATGGGATGAGTGAGCGGGCTTTCACCACACGACTTCGGCTTCACCCTCCAGATTCTTCCCCGCGTCTTATCCCGGTCCGGATGCGCTCTCGGGACTTCGTTGTGAGAGATGATCTTGTTGTACCAATCGACGATGTAGATGCAGCCGTCGGGGCCGTTGGTGAGGGCGACGGGGCGGAAGAAGGGATCGTCGCAGGTGATGAGGTCGGGGAGCTGGGCGGGCTTCCAATACGCGCCGTCGCGATGCATGGCGATGGTTTGGATCTTGGAGGTGATGGGATTGGCGACGGCCATAACGTGGCCCACTTTTTCCAAAAGTGGAGCCTGCGTGTTCGCGATGCTTGGCTCCACTTTCGGAGAAAGTGGGCCACTCTCGATCAACGCCAAGCCGCTCAAGCCCGTGCCGCCCATGCGGAACTCGGCCTGGGGCGGAAAATCGGGCTGGTAGCTCTTTTTGAGCGCCTCCATGCCGCCGGGGTAGTAGGCGTATTCGTGGAAGGGCATGACGGGGTAGCCGTAGTCGTTCGCCTCCTGGATGAAGGTCTCGCCTTCACCGGTGATGACGAGGCCCCAGATGTTGTTCGGGCCGGTGCTGATGACCTCGAACTCGCTGCCATCCGGTCGCATGCGGGCCATGCTGCACTTGGGCCAATCGACGACGACATCGCTGCCGGGTTTGTGGACTTTGCTGTTGTTGAAGAGGCCCTGCGCCATCCAGATCCAGCCGCCGGGTGCCCGCGTGAACTGATGCGGAAAGAGGTGCGAGTCCTGCACGCCGAAGCCGGTGAGGATGACATCGAAGGTGTCCGCCTTGCCGTCGCCGTTGGTGTCTTTGTAGAGCTTCAAATCGTGGCCGTGCTGGACGTAGCAGGTATCGCCCGCGCCCCAAGGCAGGATGCCGAGCGGGATGGCGAGGCCGTCGGCGAAGACGGTGGGGTTCGTGAGTCCACCCGCGGGAATCTTTCCATTCAAAGACTCCCGCGGATAGACGAGCACCTTGTCCTTGCCCTTGCCCGCATACACCGCCTCGGCAGCAGCGGGGTTTTCATTCGAATCGACGGGATACTCCAGCGCGGTCTGCGTCCAAAGGCGGCCGCGTTGATCGAAATAAACGCTGACGAATTTGCCGAGGCCTTCGCTCTCCTGCACGACGAGCTCGATTTCGTAGCCTTCGGGGAGGCGGAAGAGCTTTTGCTGCTCTTCGGCGGTTTTGGAGGTGCCTTGGACGTTGTTGTAGGAGATGTCGCGTTTTGGCTTCGCGGCATCCGCCTGCGGTTTTGGCGGCAGTTTGGCCTTCATGCCTTCGATGCCGCCAATGCTCTTCCAAGTGGGCGCACCGGGCGTGGCGGGGAGTTCTTCGATGGTGACCTCTTTGACCTGCACGAGGCAAACGCCGCCGCTGTGCACCTGCGGGGCGATGTGGCCGTCGAGGGCGATGTTCGGGTCGGTCTCGGTGTAGTCCATGCAATGGACGCCGTTGATCCAGGTCTGGATGCGCGTGCCTTCGGCGCGGATGCGGTATTCGTTCCAGCCGAAGACGTCGATGGCCTTGTCGAGTGCGGCCTGCTGCTCGGGCGTGGGTGCCCAGATGACCTTGTTGCGGCGGTGCTCGTCGTAGATTTTGCCGAACCATCCCGCACCGCAATCGACCTGGTAACCGCTCATGGCGCTGCCCTCGCGCACGCTGCGGATCTGGATGCCGCTGTTAAGCATGCCGGTCTTCGGATCGCCACTGACTTTGATTTTGAGCTTCAGCTCGAAGTTCATGTACGACTTCTTCGTGCTGATGAAGTCGTTCTTTTTGATTTTCTCTGTCGTGGAGCCGCCGGTGATGACACCGTCCTCCACACGCCACATGGCTGGATCAAAGTCCCAGCCATCGAGCGTTTTGCCGTCGAAGAGGGACACGGGTTCGGCATGAAGGACAAAAGGGACGAGAAGGACAGAAAGGAGAGCGAGGCGCATGTTGGGAATACGGGATGAAGCCCGAAGGCTAGCAGGAACGCATGCACGGTGTCATGCCTGAAATGCACCTCAGCGGGGCTTCGCGGGCTTTTGCCTGATTTGGCAGCGATTGGTTCGCAGGATGCGCAAGATGCCCGGCGGCGCTGATGTTCCGTGGGCCATGCGATCCTGCCCACCCAGCCTCCTGTGCCTGCTTCTCCTGACCTCTCACGGCCTCGCCGCGGACTTGGATGCCGCGCTCGACTTTCCGAAGCGCACGGAGAACAAGGTCTTCCGCGATCGCGTGCAGGCCAACTGGCTGCCGGACGGCCAATCGTTCTGGTATCGCGTGCAAACAGGGCCCGGGAAGTCGGAGTTTGTGAAGATCAACGCAGCCACAGGCCAGCGCCAGACCGCGAAATCACTCCGAGAGCTCGGCCTTCCCGAGAAAGAGGCCGCGAAGACCTCGTCGATGAACATCGAGCTGCGGCGCACACGACGCACGGGCGAGTCATCCGGCATCAAGTTCGTCAACACACTCGCGGAAGACGTGGAGCTCTACTGGATCAATCAAGAAGGCGGTCATGTGCGTTATGGTGGCATCAGGGCTGGCACGGAGCGGGAGCAGCACACCTTTGATGGGCATGTGTGGCTGATCACCAGCCGCACGGGCGAGCACCTCGCGGTCGTCGAGGGCGCTGCGCAGGCGCAGACCCTCATCATCGATGGCAAAGGCCTCTCAAAGGCCAAGCCGGAGAAACCAAAGAAGCCTGAGCGAGGTTCCCGCGCCCCCGATGGCTCGTGCGTGGTCTTCACCGAGGCGGAAAAAGTGGAGCGGCGAAAGGTGACCATCGTCGAATCCGCCCCGAATGACAGCGTGCAGCCCAAGCTGAAGGTCATCGACTATATCAAGCCTGGCGATCCCTTGCCGAAGCCGCAGTGGGTGATCGAAAAGAAGGATGGCAGCCGCCTCCGCGTGCCGCGCGATCTTTATGAGAATCCCTTCACCGAAAGCGGCGTGCTCGACGCCGTGTGGTCGCCGGACAGCAGCGAGTTCTATTTCAATTACAACCAGCGCGGCCACCAGCTCTACCGGGTGCTCGCCGTGAATGCGAAGACGGGCGCGGTCCGCGTCGTGGTGGAGGAGTCCTCGAAGACCTTCGTGCACTACTCCGGCAAAACATGGCGGCACTGGCTGCATGCCAGAGGCGAGCTGCTGTGGATGAGCGAGCGCGATGGCTGGTGCCACCTTTACCTTTACGACACGAAAAAAGGCACGCCGAAGCTCCAGATCACGAAGGGCGCATGGCCGGTGCGTGATGTGTTGCATGTGGACGAGGCCAAGCGGGAGCTGTGGTTCCTCGCGAGCGGTCTGCGTGAGAAGGAAGATCCGTATCACACACATCTCTGCCGCGTGAAATTAGATGGCAAAGGCTTCAAACAGCTCACAGAGGGCGATGGCAATCACCGCGTGGAGTTCTCACCGGATCGCTCCTTCTTCATCGACACCTGGTCGCGTGCCGATCAAGCCCCGGTGATCGAGCTGCGACGCAGCGGCGATGGCAGCCTCGTGTGCGTTTTGGAGAAGGCGGAGATCACCGCGCTGCTCGCGGCGGGCTGGTCGATGCCGGAGCGTTTTGTGGCGAAGGCTCGCGATGGCAAGACCGACATCCACGGCGTGATCATCAAGCCATCGAACTTTGATCCAGCGAAGCGTTATCCCGTCGTGGAGCACATCTATGCCGGTCCGCATGGTTCGTTTGCGCCGAAGGAGTTCAGCCGCCTGACAGGTCATCACACGATCGCCGAGCTGGGTTTCATCGTCGTGCAAATGGATGGCATGGGCACCAACCATCGCGGGAAGGCCTTTCATGATGTTTGCTGGAAGAACATCAAAGACGCTGGCTTTCCCGATCGGAAGCTGTGGATCAAAGAAGCTGCCAAAACACGGCCCTGGATGGATTTGAGCCGCGTGGGCATCTACGGCGGCAGCGCCGGTGGTCAGAATGCGATGCGTGCGCTGCTCGATCATCATGACTTTTATCACGTGGCCGTGGCCGACTGCGGTTGTCATGACAATCGCATGGATAAGATCTGGTGGAATGAGCAGTGGATGGGCTGGCCGGTGGATGACTCGTATGTGAAAAGCTCGAACAAAGAGGATGCGCACAAGCTGCAAGGCCACCTGCTACTCATCGTCGGCGAGTTGGACACCAACGTCGATCCAGCGAGCACGACGCAAGTCGTCGCTGCGCTCCAAAAAGCCGGAAAGACCTTCGACTTCATGCCCATCGCCGGCGCAGGTCATGGCGCGGCCGAGACGCCGTATGGCTCACGCCTTCGCATGGAGTTTCTCGTGCGGCATTTGAAGCCGTGACCGTCGCACTCAAGGAAAAGGCTACTCGCTACGGAAGCATTTGCCCACGCCACAGGTGGCACAAGAATTCAGAGGCGTCGCAGGAGAGGGTTCCGCTGGCGCGATCAAGCCGCGTGGCAGCTTCTCAGAACACCGGATGCGAACCTGAAGCTGCGTGTCAGTGACAACCACTTCCATTCGCCATGGAAGGCGTGCTTTCAGCCGAAGATCGACATAGTTCCAGAATACGGTCGCATCACGTCCGATACGAGCGAGCGAGCCGACCCCCGAATTGGTATGCGCGTGGCGTTCCACAATATCGAGACCGGCTTCCAACGCGGCGTTGTAGATCGCTCCGCTGAGCTGGCAAAGACCACCACCGATCTGAGGTATCAAACAACCCTCGCGCAGTTCGCGTCCTTCAGCATAGCCCTTGGCGCGGGTCACACGCCCGAGATGCCTCCAAAAGCTCCAGACCTCTCCCGCAGGCACTTCGACACCGTTCAAGGCTGCTGCAGCCACACGCAGGTTCTGCACTTTGCCCTCCTGCAGCTGCATTTCTCGCGGGGAAGGAGAGTCGCCACGTCTCAGATCTGACTGCCACTGCGCCACGATCGGCAGCGAAGCCATGGAGGCGCCTCGAGGATGCTGAACGATTCCATCACGCCAGTTGCGCCAGCCGCGACGAGCTTGATGCACCTTGGCTTTGGCCAGGAAGATCAAAGCTGTCCAGCGTGTCGGTTCGGGATGACCGTGGAGGGTTGGCGTGATGGCAGCAGCGCTCATGCCGCTATGGTATCACAGCCCCGTCGGGTGGTCCACAAACTGCCAGGGGATGCCAAATTTCGACTCGATGTGGGCTGAGAGAGCTTTCACGCCGAAGGTCTCGGTGGCGTAGTGGCCGCCGTAGAGGAGGTTGATGCCGAGCTCCTCGGCGAGGGTGTAGCTCCAGTGTGGGCCTTCACCGGTGATGAAGGTGTCGATGCCATTCTTGGCCACGGTGGCGACCTCGCTTCCAGCACCACCGGTCATGATGCCGATCTTGCGGCACACGGAGGGACCCGCGGCGCAGACATGCACGCGGGAGCCGGTGGCGGCTTCGAGACGCTTCACCAGTTCGTCGCGGCTGATCTCCGTCTCAATCTTCGCGCCGTTATCAGTGCCTTTGGTCTTCATGAAGGTGCCGCAGGGCTCAAAGCCGAGCGCACGGGCCACTCCGGCGTCGTTTCCGAGCACGGGATGAAAATCGAGCGGCAGGTGGCAGCTATACACCGCAAGTCCGGCATCGATGGCGAGCTTCATCTTTTGGAAAACGGGGCCCGTCCAAGGCTGCGAGGTGTTCCAAAACATGCCGTGATGCACGATGAGCAAATCCGCGCCGAGCGCCACCGCCTTGCCGATGACCGGCAGCGTGGCATCCACGGCCGCGACGACCTTGCTGACCTTCCCCGAGGCATTTTCGAGCTGGAGGCCGTTGTAGGCGTTCGGGTAATCCGGGATCTCCGCGAGGCGCAATTCGGTGTCGAGGTAGGTGACGAGTTCGGCGAGGTTCATGAGGACGCAGCATGCGAGTGGTTGCGCATGAATTCAACCCGGACGGGCCAGCCGGATGGCCCCTTTCGTCGTCAGCGGATGGGCTGGCTCGCCGCGTTGCGTGCAGACGAGCTTCT
>CALMTT010000394.1 GCA_937872615.1 uncultured Verrucomicrobiaceae bacterium | reverse complement strand
CATGCCGCAGCGCAGGACGTTCGCCGAAAGCCAGATCGAGGGCGACTACGAGGGCGCGCCCTTCGCCCCCGATCTGCATGACGCGCGCCACCTGTGGCTCAAGGCCGTGCTGCTGCTGGTGTGGCTGCTGGTGTCCTTTGTCGCCTGCTACTTCGCGCGCGACCTGCCGGTCACGGTGGGCGGCTGGCAGCTGAGCTACTGGCTGGCGGCGCAAGGGGCGGTGCTGGTGTTCATCGTCATCGTTGGCGTGTACTGCGTGGCGATGGATCATTTCGAGCGGCAGGACATGGCAGCGCAAGGCCAGCCCGGCGCTGCCCAGGCCCATGACTGAACGCGGGGCAGGGCGCTCCTACATGGCGCGCCTGAACCGCATCATGGCGCTGTATGTCGTCGGCCTGCTGGGCTTCGTGGGCCTGATGGCCTGGGCCGAGCAGCAGGGCCTGTCGCGCCAGTGGATAGGCCCCATCTTCCTGTTCCTGACGGTGATGGCCTACGCCGGCATAGGTGTCTACGCGCGCACCACGGACGCCGACGAATACTACGTCGCCGGGCGGCGCATTCCGCCGTTCTACAACGGCATGGCTGCGGCCGCTGACTGGATGAGCGCGGCCTCGTTCATCAGCCTGTCGGGGGCGCTGTACCTGCAGGGTTTTTCGGGCACACCGGATCAACCCGGCGGCCTGGCCTATGTGCTGGGCTGGACGGGCGGCTTCGTGCTCGTGGCGATGCTGGTGGCGCCGCACCTGCGGGCCATGAAGCTCTACACCATCCCGGATTTCTTCCAGGTGCGCTTTGGTGGGCGCTGGCCGCGCATCATCGCGGCGTTGTCGGAGAAGCCATGCGAGCCGTCGCCGTAAGTGGCGGCGCTCGATGCGTAGATGAAACGGCAGCCCTCGCGTTCCGCCCATTCCGCAAGTGCGCAGCTATAGCGGAAGTTATTCTGCATCACGTATTCGGCGTCTGTCTCAGTCGTGGACGAACAAGCACCGAGATGAATAACAGCTTTTACTCCCTGCGGCATCCGGCCCGATTCGATGCGGGCGAGCAGCTCAGGCACGCCGAAGGGCTTGCTGAGGAAATCATCCGCGCCGAGTTCGAGGCCGAGCACGCGGTCCACCTCCTCGCTTTTGGCGCTGAGGAAGAGCACCGGCACACGCTTGTCGGCACGGCGGATGGTTTTGCAGACCTCGTAACCGCTCATCTTCGGCATCATGATGTCGAGGCACACGATGTCCGGCTCTTCTTCTTGATATAGCTTCACCGCAGCCTCGCCATCGGCGGCGGCGATCACGCGATGCCCGGCACGGACGAGCGCGAGGCGCAGGCCTTCGCGAGTGCGGGCATCGTCTTCGGCGATGAGGATGTTCATGAGGTGGCGAGAGGCAGTTGAAGGATGAAACACGCGCCGCGTCCGCCGGTCACGAGGCGCAGCGAACCGTTTTGCGCCTCGGCGAGCGCCTTGGCAATGCTCAAACCGAGCCCCGTGCCGCTCACGCCTTCGGTGAGATCGTTTCGCGACCTGTAAAACGGCTCAAAGATTCGCGCCGCATCCTTCGCGGCGATGCCCGGGCCGCTGTCATGCACCTCGACGCTGCCATCGTCCTGCACGCGAATGCTCACCTCACTGCCCGCGGCATACTTTTCGACATTCGAGAGCAGATTGCCCAAAATCTGCTCCACCGCGTCCGCATCAAAAACAGCCCTCACGGGCTTCGCAGCCTCCAAAAGCACCTTCAGCCCGCTTTTCTCCAAAACAGGCAGCCAGAGCTCCACGACGCGTTTCACACTCTCGACGAGGTCGGCGGACACGGGATGCAGTTCGAGCGTCTTTTTCTCCTGCCGCGCAAAGGTGAGCACGTTGTGAATCATGCGGCTGAGGCGGCTCGTCTCCTCCTCAACCACGCTCAGCAGACCGCCAGACTCCGCTGGCGAGGCATCGCGGGCCAGATCGACATAGAGGCGGATGTTCGTGAGCGGTGTCTTCAGCTCATGGGACACTTGATTGACGAAACTGACCCGCTGCGCCGCCTCGCGCACGTCGCGGCGATAGGCAAAAAACATCGCCAAGCCCGCCACGCTCACCAAGGCCGCGATGGCCGCGAATCCCGCCGCATAAGGCCAAACCGATGGAACGGGCACAAAGCCACTCGCAGGCATGAACTCCCAATGCCAGTGCTGCATCGGTTCCGCACACGGCAGGCTCGCCAGCACTTCGCCCGCATCACCACTGCTCTGAAACAAGGTCTCGCCCGAGGCCGAGCTTAGCCGCACGCAGCCATTCAACTCATCCAGCCGAAGCTGCCCCACCAATCGCGCGAGAAAGGCAATGCGCTCGATCTCAAAACCCGCATGCGAACCATCTGCAAGCCGCTGCCAGCGCAGCCAGTGCGGCCCGTCCTCATGATACCACACATGCCAGCCAAGCTGCTCGATGCGCGGCGGTGCCAGCTCCTCGACCTGACGGACGCCGAGCGCATCACGTCGCTGCCAGATGAGCGCGGTGCGGGCAAGAAAGGCACGATCTTGATCAGAATGCAGCCCCGGCGTATTCGGATCAGGCAAGGCCAGCTCACCATCCGCCAGTCGCAAGAACGCACCGCGAATCAGCGGATGGTTTGAAGCCGCTCGAAGCGCCGTCGGATCACTGCCCGCCTTCGACAACGAAGCATCCATCGTGCTGGCGATGGATGCGATGAGCGTATCGAGCTCGTGCTGTCGCGTTTCCAACCTCCGCAAGGCCTCGGCTTGCCGCTCCGATTGCCAGTTGGAAAGCCCACGCTGCCAGAACAGCCATCCCAACCAGCCCGTCAGCGCCAGCGGCAGCACCACCAGCACGACGAGCAGGATGGAAAGGCGGATGCGCATGTCACTTCGAGGCTGGTGGCGTGATTTTGATGGTGCCCGGCACGGTCAAGGTGCTGCCTTGAGGCACGATCAAGGTTCCCGCGCCCGGAACAAGAATGGTTTGCCCGTTGTTGAGCAGTCCCAGATTGCTGGCGGCATTCGAGCTGCCGTTTTGTGTATTCAACCGATTCGCCATCGTCTGCGCGGCATTGCGATAGGTCTGCCAGGTGGTGCCGCGGGCATTGTTGCCATCATTGAGCGTAATCTGGGTGTTGCCTTGGAGATAAAGGTCCGGGGCTTTCAATCGCTGTCCCTGCTCTTGAAGTGTGCGAGCGTTGTCGAGGAAGATCTTCTCCGCTTCCTTCACCTTGCCTTCTTCGCTCAATTTCACGGCGATCATCTGCCGTTCGACACCGATCTGCTTCGCCACCTCGACGAGGATCGGCGTAATGGCGCTCTTTTCGACCTCCGCGTCGCTTTCTACTCGCGAGGCGGTGCTGCGGGCGGCGATCAGGCGCGGCGTGGTGTCGTTGTTTTCGCGGTAGCTGACCTCGATGTCGCCGATGAGCTGGTTCGCGCTGCCCGCCGGGGCCTCGACTTCGATCAGCGCATACTTTTCCTGCCCTTCGCGGAGCTGGTTCATCATCACCTCGACCACACCGCCGCGGATGCTGGCCTCGCGACCGAGCACGCGCACCGGGCGCACGCCCTCAGGGCAGCTCACCTTCACCTTCAGCTCCTGCGCCACGACGGAGAGGATGTCGCCAAACTCCTCGGTGAAGACGGCGGCGAGTTCCGACGGCTCTTTGATGAAGGCGTGATTGCCATCGCTGTGCTGGGCGAGCTGCGCCATGAGCTGCTCGTTGTATCCCAAACCGAGACCGATGGTGGTCACGGAGATGCCTTCCTTGCCGAGCGAGAGGCCGTAGCGGCCCAACTCGTCCGCGGACTGCGGCCCCACATTCGCCTGACCATCGGACAGCAGCACGATGCGGCTGACCATCTGCGGTGATTTGAACTTCCGCAGCTCCTCCGCGCCCTTGCTCACGCCGGCGAAGAGGGCGGTGCTGCCCCCCACCTCGATCTTGCGGATGGCCGCGATGACTTCCTCTCGCGAGGTGAGCTTCGTGGCCGGCACCACGGTCATGACGGAGGTGTCAAAGGCCACGACCGAGACGATATCATCGCCTCCGAGCCTTTCGATGGCCGCCACGGCCGCCTCGCGTGCCTGCTGGATTTTTTCACCACCCATCGAACCCGAGCGATCGAGCACAATGGCCACATTCGCAGGCGGGCGGTTCGGCTTGGCGTCTTTCGGTGCCTCGAGGCCGGTGAGGCCCACTTTGAGGTAGGTGGTGTGCTTTTTGCCCGCAGGCAGCTTCGGGTGGGCGAGGTCGACCCGCACCTGCACACGCCCGTTTTCCGCCGCGGAAGCGGCTGCGAGCATGCCCAGGCACAGATGGAAGGCGAAGAGGATCGTTTTCATGATATGGCAGTGTTGGTTTGAGTTCGTCCCAGATCGGACGCCCCCAGCCTCGCCGCCTGCCGCTAGTATGAGTCAACGCACCGTGACGTGTCCGTAAAGGTTCGGTAACGATTTTTATGACCGGCGGGAACTCGTGCTGACCGTGCGCACCGCGGTGACGTGATGGCCAGCGGCCAGGGTATCAGCGATGAATTGAAGAAAACCACCCGAAGGTCGGCAAGGAATGACATCGAAGGGAATCAGCGTGTCCTCGAAACGAACGAGGTTCTTCGCGTGGGCATCGAAGATGCCCAGATTGTCCTCGGCCCGGTAGTAGCCGCAGGGCGTGACCTTTTGAAAACCCTGCGCCGCAAACCACGCGTCGATCTCAGCGAGTGTGACGGGCACGATGTCAAACCGAGGCTGAGAAGTGACGATGGTCAGATCGGTCTCGCCTTGGTCGATGATACCTTCGAGGCGGTTTAGACCGGGAACGAGCTCGTTTTGCAGCAGGAGACGCTCCAGATACTCGATGGGTGTGGCCTCCCAGAGCTGAAACCGCCGCGCTTCCATGTCCGAGGACACCAGCGCGAGATCCATGCCGGGCGACAGACCGAAAATGCCATCGCGGGTGACTTTGAAAACCCGCTCGCCTTCACGGAACCAATCGTGCTCCTGTCCACCGCGTTCCAATCCCGAAACGATGCCCGCGGCATCTAGCAGCAGACCCAGACCTCGCGCCCATTCACGAAGGCCTTCCTTCTGCCGGGTGAGGGTGGGCGCCCCAAGTGAGCCGACACCTGCTGGCGAAATTCCTCGGAGGTGATCGAGCGCCGCGACGACAAGATCTGCTCCATCTGCTCGGGAGTGAGCAGCGGCTTCACGGGCGGCTGGAGCGGGCGTTGGGACATCGGCAGGCATGTGAAGGATAGGCGCAAAGGAGCTGATGGCAACCGGCAGGCGGACGCGAGGTGCCGGAAGGGGTAAAGCCTGCCTGTCGAGCGGTCAATTTGCCTTCCGCGCTTGACCCAAACGAGAACCCGGAACACAGAAAGCCATGAAATACATTTTCGTCACCGGAGGCGTCGTCAGCTCACTTGGAAAAGGTCTCGCAGCCTCGGCTTTGGGAACGCTCCTCGAACTGCGCGGCCTGAAGGTCATCATGCAGAAGTTTGACCCGTATCTGAACATCGATCCGGGCACCATGAACCCCTACGAGCACGGCGAAGTGTATGTGCTCGACGACGGCGCGGAAACAGACCTCGACCTCGGCCACTACGAGCGCTTCACGCACACAAACCTCTCCAAACTCAACAACCTCACCTCCGGCCAGGTTTACCAGAGCGTGCTCGACAAGGAACGCGCCGGCAAATACCAGGGCCGCACCGTGCAGGTCATCCCGCACGTCACGAACGAGATCAAAGCCCGCATCCACGAGGTGACGGAGAAAATGACCGGCGATGTCATCATCACCGAGATCGGCGGCACTGTCGGCGACATCGAGGGCCTGCCCTTCCTCGAAGCCATCCGCCAGTTCGGTCATGAGGTGGGCAAAGGAAACGTCCTCTTCATCCATGTGAGCCTCGTGCCGTATGTGAAAGCCGCTCAGGAGCTGAAGACGAAGCCCACACAGCAGTCCATCGCCAAGCTGCGCGAGATCGGTATCGCCCCGCACATCATTCTTTGCCGCACGGAGCACGCACTCGACCTCGATGTGCGTGAAAAGATCAGCCTCTTCGGCAACGTGCCCATCGAGGCCGTCGGCGAGGTCCGTGACGTGAAAAACACCATTTACGAAGTGCCACTGAAGCTCCACGAGGAGCGCCTCGACAGCCTCGTGTGCAAGCTGCTCGAACTCCAGACTCCCGAGCCGGACCTCACCCGCTGGCGCAGCTTTGTGCAGCGCGTCATTCACCCCACGCACCACGTCCGCATCGGTGTTGTCGGCAAGTACATCGAGCTTCAAGACGCCTACAAATCCATCTACGAAGCCCTCACTCACTCTGGTGCCGCCCACGACTGCAAGGTCGAGATCGTCCGCGTGGATGCCGAGAGCATCGAGAAGGCTGGTGCCGAGCTCTATCTGACTGGCCTCCAAGGCATCCTCATCCCTGGTGGCTTTGGTGATCGCGGCACGGAGGGCAAGATCGCCGCGGCGAAGTATGCCCGCGAGCACGGCGTGCCGTATTTCGGCATCTGCCTCGGCATGCAGATCGCCGTGATAGAATTCGCGCGGAACGTGTGCGGCTTGAAAGGCGCCACGAGCACGGAGTTTGACAAGACCACGCCGCATCCCGTCATCAGCCTCATGGAGGAGCAGAAGAAGGTGAAGCAACTCGGCGGCACCATGCGCCTCGGCTCCTGGGTCACCGACCTCACGCCCGGCAGCAAGGCCTACGAGCTCTATCACAGCGCCACCATCACCGAGCGCCATCGTCACCGCTTTGAGTTCAACAGCGACTACAAGGAGATGATGGAAGAGAAAGGCCTGCTCATCTCCGGCACCAGCCCGAAGGGCGACCTCGCCGAGATCGTCGAACTGCCGTCGCACCCATATTTCGTGGCCTGCCAGTTCCATCCCGAGTTCCTCAGCAAGCCCAACCACCCGCACCCGCTCTTCCACGGCTTCGTCAAAGCCGCTATGAACCACCACGCGGTGCTCGAGCCGCGGTGCGCTTGAGTTCGTGGCCGATTTTTTCCAAAAATCGAGCCCACACACACTCATTCATCCAACAGCTTCTACCGGACCGTCCAAAGGCTCGATTTTCGGAGAAAATCGGCCACTTCTTGTTTCTGAACCCGCTCAGCTCTGCCGAGCCCGGATTGCCAGCAGGTCCTTCATGACGTGATTGAGCTTCCCGCTCCACTCGGCGGTGCCGAAGGCATCGTGAAGGGTGCGGTAGAGGGCATACAGCTCACGATAAACGGCCACGTTTTCGGGGATCGGGTGGTAAACCTTCTCGCGGATGGCGGTGACTTTGGATTGGAAGTCCTGCCAGGTGCCGGCTCCGGCGGCGGCGGCACCGAAGATGGCCGCACCGAGGGCGCAGGTCTGCTCGCTCTGGCTGACTTTCATCGGCTTGCCGATGATGTCGGCGTAGATCTGCATGAGCGTGGCATTTTTGATGGAGAGACCGCCGGTGTTCACGACTTCCTCGATCTTCACGCCGTATTCCTCGACGCGTTTGATGATGGTCAATGCACCGAACGCCGTGGCCTCGATATAGGCGCGATAAATCTCATGCGCCTCGGTGTGCAGCGTCTGGCCGAGCAGCAGGCCGGTGAGGCGCACATCGACGAGGATGGTGCGGTTGCCGTTGTTCCAATCGAGCGCGAGCAGCCCTGTGGCACCGG
>CALMTT010000393.1 GCA_937872615.1 uncultured Verrucomicrobiaceae bacterium | reverse complement strand
GTCCGGTCGTACTTAGAGTCAAGAGGCGATTTTGCCTGCCCGGACGCCAGCTTGGACCGCTTGCTAGGTTTTGTCACAGCCGGCGATCGGCGTTCCGTGTCTGGGACAGCAGGAGCGATTCAGTTCCTCGAAGCAGTTGCCGCAAGTAGGACATCTACTGATATCGTTACCAGCCGTCAAAACTATCGCCGAGGAGCATTGGGATGTTTCCGACCGCGCCGGCCTCACCGGCCTCTGCCCAACCTGAACCGCTGGAAGACTACCTGAGCTCCCTTTTGCCCAGCGCGGAGCTTGCCCCCCAGGCCCTGCACCGGGCGATGCGCCACGCGGTGTTCCCCGGGGGCAAGCGCATCCGGCCCACGTTCGCGTGGTGGGGCTGGCGCGAATGGCGCCGGTCCGCGCCCCCAGCTCCTGACCGCGCATGAACCTCGGGGCCCTTCGCATTGCCGTGTACGGTCCCGAGTCGACCGGGAAAACCTGGCTCGCCGAAAAGCTTGCGGCGCCCGCGACGAAAGGCCCGGCCTACTCCAAGGTTGACGCCACGCGAGAGGCGGCGAAGCGGGCGGGGTGTGTCGTGCTTTTCAAGGGACCGGATACGGTGATCGCCGATCCCTCGGGCCGATGCTCCATAAACTCCGCCCATTACGAACGCGCGGCGCCCTGGCTTGCCACTGCCGGATCGGGTGACGTGCTTGCGGGCTTCATCGTCCACTGGCCCGAGCACTGGTCGATGCTCCTCGCGATCTTGGCGCTCGTCGGCGTCATTCTTCGCACCGTTCGCGATCGCGTCTGGGACCGGGGGCTCGTCGTGATGGTTTCGGTGGCCGTCGTTTCGGTGGCCGTGGTGGTGATCGTGGCGATGTGCGAGCCATTCATGAGGAAGGTGCCCGCATTGATTGTCGTCGTTCCCGCTCCGTAACTCGTGCCGCTGAAGGTCTGCGTGCCGCTGCCATTCTTCGTGATCGCGATGTTCGAGCGGAAGTCAGTGGCCGCCGCGCCAGGGTTCTTGCCAAAGAAGCCCTGGAAGTTTCCGCTCTCATTGTTCGTGCCGAGCGTGAGCGTGCTGAACACCGAAGTGCTGTTGTTGCGCACATAGGTCTGCGCCGTGCCGTCAAACCCGCCGATGGTCTGATTCCGTCCGCCGAACATGCCCAGCGTGATCGTGCTCGCTCCCGTGCCCTGCACGAGAGAAAGCCGCGTGGCAGGAAGCGTCCCGCCCGTCGCCGGATCGATCACTCCATTTTCACCACCGCTGGTCGTCACCGTCAGCGTGCCGGAAAAGCCCGACCACGACAGGCCGCCGCTCGCGGGATTGAAGAAGTTCGACCCCGTGATGACCCGCAGACCTTGATTTCCGGCAAAGGTCAGCGCACCGCCGCCAAACCCGTAACTTTTGTTGAACCAGGTAGCGAGATTGATCGTCGGCGTGCCGCTGCTCGTGGCCCAAGTGACCGTCGAGTTCGCCGCCGTGCCATTGCCGGTGAGGCTGAAGTTTCCACCGCTTGAGGTTGCCAGTGTGAGATTCCCGATGGTCACCGGGGCCGTCACCGTGATCGCCGTGGCCCCCGCTCCCGTCGTGCCGTTCAGATTGATCGTGGCCGTCGCTCCCGTGCCGCTCGCCACCGTGCCGCCGGACCACTTCGTGGTGTCGCTGTAGTTGGCCGTCGTCGCCGTGCCATTGCCCTGGCCGACGAACGTGCCATCCACCGCCCAAACAGACGCAGAAAGAGACAGCAGAGCGAAAACAAAACGAAAAGGCCGGTTCATGAGGTTGGTGGGCTTTGAAAAGGGTTGGAAACCTTCCCATCCTGCCGAAACCCGGCTCAATTATCTATTGAACGAATGTTCTAGAACATCCGTCAGCCCGCAGGCGGGTTCGTGGTATATAAAGAGGCCGGTTTCTCCCACAGATTCAGCTCACCACAGAAGATCCAGACTAGATCCCTCATCTGTGGTGAACTGAATCTGTGGGAATCCATCCGCTCCAACCATGCTGCGCCTTCTCATTACCCTCTGCCTCGCCCTGCCGCTCCTCGCGGTGGACACGGCGTGGCAGGTGCGCACCTGGGTCACGGATGATGGCCTGCCGAACAACGACGTCGTCTGCGTCACGCAGCATCCTAATGGCACGATGCTCATCTCGACGCGGGCCGGGCTCAGCCGCTTCGACGGCCTGCGGTTTCACGACCTCAAGGTGAAAGCCTCGCGTGGCAGCGTCGGAGTCGTGCTGCCAGCGGATGACGGCTCGCTCTGGATGGTCACGAACGGCCTCATCGCCCACGTCGAGGCCTCGGGGGATGAAAGCACGCTCGACATGCCGTTCATGGACCTGCCCGGCTCACGCGAGACCGCCTTCTTCCGAGATCAAACCGGCACCATGTGGTTGTGCTTCGAGGGCGGACGCTTTCATCGCATCCAAAATGGCCGCATCGAGCAGGTGGCCACCGCGGAAGGCCTTTCGCCCACCTTTACATCGAGTGCCGTCGAGGATGGGCGCGGCCAGATTTGGGCCTGCGGCCCCAAAGTGCTCGCGAAGTGGCAAAACGACCGCTTCGAGCCCGTGGCAGAGCTTCCAAAGGATCGCTGCATGATCACCCGGGCCGCTGCAGGAGGCGTGTGGATCGGCGCGGGCCGCGTTTTGCTTCGCCATACGGAAAAAGATGGCCTGCAGACCATCGCCGAGATGACCACACTGCCCGCCGGTGCCCGCATTTCGCGATTGCATGAAGATGGCGAGGGCCGCCTTTGGATCGGCACCTTCGGCAGTGGCCTGTGGTTGTTTCAGGATCATGTCTTTCAATCCGTCGAACTGCCGAATCGCGATGTTTGGTGGCTCTCCGAAGATCGCGAAGGCAGCCTCTGGGTCGGCACCGGTGGCGGCGGCGTGTGCCGCGTGCGTCCGCAGTTTCTCACGATGCTCGACGACCCCGGCAGTCCGCGCGGCGAGGTAGCCCGTGCGATCTGCAGCGATCGAAACGGCGACCTCTGGGTGGCCACGCAAAATGCCCGCCTCTTCACCCGCCGTGCCGGCCAGTGGCGCGAACTCGCTCCCGGCATCGACTGGCCCGCGAAGAAAGCCGCGCGCGTCACCTCCGGCCTCAACGGCGATGTATGGATCGGCACGGGCGATGGCGATCTCGTGCGCTGGGATGGCACCGCCTTTCAAAACATTCCGCTGCCCGACATCCAGCCCAAGCTCGGCCTCAACTCCATCCTGGCCAGCCGCGATGGCGACGTCTGGGTCGGACGCGGCTACAACGTGTGGCGTCGCCACGGCAACGAATGGCGCGATGTGCCGCTCGTGTCCGAAAGTGGTGAAGCATCCACGCTCGTCGAAGATCACGAAGGCCGCATCTGGGCCGGAACCGCCCGCGGCATGCTCCTCCGCGAGGAAGGCGGACGCTTCATTCGCATCGGAGCCGACGAACTCACTTGCACCGCCATTCGCTCGCTGCTCATCGCACCCGATGGAGCGCTGCTGCTCGCCACCCAAGGCTCCGGCATCGTCCATCACGCCAAAGGCCGCTTCACGACCATCACACGCACTCACGGCCTTCCGCATCCAAACGTTTCGCAGCTCGTTCTCGATGAAAAAGGCCGACTTTGGGCCGGAGGTGATGCCGGGCTCTTCACCGTGCCCTACGACCAACTCACCGCCATCGTCGAAAAACGCGCCACCAGCCTCCAAGCGACCCTTTTCGGCCGCAGCGAAGGTATCAGCGGCCTGCAAGCCAACGGCAGCTTCCCAGGCTCCCTCTTGGAACGCGACGGCACCTTCTGGTGCTCCACCCGCAGCGGCCTCGCCCGCATCGCCACCTCCCGCGTCGGCCTCAACACCATCCCACCCAGCGCCACCATCGAAACCATCACGGTCAACAACGACGCCTCCATCTGTGGTGAACTGAATCTGTGGGAAAACAAATCCATCACTCTCGCCCCTGGCGTGAACTCCCTCTCCTTCGAGTTCGGAGCCAGCAGCTTCGTCGCTCCGCGAAACGTCGCCTTCCGCTACCAACTCAGCGGCATCGACAAAGAGCCACGCCTTGCCGATGCCGACCGCCGCGCCGTCTATGGCCACCTTCCGCCCGACGACTACACCTTCAGCGTCCGCGCCGCGAACAACGACGGCCTTTGGGGCACGCACGACACCGTGCTCAATCTTCGCGTCGCCCCCTTCTACTACGAAACCGCATGGTTTCGCGCCATTGTCCTCCTCGCCGCCATCGGCCTCATCATCTTCATCAGTTACCGCGTCGCCCGCGCCCGCTATCGCCGCCGCACCGAAGCCTTGCGACGCGAGGCCGCCGTGCAAGCCGAGCGCACCCGCATCGCCCGCGACATGCATGATCAAGTCGGAGCCAGCCTCACGCAGATCAGCCTGCTCTCCGACATCGCCCTCGCGCATGGCAGCGACAACCCGCAGCTCAACCGCCTCGCCGAAACCGCCCGCGAAGCCGTCACCGCGCTCGACGAGATCGTCTGGGCCGTCGATCCCAAACAAGACCGTTTCGACAGCCTCCTCGAATACCTCGCCCCGCAGATCACCGACCTCGCGCAAGCCTCCAACCTCCGCTGCCGCCTCGACTTCCCCGCCCACGCCAGCGACCACCACCTGCCCGCCACCTTCCGCCATCATCTCTTCCTCATCATCCGCGAAGCCGTGAACAACACCATCAAGCACGCCCACGCCACCGAACTCAAACTCCGCATCACCCCCACCGACCTCCACCTTACCATCGAGATCACCGACGACGGCACCGGCTTCAACGCGACCACCACAGGCAACGGCCTCACCAACATGCGCACCCGCACCCAAGAACTCCACGGCACCTTTAAAATCGAAAGCACCACCGGCACCCGCATCACCGTCACCGTGCCTTGGCCCAAATCATAAATCATCAATGATCCGCGTCTCCATCGTCGAAGATGATCAAATCACCCGCGAGAGCCTCGCGGAGCTGCTGCGACTCGCCAAAGGCCTCGAAGTGCTCGCCACCTATCCCGATGCCGAAAGCGCCATCGCCGCCGTGCCCGCGAAGACGCCCGATGTGCTGCTCGTGGACATTAATTTGCCCGGTCAAAGCGGCATCGAATGCGTCACCCAGCTCAAAGCGCAGCTTCCCGCCTTGCAGGTGCTCATGCTCACCACCTACGACAACAGCGACGCCATCTTCGACAGCCTCCGCGCCGGAGCCGGCGGCTATCTCGGCACGCAACTGATCGCCAACCTCGCTGAGGGTCGCGCGTGTTCTGGCGATCGCGCCGTGCTGGCGCTTGACGTGCGCGACCTGCCGGCAAAGAGGCGGTTAGGAATGTTGACGTCTGCATCGCCGGCTATGGCGGTGGTTCC
>CALMTT010000392.1 GCA_937872615.1 uncultured Verrucomicrobiaceae bacterium | reverse complement strand
CTGGTTTAGCTTCTCTGCAAGGTTGCCCCGATCGTGATGGCGATGGTATCGCTGATGGCGAAGACAAATGCCCGGATGTAAAAGGTATTGCGAAATACCAAGGTTGCCCGATCCCCGATACAGATGGTGATGGCATCAACGACGAACAAGATAAATGCCCGAATGAAAAAGGTCTGGCTCGTTACCAAGGTTGTCCGATTCCGGATACCGATAAAGATGGTGTAAACGATGAAGAAGACAAATGTCCAAGCCGTCCGTGTCGAGCCAGCAACCTGGAGAAGGCTCTGGCACCCAGTCACACATGAAGATCTCGAGAAGCTTGATGCTATCATCAAAGATCCCGCCTTGAGCCTTGAGGAGGCTCGAAAGGCTGCGCAGGCCATGAAAGCCCGCGTTCCCTTCACCAAGGCGGTCATCCAGGTGAATCCGAAGATCGACGGCAGCCAGCGCCGACTGCAATGTAGCATTCGCTTTGAGGACTTTTTCAGCCAACTAGCGCCGGGTGTTTCTTCCGAGCCGCAGGACCAGCCTGCGGTGTTCGGAATTCCGGTGCCAAAGACCTTCCAATCCCCCCCGCGGGACCTCTGAGTGCCCGCGCAGACGCAAGGGATTGTGTTTTGCCATTCGACAGGCCCAATTTTCCGTTCAATCTCATTGCCAATCGAAGGCGACGTTGTTAACAACACGCCCAAATTCTCAGGCATATGAAGTTCAACATCAGCAAGGAAGCCTTTCTTGGGGCCATCAACCAAGTGCAGCATGTCGTCAGCTCCCGCACGACACTGGCCATTCTCTCCAACGTCCTTCTGAAAGCCAAAGACGGCGTTCTTGAGCTGACAACGACCGATCTGGATGTGGGCGTCACCTGCACGGTGCCCTGCGAAGTCTCCGAAGCCGGTGCCACCACGCTGCCAGCCCGCCGCCTTGCCACCATCGTGCGCGAACTGCCCTCCGAGGACATCGAAGTGAAGGTTGATGAGAAAAACGTTGCCTCCATCAAGAGCGGTCCCAGCTTCTTCAAAGTGCTCGGCCTCACCAGCGAGGAGTTCCCTGCCCTGCCCCGCTTTGACGACGCCCGCGAGTTCAAGATCGAGCAGCAAATGCTGCGTGATTGCCTGCGCAAGACCAGCTACGCCATCTCCACCGACGAAACACGTTACGTGCTCAATGGCATCCTGTTCGCCTTCAAGGATAACGCCCTCACCATGGTGGCCACTGATGGCCGACGCCTCGCCATGGTGGAGCAGGAAATCGAATTCCCGCAAAGCCAGGAGATCGACATCATCGTGCCCACCAAGGCCGTGAACGAACTCTCCCGCCTTCTCGGTGATTCCGGTCTCGTCACCATCAAGGTCACCGGCTCTCAGGTCGGCTTTGACCTCGGCGACAGCCTTCTGGTGAGCAAGCTCATCGACGGCAATTACCCGAACTACCGCCAAGTCATCCCAGGCGAGTCCAAAGAGCGCATCCCGATCGAACGTGAGGCCTTCCTCCGCGCCATCTCCCGCGTCTCGCTGCTCACCACGGACAAATCTAACTCCATCAAGTTCATCTTCACGCCCGGCCAAGTCGAGATCGTCGCCTCTTCGCCAGACATCGGTGAGGCCCGTGAAACCGTTGCGATCAATTACAAGGGCGCCTCCATCACGATTGCCTTCAATCCGGAGTTTGCGATGGCGCCTCTGCGCAATCTCAGCGCCGATGAGATTCACCTTCACCTGATCGATGAAATCAGCCCCGGCGTCGTCCGTAGCGGCACGAATTTCCTCTATGTACTCATGCCGATGCGCGTGAACGCCTGATAAGACGCCCCTTTCATCAACAGCCAGATCATGAAAGCCCCCGCGCTGCTCTCCCTCGCCACCGTCCTTGCCTTGGTGTCCTGCCAAGGCCCCGCTCCTCGCCCGCCCGGACCGCGGGGATACTCCTTGGACAATCCCCCCGGAGACGTGCGCTACGGCGATGAACAGCCCGGCGTCCCTACGGACACCCGTTACCTCGACACGACTACGCCGGACCCGACGGCTGTGCCGCCGCCCAACCCGAATGATCCCGCGGCTGCCACGGTCCAGCCACCGAATCCGACAGCACCTGTCGATGGAGCGGCGCCTACCACTCCGACACCGCCGACCACCGCAGGAACGCCAACACCTCCTGCTGCGCCCACGCCGGCTCCTTCCCCCAACAGCTATCCCACCGCCACCCGCACCAAACCCGGCTTTGTGAAGAGCCCGTTCGACCCGCTTGGACGTGAGATCGATGTGCGCGAGATGCGTTCAGGTCAGAAAGCACGCTGCCCTTACACGCAGAAGATCTTCCTCGTGCCATGAAGTCCTGAAAAGCGGACGTAAACGGGCCGCCAGATCAGGAAAAATGAGTCATGAACCAGGAAACCGGCATCGCCATCCTTGCTCCCGGCCTGCTGGGTGGTTCCTTGGCTCTAGCGGCTCGAAAGCGCTTCCCGTTGACGCCGATTCGCGTCTGGGCACGCCGTTCAGAGGCCGTCGAGGAAGTGCGCCAGCGCATCCCCTCTGCCATTGGCTGTGAATCGATCGCTAATTGCCTGCAGGATGTCAGCTTGGCGATTCTTTGCATGCCTGTGCAGCACATGCCTGCTGCCGCGGAACAGATCGCCGCAGCCACAGTGCGTCCTGATTTGCTCGTGACGGATGTTGGCAGCGTCAAAGGCAGCGTCGTAGCAGCCCTCGAACCCATCTTGTCAGCCAAAGGCATCACCTTCATCGGCAGCCATCCGATGGCTGGATCGCACACCACCGGTATGGCTAATGCCCGCTCGGATCTGTTTCAGCATGCCGCCTGCCTGCTAACGCCCGATGAAAAAACGCCATCAGCCGCCTTGGAGCGTTTGCGCACGTTTTGGGCCTCGCTGGGATGTCGCGTGCTCGAAATGTCACCAGCCCGACATGACCATCATGTGGCCCGCATTTCGCACCTGCCACATGTCATGGCAGCGCTAACGACCCTTGCGGCGCTGAAAAAAGACACCAGCCCCATTCCCTGCTCGGCAGGCGGATTCCGTGACACCACCCGCGTGGCAGCCGGTGATCCTTCCATGTGGACCGGCATCCTGCATGACAATCGCCACGAGGTCCTCGCAGCCCTGCAAGATGCCTCAACCCACCTCCGCGAACTCATCGAGATCATCGAGTCCGATGATCTCACACGCCTGCAGGGTCTCCTCGCTGACGCCAAGCAACTTCGAGACCTCGTGCCGCCACCAGCGGCTGTTTGAGACACTCACGCTTTCGGCGTGTGCGGCACCAGCACGTCAGCGGCGGTGTTTTGTTTCGCCCGCTTGGCAGCTTCCTTGGCAAAGACTTCCTGCGAACGCACCACTTTCGTGCTGGGCAGGCTGGGTATGACCCAAGTGCCGTCGGAGCGGAGCACGCGGCCACGCGATGTGTCTTTGAAGTGGGTCTCAAGGATGTGCGTGAGGCGTTTGCGGGCCTCTTTGTCCTCCACAGGCACCAGCAGTTCGACGCGCTTGCTGAGATTGCGGTTCATAAAGTCAGCGCTGGCGATGAAGACGGCATTTTTGCCGCCCTGGCGGAACCAGAAGATGCGGGCGTGCTCCAAATAGCGGTCGATGATGCTCGTGACGCTGATGTTTTCGCTCAGGCCCTTCACACCGGGACGCAGGCAGCAGATGCCGCGCACGTTGAGGCGGATCTTCACACCGGCGCGGGAGGCGTCATAGAGCGCCTCGATCATCTCGCGGTCTTCGAGGGCGTTCATCTTGAGCATGATCTCGGCAGCTTCACCCTGCTTCGCACGCTCGGCTTCACTGCGAATGAGGGACACAAGGCGCTCGCGGAGACCAAACGGAGCCATCGATATCTTCTCGAAGTGCACGAAGCGGGAGCGGCCGGTCACGGTATTGAAGAAAGAGGACGCATCACTGCCGAATTCAGCACGGCAGGTGAGCACGCTGATATCGGTGTAGAGCTTCGCGGTGGCTTCGTTGTAGTTGCCGGTGCCGAAGTGCATGTAGCGCATCAAGCGGCCGGATTCGCGGCGCATGACGAGGCAGACCTTGGCATGTGTTTTGAGTCCGGCGACGCCGTAGATGATCTGAGCGCCTGCATTGATGAGGTCGCCAGCACGTTCGAGGTTGCGAGCCTCGTCAAAGCGGGCCTTCAGCTCGACGAGCACCGTCACGTGCTTGCCAGCCTGCGCAGCGCGAATGAGCGCGGAGATGATGCGGCTGTTCTTCGCGGTGCGGTAGAGGATCTGCTTGATGGCGATGACATCGGGATCGTCCGCCGCCTCTTCGATGAGGGCTAGCACGGGATCGAAGCTCTCATACGGATGCTGCAGCAGGATGTCGCCGCGCTTGATGGCATCGAAAAGGCTCTCGCCGGGCTGGATGGCCGTGCAGGGCTGGCTTTCCCACGGCACCACTTTGAGCTCCTCAAAGCCCGCGAGGCCTGAGATGGCATAGTACCCTCGCAAATCGAGCTCGCCGGGCACTTCGTAGATTTGCGGGCCTTTCGAGCCGCAAAGGTCACGGATGACCCGCACGAGGTTTCGCGGCGCACCAGCCTCGATTTCGATGCGGATGGCATTGCCGCTCTGGCGCTGCTCCAGAATCGCCTCCATCTCGCTGGCAAGGTCAAAGGCCCCCTCGTCATCGAGCGTGATGTCCGTGTTACGGCTCACGCGGAAGCGGGCGGTGGCGGTGACCTTTTCGGAGGGGAAAAAGTCGCCGATGAAGAGGCTCACGACGTCCTCGACATTCATGTAAAGGTGCTCGCCGCCCTCGGGATCGGGCACGGGAATGTGACGCGGCAACGTCGGAGCCATCGGCAGCACAAGGATGGCGTTGCGCTTTTCCGTGTGGCCGTTTTCGCCGTTCTGCACGGTGCAGAGGATGACGATGTTGAGTGCGGGGATGTTGGCGCGAGGCTGGTCCTCATCGAGCGCCACCGGCGAGAGTACCGGCGCGATGTTTTCGACAAAGTAATCGTGCAGGTAAGTGCGCTGGCCTGTGGTGATCTCGGCCGCGGTGAGGCGGCGAATGCCCTTCTCGCGCAGCAGCGGCAGGAGCTGACCATTGAGGATGTCATACTGACGGGCGACAAAGGCCGCCGCCTGCTGCTGGATCTGCTCCCACTGCTGCGTCGGCGTGAGACCGGCGTTGTCTTTAACGCGTTTGCCCTGCTCCCGCATCGCCTGGAGGCCACCCACGCGGACCATGAAGAACTCATCGAGGTTCGATGCGGTGATGGCGATGAATTTCACCCGCTCGAGCACCGGCAGATCAGCACGCGCGGCCTCGTCCAGCACGCGGGAATTGAAGGCCAGCCAGCTCAGCTCGCGGTTGATGAAGTGTTCTTCAGTGAAGACGAATTTCGGGGTCTCTGTCGGGGGCATCTTTCCCGCCATCATGCGGCGGGGGCGGGCTGTGGCAAGTGACGTTCCACCGCCGCTTCAGCGCCCATCATCGCGTGAAAATCCGGCACCGGAGCCTCCCACGCGCCCGAGAACTCGTCACTGCGCAGCTCCAGCCGCCACGAATGCAGCGCCTGGCGGGGAATGAGCAGCCGCTGGGCCAGCGCCGGGGTCCACCCGGTCTCGATGAACTCGAGGTAGCAGCGGTCATCGCGGCCGTAAAGCTTGTCCCCCACCATTGGCAGACCCAAATGCTGCAAATGCACGCGGATCTGATGCATGCGCCCCGTCTCAGGCCGTGCCTCCACGAGCGTGAAGGCATCTCCAAAGCGCCGCAGCACACGAAAGCTCGTCCGACATGGTGCCCCCTCGGCATGCACGGTCTGCTTCACCCAGATATCGCACTCACGCACATCACTGGCGCGGAGGATCGGTGCCTCGAGATCGATCTCGTCCCAGGCTGGCGAACCATGCACGAGGGCTGCGTAGGTCTTGTGAATCTGCCGGTTCTGCATCGCGAGGCCGAAAAGCCGTGCCCAGGCCGCGTTCTTCGCCACGAGCACCACGCCGCTCGTTTCGCGATCGAGCCGGTTGATGATGCTCACCTGCCCGCCGTTCGCGATTTCATAGGCCAGCATGTCACACAGGCCATGCCAGAGCGTGCGGGCACCATTCGGCGCACCGGGATGGATCTGCAAAGGCGCGGGCTTGTTCACCACGATGTAGTCCTCCGTCTCGTCGAGCACGGTGAAGTTCGGATCGTTGCGGATGTCAGCCTGGATGCTCACAGAAGGGGAATGCTGAGTTCCCAGCCAAAGACGACCGGCTGGGCGTCGTGCAGATAGCTCGTGTCATCAAAGTGCCACCACTCGGTGCTCAGCACGGTGAACCCCGCCTGCCGCATGGCCTTCTGGAAGAGGGCGAGGTTTCGCCGCACCTCGGGATCATCGCCCGTGTAGTCCGGCTTCGCGTGCTCGAGGTCCTCGTCAAAGCTCGTCGGCATGCGCACCTCCACGCCCTCGCGATCCACCATCGTGGCATCCACGCTGATGCCGCCGCAGTGCCGGCTCCAGCCGCTGTCGGGCGAGAGAAAGAGCCCGGTGTGCCCGCCGATGTCATCGAGCACGATCTGCACCTCCGGCGGCCGCCATGCATCCCAGATGCGGATGCCAAAGCCCTGCGCTTGCAGGATCTCCTGCGCCTTCTTGAGCTTCGCCGCGGTGCTGCTGCGCAGCAGGCAGGGCATGTTCACCGGATAAAGCCGCCGCTTGGTAACATTATCCGCCGTGGCATAGCGCAGGTCGATGCTGATGGATGGGATCACCTTCCGCACCTCGACAAGGTCATGCTTCCTCGCCTTCTGCACCGCCCTGCCAGAGAGCGAGCCGCCGCCCGTACCTGCGCAGGCGCAAAACATCGTGAGGAGACTCAAAAGGGCGAGGCGATAAAAAACAGGCACGAGGGAGTTTTTGCTTCCGTTGCCGCGGCCTGCAAGGCAAGTTTCTGGCAACCAACAGCCATGGACAAGACCCGCTACGACATTCTCAACGCGTTGCGGCACTTCATCGCGAACCTTGGGTGTCGAAGCCTATCACGCGACATCCGCAACCAACTGTCACCACGTCTTTTGTCAGCCAGTTGCACCCTGACCCCGTTTCCTGTCCTATGCCGCGAAGACACCTTTGCCCGGCACCACGAAGACCGTTTCCGATGCGATCCAGGAGGGCTTGCAGCGCACGGGAGCCCGCTTCACCTCGAAAGACGTTCTGGATGCCGCACTGTCCCGCCCGCGAATCAAGGCCTTGATCCTCCAGGAAGGCTCGGAGGGTGCCTTCTTGCGCCGATTCGGCCACTTCTGCCATCTCATGGGCGACCAGATGGACGACGTGCTGGCCAAGAACTTTACTCAGATCTTTGACGAGAAGCTGATCATCACAGGTGCAGATGGGAAACTCTTTGATTGGGGGGATGACTTCTTGCGCTGTTTTCGACACAACCCGGCTGAGTTTCGCAGCCGACCCGCCGTTACTAGTCTTGATCAAAACGGTAAAGCATACTTGAAACAATTCCTCTCGGGCGAAGATGCTGGCGACATGTGGAAGCTGCCGGAGTGGCCGGATCCACACGAGAAGTACTGGATACGCGGCCTCGTTGGCGAACTGGAGATGTTGCACAAGAAATACGAACGAACTGGCTACACACACATACCTTCAGCTCCGCCCGCTGGTGTGGATTTCCAGGACATTGCGTCCAAGGTGTCCGTTCAAGTCAAGACCGTGCAAACGGTGAACGTTGGGGCGATCACGCGTATGAAGAATGCGATTATTTCTATGTTAGACACCAACAATGTTCCCGGAGACCACGCTTTGAAACTTGAAGTGCTGCTCAAACCAGATGGTGGGAGCGCGGAAGCCGCGATGAAGACAGCGCTTCAAACTTTTCTCGATGGTCTCGAAGATCGAGTTGGTAGTCGTGTGACGTTGGATATCAGAGAACATGTTTTTGGCCAATGAACACATCCAATCTACAAACACGATTTCAGTTGGTCTTTGATGGGGCAGGAAACAAAGTGCGGCTGCCCTTGGCGGAGATTTGGCAGCTAATTGTAGATCATTTGCATCATTTCAAATCATGTCCGCCAAAAATGAACCTGCACACCAATAGCGCCGAAGGTGACATATGCGATTACTCGAAGCTGACGCCTGAGCAAATTCATGAACGTCTTGTGGTTCAAGAATATGGTGGATTTATAACAGATACCAACCATCTCCTAACCACGTTTTCAATTTGGTTGTCGACTCATCGGTTTACACTACATCCTCCCACGTTGGCGGTCGTGGCAACCCCGGGAGAAAAATTTCCTTCGTCTTGGAAGAACTTAATTGAACAGTTGGCAGCTTTGCACCCCATCCGCATCGCTAAACAATATGAGTTCTTATACAGCCGTTGGCAAAACACGATCAGGCTCGACTTATGGAAGGAAGCATGGGGACAGGTGCCAGCCTACAAACGGACGACCAAGACGATTCCAAGTGCCGATATAACCCACACATGGTTGGACATCTCTCAAAATCCAGGGCGTTCGGTAGATTCAGAGTTGAATCACTATTTTGTGGCCGCCGAAATGTGGCTGGGTCCCGGCTTCTGGTCGTATGCCTCCTGCACCAAGGAAGAAGTGCTGGCCGCCGACTTTTTCATCGAGAAGCGCGACACGCCGCATTACCTCTACCTCAAGTCCTGGCCGCATCCTTTCACGCGGCCCGATGGCGAGCAGGGCCGAGTGCAGCAGAAGCTCTGGCGTCTGCTCTACAAGCAGGACTGCGAATGGCCGCCCG
>CALMTT010000391.1 GCA_937872615.1 uncultured Verrucomicrobiaceae bacterium | reverse complement strand
ACCGGCACAGCGCCGCCGCGCACCCGGCGCAGCTCGCCCGCCAGCTCCATGTCCATCAGGTCCCGCCGCACGGTCTCACGCGAGACGCCGAACTCGTCGACGACGCGGTCGATGGAGACCTGGCCATAGGCCGCGAGCTGCGCGCGAATCTTCTGGTGCCGTTCTTCCTGCCACATCGCCGTCAACCCCAAGCTCCAGCCCGGCGCGGGTTTTGGCTCGAATCGCGCCAAACGGCAATCGCAATGCCGCATATTGCCACATAATCACACATAAAACTCATATTGCCACATTGATGAACTTCCGCTAATGCGGCTGCGGGCTCGGCAGGGACCGGGTCGATCCACCTGAATCGGGCAGCTCCCGGAAGGGAGGGCGGCGACCGTGCCTCGGCACGGCATGGCGGCCTGCTGCCACAAGAACGGAGGCACAGCATGGGTCGCGCGACGGCGATCGGCGACGAGCACATCACCTTTGCCCTCGAGATGGCCGACGCGGCACGGCGCGTCCTGACCGCGCACGCGGGCGGTGCGCCGGGTGTCTCGGTCAAGCCGGACCGCAGCCTCGTCACCCAGATCGACCTGATGATCGAGGCCGAGCTGCGGGCCATGATCGCGGACCGCTTCCCGTCGCATGGCATCATCGGCGAGGAGGCAACGAAGCGCGTGATCAATCAAATCCACTTCCTCGGTTTTCACACCCGCGCCGTGGAGGAGAACACCTGGCTCTTCATGCGCTGAATCCATTTCTGTCAGTGTTGGTGTGTGGCAGGGGCCGGAAGATGGGAGTCTTCCGGCCCCGATTGTTTTCAGCCATCACCACCCACCTGGGGGGATTGTTCCAAACCAGGCTCACAGGCACTTTTTGGCCTCATGACCTATGCCGACATCCAACGCCGCATCTGGAGCAATGCGCTCTCTAACTACCTCCGGACGCTTGTCGGCATCGTCGTGGGGCTTTTGACCTTCCGTTTGCTCTACCAGCACTTCAACAAGGAGTCCTTTGGCTTCTGGTCGCTGCTCTGGAGCGTGTTTGGCTATGGCATCCTGCTCGACTTCGGCTTCGGCTTTGCCGCGCAAAAGCGTGTGGCAGAGCTTTCGGTGTCCAAAGACTGGCCGCAGCTCAGCCGCGTGCTCAGCACGATCCTGTTCTTCTACCTCGGCGTTGCCTTGTTGCTCGCGGGAGCGGTCACGATGGGCTCGCACGCCATCATCCGGTTGTTTGCGGTTTCGCCCGCGCATCACGACGAGTTCCGCGTGGTGCTCATCGTCTTCTTCGCGGCCATCGGCATGGCTTTTCCACTCGGCATCTTCCCCGAGATCCTGCGCGGTCAGCAGCGCATCAGCCTCGCGAACAACATCACCACCATCGCCATGCTGCTGCGGCTCGGTGTGATCCTTTGGGCCGTGACGCACGGCTGGGGCGTCATGAGCATCATGATCACGGCGCTGTTCTTCACACTCGCCCCGGACCTCGTCAGCGCCTTCTTTGCCTTGCGCGGCATGCCTGAGGTCCGGCTCAGTCCATGGCTCTTTTCACGACCGGTGATGCGCGAGACGATGGCCTTCTCGATTTTTGCCTACATCAGCACGGCCACGAACATCATCCTCGGCAAAACGGACCAACTCGTGCTCGGGGCCACGCTCTCGGTGGGTGCCATCGCGGTTTATCAAGCCGGCGCCAAGGTCGCGGAGGTCTTTGCGCAGTTCACGAAGCAGCTCCAGGACACCCTCTCGCCAGCCGCCGCTCATCTGCATGCCAGCGGCGACCATGATTCGCTGCGCGACCTGCTCCTCCGCGGCACCCGCTGGAGCGCCCTGATCTCCACGCCGCTGTATGTTTTCTGCGCCTTCGAGATGGAGACCATGCTGCGCCTGCTCACCGGCGAGGGAGCCATCGCCCGCGAGACCTTGCTGGTGGCGCAGGTGCTGCTGTTTTGGTTTTACACCTCCACGCTCACCCACAGCGTGAGCAAACGCATCTACATGATGACCGGCCACGAGCGCCGCCTGATGAGGCTCGGCATTGGCGAAGCCGTGGCCAATCTCGCGCTCAGCATCACGCTCGTACTCGCCTTCCGAAACGTTGTCGCAGTCGCCATCGGCTCGCTGATTCCCACGCTCTACTTTGGCTGGTGCAAACTTTGGCCCTGGATGGCTCGCGACATCGGCAGGCCTCCGCTGGCGCTTTTGCGTGAGACGGTGCTGGCACCGGCGCTTTGCAGCCTGCCCGCCGTGCTCATCTTCACCACCGCGCCACATGTGGCCGCGTTTGAAGGACATCCTTGGCTTCAAACACTCTGCGCAGGAGCTCTCGCGGGCTTCATGACGGTCTTTGCACTCTGGCACGCCGCTCTCACCACCGAGGAGCGACAGGCCATTCGTGCCCGCTTCTTCAAAAAAGCCACTCATCCCGTGCTCGCCACCGCCTGATCCCGCCATGCACATCGCCCACATCCTCCGCAAATACGAGCCCGCGCAATGGGGCGGCACCGAAACCGCCGTGCTGCGCCTCATTCAAGGCCTGCAAAGCCACGGCACCACTTCGTCGGTGCATGCACCACGCCATTCACTGCCGTTTGTGAACGATCCCATCCGCCAGGCTGGAACACCGGTTCGTCGTTACCACGCGTTCGTGCCCGTGCTCGGCATCAGCCAGCGTCAGCGTGAAGAGCTGGTCTCATGGGGAGGCAATTTGTTCTCCTTTGACCTCTTCCCGCATCTGCTGCGTGAAAAAGCGGACGTGATCCACAGCCATGCTTTGAACCGCATCGCGGGCATCGGCCTGCGTGTGGCACGCTGGAAAAAGATCCCACATGTCATCACGCTGCATGGCGGTGCTTTGGATGTGCCTGCGGAGGTCAGCCAGAAACTCACCGCACCTCTTCGTGGTGGCCTTGAATGGGGAAAAGCCCTCGGTGCCCTCGTTCAAAGCCGACGCGTGCTCGAACTCACCGATGCCATCTTCACCTGCAACCCGCGTGAAGCCGAATTGCTGCAAAAGAAGTATCCACGGCAGAAAATCATCGTGCAGCCGCACAGCGTTCCTGCGGCCCAATATGCTGTCGATCATCGCGAGGCCGCTTTGAAGACCTTTCCGCAAATCGCCGGACGCGACCTCCTCGTCAAAGTGGCGCGACTCGACCCCGCGAAGAACCTTCCCTGGCTCGTGCGCCAGCTTCCCGAGATCAAACGCCGTCACCCGAAAGCCATGCTCGTGCTCATCGGTGCTGGCACGACGCAAGAAGTCGTCGAAGAGCTACATCGTGAAATCGCCCGGCTCGGCTTGGGAAACGACGTGCTGCTCACCGGCGGCCTCGAATCCGGATCGCCGGAGCTCATTGGACTCGTTCAGCAGGCACGCTGCTTTGTGCTCAGCTCCACCGCCGAGCCGTTTGGCATTGTCATCCTGGAAGCGTGGGCCGCGGGCACGCCCGTGCTCTCCACCCGCACCTCCGGCCCGCTCACGTTGATCGACCACGGCCGCACCGGTCTGCTTTACGATCTCAACGTTCCCGCCACGTTTCATCAGGCCGTCGATGCCGTCTTCACCGATGACACGCTGCATCGCCATCTGCGCGAGGAAGCCCTCGCCGAGGTGCTGGCCAAGTATGACGTGCCCACCATCGCTGGACGCGTGGCGAAGGTTTACGACGACCTGCGCTCCAAAGCCGCACGCAAGACCTCCGCAGCCCTTTTGCCCACTCCCAGCTACACCAACTCATGAGCGATCCTCTCATCAGCATCGTCATGCGCTCCTACAACGAGGCCTGGGCGCTCACGGAGACCCTGCCAGCACTCGCAGCGCAGGAATACCAGCCGTTTGAGCTCATCGTGATCGACAGCGGCAGCACCGATGGCTCGCAGGATCTCATCCGCGCGGCGAATCCGGCGCACTTCATCCAAATCACTCCGCAGGAATACAATCCCAGCCGCGTGATGAACCATGGCATGCATCTCTCAAAGTCCGACCGCGTGCTGTTTCTCAATGCGGATGCCACGCCGCAAGGCTCGAACTGGCTGCGTCCGCTAGCTGAAGCGCTGCTCGATCCGAAGGTGGCAGCCTGTTTCAGCCGTCAGGTGCCGCGACCGGACTGCGAGGCGGTCTTTGCATGCGATTACGACCGCTGCTTCGGCCCGCAGCGCGAGTCGGCGACTTGGGATCACTTCTTCAGCATGGTCAGCAGCGGCCTGCGGAAGGACGTGTGGGCCATGCGCGGCTTTCGCGAAGATTTGCAATATGCCGAGGACGACGAGTACACCCGCTGGTGCAAGTCACGCGGCTATGAGATCCGCTATGTGTCTGCCTCGGTCGCGATGCACAGTCACAACTACACGCCCGCCCAGGCCCGCATCGTGATGGAGCTGACCCTGGCCATCGTCGGCAAGACCCTCTTCGACACCGACGTCGAAGGCAAGACCCGCGACGTCGGCGAGGTGCAGGCCGGTGGTGGGCTCGTCGAGCACGTAGACGGTGCGCTCGTGCGCGACGCCGGCGGTCACCTCGGCGGCGAGCTTGAGGCGCTGCGCCTCGCCGCCCGAGAGCGTGTGCGAGCCCTGGCCGAGCTGCAGGTAGCCGACGCCCAGCTCGTCGAGCATGGCCAGCGGGCGGGCGATCTTGGGGTGCGCGGCGAAGACGCGGGCGGCCTCGCCGGCGGGGAGGTGCAGCACGTCGCCGGCGCTCAGGCCGGCGTACTTGATGTCGAGGGTGGCGGGCTCGAAGCGGGAGCCGCCGCACGCCTCGCAGGGCGAGGTCACGTCGGGGAGGAAGGCCATCTCGGCGACGATCAGGCCCTGCCCTTCGCAGGCGGGGCAGCGGCCGGCGCCGGTGTTGAACGAGAAGCGCGAGGCGGTGTAGCCGGCGGCGCGCGACTCGGGGAGGCCGGCGTAGAGCTTGCGCAGCTCGTCCCACACGCCGAGGAAGGTGGCCGGCACCGAGCGCGGCGTGCGGCCGATCGGCGATTGATCGACGGCGAGCGCGCGCTTCGCGGCGCCGGGCGGGAGCGCGAGCGCCTTGTGCTTCCCGGGCTCCTCGGCGACGAGATCGAGCGCGCGGCGCAGCGCCGGGTAGAAGACCTTGCGCACCAGCGTCGACTTGCCCGAGCCGCTCACGCCCGCCACCACGCACAGCCGCCCGGCGGGGACGCGCAGGTCGACGTCCTTCAGGTTGTGCTCGCGCGCGCCGGTGAGCTCGATCCATTCGAGCGCCGCCGGACGGGCCTTGCGCGCCCCGGTCTTTCCTTCGTCGGCGAGCGCGCGCGCCGTCGGTGATTCCGGGTTGGCGAGCACGTCCCGCGCCGGCCCCTCGGCCACGATGCGCCCGCCGGTGCGACCGCCGCCGGGACCGAGATCGATCAAGTGATCTGCCGCGGTGATCGTCTCCGCGTCGTGCTCCACCACCAGCACGGTCGAGCCGGTGTCGACGAGCGCGCGCAGGTTCGAAAGCAGCCGGTGCGTGTCGCGCGGGTGCAGGCCGATGGTCGGCTCGTCGAGCACGTAGCACACGCCCTG
>CALMTT010000390.1 GCA_937872615.1 uncultured Verrucomicrobiaceae bacterium | reverse complement strand
AATGATCTCGGGTGTCTCTTGAACGGCGAGTTCGTGTTCGACCATGGCTAGTTGGCTTCTTCCACTTCGTAATCGGCGAGCAGGCCGTTGAGCTTGACGAAAAACACCTTGTCTTTGGTGTCGACGACATCGGTGGCGATACTCAGGGGGCAGACCTTGATGTGGATGGCGATGACATTCTCAATGCAAATGATTTGGATGTTGACGGCGATGGCGCAGTTGACAGCGGGAATCTTCTCAGCGATCTCGGTATCAGCGACGCCGAACGTTCGACATTGGCACAGCTTTATGCTGCCGGGCAAAGTCTTTGGCGCGGGCGGCGATTTTGCGGGCGGTGTCTCGGTTGTCTGACAACACGGCAAACAGGGGTTGCCCCAGGTACTGCACGGTGCCTTCGGCCAAGATGGGCTCGTCATGGATGATGGCGCCACAGTCGTTCACACCGGGGATGTCTGCTGCGGTCAAGATGCCAAAGACGCCAGGCAGGGCGCGCAAACCGGCTACGTCAATCGACACCAATTGGCCGTGGGCAACAGGCGACAAGCCCAAGGCCGCATGCAGCGTGCCCGTCAGTTCAGGTAAGTCGTCGATGTAAGGGGCGGCACCTTGAACGTGGATATGACGCCCACGACCCCAGTGCCCCAGCACGATCCCAACGGTGAAGGCTACTTCAATGCCGTTGGCACGAAGATGATTTTCCAGTCCGAGCGCGAGGAAGGGAATCCGTTTTATCAAATCTACCTGATGGACCTCGAAACGGGCGACCAGGAGCGCATTTCGCCCGGCATGGGCAAGACGACCTGCGCGTGGATTCATCCCGATGGCAAACGCGTGCTCTTTGCCAGCACGCACACCGACGCGAACTCGAAGAAGCTTCAAGAAGCCGAGTATGAGGAGCGCAAGAACGCCAAAGTCCGCAAATACTCCTGGGACTACGACGAGCACTACGAGATCTGGGAATACACCCTCGCCGACAAGCAGCTCAAGAACCTCACCAACACCCGCGGCTACGACGCGGAAGGTGGATGGTCGCCAGATGGCAAGAAGATGGTCTTTGCCAGCAACCGCCAAGCTTACGAAACCAAGCTCAGCAAGGAGGACGAGGAGCGCCTGAAGATCGACAAACAATACTTCATGGAGATCTACACGGCCGATGCCGATGGCTCGAACGTGAAACGCCTCACCAACGTGCCCGGCTACGACGGCGGGCCCTTTTTCAGCGCCGACGGCAAGCGCATCTGCTGGCGCCGCTTCACGCCGAAGGGCGATGTGGCCGAGGTTTGGACCATGAACGCCGATGGCAGCGATCAGAAGCCGCTCACGAAGCTCGGTGCGATGAGCTGGGCACCGTATTTCCATCCCAGCGGCGAGTATTTGATCTTCACCACGAACCTCAATGGCTTCGCGAACTTTGAGCTCTACCTCGTCGATGCCGCCGGCAAGCACGATCCCGTCCGCGTGACGCAAACCGATGGCTTCGATGGCCTGCCGGTCTTTTCGCCCGATGGCAAAAAGCTCTCCTGGACCAGCGGACGCGCCAGCGGCGGCCAAAGCCAGATTTTCATCGCGGATTGGGATCACGATCATGCACGTGTGGCGCTTGGATTGACGGAAAAGATCAAAGATGAAAGCTCAAAGATCAAAGCGCCGGATTTCAGCGCCACAGGAGTAGAGATCGCCGAGGCGGATTTGAAGCAGCACATTACCTATCTGGCCTCCGACGACCTCGGTGGCCGCCTCACCGGCACCGAAGGCGAAAAGCTCGCCACGCAGTATTTTGCCGATGTGGCGAAGCAGATCGGCCTCGCGCCCTTTGGCGATGAAGGCACCTACTTCGACAACTTCGACTTCACCGCCGGTGTCGCGCTCGGCGAAGGCAATTCCTTGACGCTTCTTGACCAATCCTTGACCGTTGACCAAGACTGGAAACCCCTCTCCTTCTCCCAAAACGGCGAAGTGAAGGCCGCGAAGATCGTCTTCGCCGGTTACGGCATCGAAACGCCCGATTCGGCCTCCATCGAGACTTATTCGAGCTACGCGCATCTCGATGTGAAGGACAAATGGGTGCTCGTGTTTCGCTACTTGCCCGAAGGTGTCACGCAAGAGCGGCGCAATGAATTGAGCCGCTACTCGAGCTTGCGTTACAAGGCGCTCACGGCCCGCCAAAAGGGCGCTCGCGGCCTCATTGTGGTCAGCGGGCCGAATTCGAAAGTCGTGCAGCAGCTCGCGCCGATGACCTTTGATGCCTCGCTGGCCTCCAGTGGCATCGCCGCCATCAGCGTCACCGATGCAGTGGGGAATAAACTGCTCGCGGACACCGGCAAGACGCTCAAGGAACTCCAAGACAAGCTCGACAACGGCGATCTGATGGGCGGCATCGACTGCAAAGGCACGCTCGCGGCGAACATTGTCATCCAGCAGGAGAAGAAGAAAGGCCGGAACGTGCTCGCGGTGTTGCCTTTCGGCACGGAGCCGGACCCGCATGTCGCGCCACTCATCGTCGGCGCTCACATCGACCACCTCGGCAGCAGTGGCGGCTCGAATTCACGAGCGAAGGGCGATGAGGTGAACAAGATCCACCACGGTGCCGATGACAATGCCAGCGGCGTCGGCGGCGTGCTCGAAATCGCCCAGTGGCTGGCCGATTTGAAGAAGCTGGGCAAACTCACGCTGAAACGCGACATCATCTTCGCCGCGTGGAGTGGCGAGGAACTCGGTTTGCTCGGCAGCAATCACTTTGTCGAGGCCTACGCCAAGATGATCAAGGGCGATGCCAACGCGAAGCTCACCGGCATGTTCGCCGCGTGCCTGAACATGGACATGATTGGCCGTTTTCAGAAATCACTCGTGCTCCAGGGCCTCGGCAGCAGCTCGCTGTGGGCGAAGGAGATCGAAAAACGCAACGCGCCCATCGGTTTGCCGATCACGACGCAAAACGACGCGCATCTGCCGACCGACAGCACCGCGTTCTATTTGAAAGGCATCCCCACGCTGAACGCCTTCACCGGCTCCCACGCTGATTACCACATGCCGAGCGACACTGCGGAGAAGATCGACTACCCGAACGCCGCGAAGATCACCAAGCTCATGGGACTCATCGCCCGCGGCATCGCCACCGCCGACGCCGCGCCCGATTACATCGCCATGGAGGCCCCGAAGAACTCCGGCGTGCGCACCGGCCTCCGCGCATACCTCGGCACCATCCCCGACTACGCTCAGGGCGACACCAAAGGCGTGAAACTGAGCGGCGTCTCGCCCATCGGTCCTGCGGCCAAAGCGGGCGTGAAAGCCGGTGACATCATCATCAAGCTCGGCGGTAAAGACATCGCGAACATCTACGACTACACTTATGTGATGGGTGATCTCAAGATCGGCAAGGAGACGACGATCACCGTGCAGCGCGAGGGCAAAAGCGTGGACTTAAAGATCACGCCGGGATCGCGGGATTAAGGGCAATCAGAGGTTTTGTCGCACACATCGACAGGGTGACTCCCAAGCACGCTTGCCGTCTTGGAGTGCTCCAGCCCTCTGGAGCTTTCCGAGTGCCGTGAACCGCTCGAAAGCGCCGGAGGACCGGCGCACTCCAGAACGCTGGCGCGAGGAGCGACAGCCCAATCACGAAACAGTCCATCCGCCATCGACGGCGAGGACCTGGCCGGTGATGAACTTTGAATCCGGGCTCAGCAGGAGCAGCGCGGCGGCATCGCAGTCCTCCGGCTGGCCGATGCGACCGCCATCGAGAGGTTGCTTGGTCTTGATGAAGGTCATGATGGCGTCGTTTCCGGCGGCTCGTTTGGACATCGGTGTCTCGACGAGGGCGGGCGCGATGACGTTCACGCGGATGTTCTGCGGCGCATAGCAGGCGGCGATGGACTTGCTAAAGCCGATGATGCCCGCCTTGGCCGCCGCATACGCATGCGAGCCAAAATACTGCGGCGAGGGCGACCAGCCGAGCACGCTGGCCATGTTCAGGATGACGCCTCCCCTGCCCTGTTTGAGGAACTGGCGCACCGCGGCGCGGTTCGAGAGCACGACGGATTTCAAATTGAGGTCGAGCGTATAGTCGAGGCCTTCATCGGTCAGCTCGTGGAGCAGTCCATCGCCCTTGGAGCGGCCGCTGCCGCCTGCGACGTGGTAAAGAGCATGCAAGGCCCCAAACTCCCGCACAGCGAGCTCGACGGCCTTTTCACCCGCTGTGGCTGTCGAGGCATCCGCGGCGAAACCACGGGCCTGCGGGCCGAGTTCCGCCAAAGCGGCCTCGACATTCGCCTGCGTGCGGCTGGTGACGACCACGTTCGCCCCGGCGGCGATGATTTTTTTCGCCGCGGAGAGGCCGAGGCCGGTGGTGCCGCCCATGATGACGATGTTTTGGCCTTGGAGAGAATTCATGGGCGGAATGTCGGATGACGAATGAAGAATGTCGAATAAGGAACGTTCATCGAACTCTCATGAACACCCGCCGCGCCTTCGTCCGCAACCTCTCCGCTTTGGCTTTTACCGCTCCGTTGTTGGCGGAAACACCGAAGAAGGGCAAGAACACGATCTGCTACTTCACGAAGCATCTTCAAGGGCTGAGCTTTGACGAGATCGCCAGCGTGAGCGCCGAGATGGGCGTGGATGGCATCGAGGCGCCGATCCGTCCGAAAGGCCACGTCGAGCCCGAAAAGGTGGTCGATGAGCTGCCGAAGTTCATCGAGGCGCTGAAGAAGCAGGGCCTCGAGATGACGATAATGACCTCCGGCATCAACGAGGTGAGCGCGGAGCAGCGCACGGAGGAGGTGCTGCGCACGGCGGCCAAGCTGGGCGTGAAGCGCTTCCGCATGAACTACTTCAAATACGACCTGAAGCAGCCGATTTGGGACCAGCTCCAGGCCGTGCGTCCGAAGATCAAGGACCTCGTGGCGCTGTGCAAAGAGATCGGCATCCAGCCGCTGTTCCAGAACCACAGCGGCAAGGATTACTTCGGCGCTCCGGTGTGGGACATCTACTCGATCATGCGCGAGTATCCGGCGGCGGATTTCAGCTTCTGCTTCGACATCTTGCACGCCACCTGCGAGGGCGGGAAGTCATGGCCGCTGGAATTCAATCTCGTGCGCGATCATCTCGGCGCGGCTTACTTCAAAGACTACAAGTGGGAAGGCCGCAAGATGGTCACCTGCCCGCTCGGCGAAGGCCAGGTCGATCCCGAGTATGCGAAGATGCTGATGAAGACTGGCTACAGCGCCCCCATCTCCCTTCATGTCGAGTATCTCGAAGGCAACGCCAAGGACCCGGCGGTGCTGAAGACCTTCCGCGAGGCCCATGCGCGTGACATTGCCACGCTGCGGAGCTGGCTCGCCGCCTGATCGGTGCCATGGCCGATGCCACGCCCACTGCTCCACGAGGTCGCGGCGCTGCTGTGAACCCGGAGCAGCGCTTTGCGCAGCTTCATGTGGACTATGATCCGGGCGAGGCGCCGGAGCGTGTGCCGACGAAGTTTTATCGAGATCATTCCAGCACGATCATCTCGCGCCACAGCAGCCCCGACCTGCCGTTTGAGGCCAGCTTGAATCCCTATCGCGGCTGCGAGCATGGCTGCGCCTACTGCTACGCGCGGCCCACGCATGAGTATCTGGGCTTTTCCTCCGGCATCGATTTCGAGAGCCGCATCATGGTGAAGGACGATGCCGCGGCGCTGCTGCGTGCGGAGCTGGTGAAGCCGGGCTACAAGCCGGTGACGCTCTCCCTCAGCGGTGTGACGGACCCTTATCAGCCTGCGGAGAAGCGGCTGCGCATCACGCGTGGCTGTCTCGAGGTGCTGGCGGAGGCGCGGCATCCCGTCGTGCTCATCACGAAGAACCATCTCATCACGCGCGATGTGGATCTGCTGGCCGAGTTGGCGCGTCACCATGCCACCGCGGCCTACATTTCGATCACCACGCTCGATCCCGAGCTGGCGCGGAAGCTTGAACCGCGTGCCTCCAGCCCGGCGATGCGGCTGGAGGCCATTCGCACGCTGCATGCCGCGGGTGTGCCGGTGGGCGTGAGCACCGCTCCGATCATTCCCGGCCTCAACGACAGCGAGATCCCGAAGATCATCGAGGCCGCGACGGCTGCTGGTGCACAGTTTGCGGGTTACACGGTCGTGCGGCTGCCCTTT
>CALMTT010000389.1 GCA_937872615.1 uncultured Verrucomicrobiaceae bacterium | reverse complement strand
GGCGGTCATCACCGCCGACCACGAGATCGACCGCGCGCGCGAGGATCTCGACCTGGGCGATCACATCAATTTCGCGGATGCTCGTCTCATCAAGTAAGGGAGAGGTATGAAAGCATCAGTTTTCCTCTCACTCGTGTTTCTCTCATTACTGACGAGTCTGACGGCGCAGGACACGCCGAGTGATGTCAGAGCCGCAGAATCCCGGCGCATTGCTGCTATCGAGAAAGTACGCCCCTCCATCGCTGCGGTCTTTGGTCCGGGTGGTGGTGGCGGTGGCCAACAACGTGCGCAAATCTCCCCTCTTCACCGTCGACGAGCGCATCGCGCACCTGCGCGCCACCCTCACCGACCCGCGGCTCGAGATCGACACCTTCGAGGGCCTGCTCGTCGAGTACGCTGTGCGGCGCAAGGCCAACGTCATCGTCCGCGGGCTGCGCGCGCTCGCCGACTTCGAGTACGAGTTCCAGCTCGCCCACATGAACCGCCGGCTCGCTCCCTCCGTCGAGACCCTGTTCATGATGACGGGCGAGCACGATTTCTTCGTGTCATCGTCGCTGGTGAAGGAAGTGGCCAGCTTCGGCGGCGATGTCTCCGCGATGGTGCCGGCGTGCGTGAACAGCGCGCTGCGGACCCGTTTCGGCGGCCTTCGCTGAGCTGCGAGAGAGAGGCGAAAGGGACATCCAGGATGCGGATCTCGGAACGCGTGCGGCGCATCGCTCCGTCGCTGACGCTGGCCGTCACGCAGCGGGCGGCGCAGCTCCGGGCGGCCGGCCACGACATCATCGGCTTCGGCGCGGGCGAGCCCGACTTCGACACGCCCGATCACATCAAGCAGGCGGCCGCCGACGCGATGGCCCGCGGCACGGCCGGCAAGTACACCGCCGTGCCGGGCCTGATCGAGTTGCGCCGCGCCGTGGCCGACGAGATCAACCGCGCGCACGACGCGGACATCAAGCCCGAGGAGACCATCGTCTCCTGCGGCGCCAAGCACGCCCTCTTCAACCTCTTCCTCTCGATCCTCGACGAGGACGACGAGGTGATCATCCCCTCGCCCTGCTGGGTGAGCTACCCCGAGCTGGTGCAGATGTCGGGCGGCCGCGCGGTCATCCTGGAGACGCACGCCGACGAGGGCTTCCAGATCGACGAGCACGCGCTCGCCGCCCGCATGTCGAACCGCACGCGCGCGATCGTGCTCTGCTCCCCCTCGAACCCCACCGGCGCGCTCTACGACGAGCGCTCGCTCACGGCCGTGGCGCGAGTCATCCACGAGCGCGGCAACCCCGACCTCTTCGTCATCACCGACGACATCTATCGCCGCCTCGTGTACCGCGGCAAGTGGCTCTCGCTGGAGCACGTGGCCCCCGAGCTGCGCAGCCGGATGATCTTCATCGACGGCGTGTCCAAGGCGTACGCGATGACGGGCTGGCGCATCGGGTACTGCGCCGCGCCCAAGGTTCTCATCGACGCGATGATCACGCTGCAGGGCCAGTCGACGACGAACGCGGCCACGATCGCGCAGTGGGCCGCGCTCGCCGGGCTCACGGGGCCGCAGGAGACCGTCGAGCACATGCGCCGCGAGTTCGATCGCCGCCGCCAGGTGATGATCGAGGGGCTGCGCCGCATCCCCGGCCTCAAGGTCAACGAGCCGGACGGCGCCTTCTACGCCTTCCCCGACGTGACCGCCTTCCTCGGCCGGGACGGCATCGTCGACGACGTGCAGCTCGCCGAGCGCATCCTCGAAGGCGGCGTCGCGCTCGTGCCCGGCTCCGGCTTCCTCGCGCCGGGCTTCGTGCGCCTGTCCTACGCCACGTCGATGAAGAACATCGAGGCCGGGGTCGCGCGCCTCGCCGCGACGCTCTCCAGCCTCGCCTGACAAGACCCGCGCGCGACGCGCGGCAGGGGAGGCTCTCTCCACGCTCTTTTCACTGCGGACTCTCCGCGCGGACGTCGCGTCCCGAGGAGCAACCCTCCCGAGGTCTCCTCTTGCGCACCCTCAAGCACGCGCTCCTGCTCCTCCTGCTCGGCTCGCTCCTCGCGCCGATCCTGGCGACGCAGCTCGACGCGGGCCGCGCCCCGGTCCCCACGGCGATCTGGGTGCTCGTGGTCCTCTCGGGGCTCACGAACGCGCTCCCGTTCCTCTACCACGTCACCGTCTCAACCCATCCGAAGTACCACATCCTCGCCCGGCGCCGGCGCGCGCTCCGGATCCACATCGTCGCCGGCGTGCTGGAGATCGGGCTCGGGCTCTGGGCGATGGCGAGCCACGCGGCGCCGCTCCCGGTGCGCCTGATGGTCCTCGTCGCCCTGCTCGCCCACGTCCCCTCGTCCCTCTACCAGACGCCGATCGTGTTCGGCGCCCAGATCGTGATGTGGCCCGCGTACCTCTTCGCGATCGTCCTGCACGCCTTCTGCGCCGCCCGGCTCCTCGTCGAGCCGACGCTCTTCAACGTCGTGCAGACGTTCCTGGCCCTCCACATCTACGTCTGGGTGCGGTTCTTCTACGTCGCGTTCCGGGTGCTCGACCTGTTCCAGGGCGCCCGCTACACCTCGGCGATCATCACCGCCGGCATGGTGATCATCCCCGCCATCCTCGGGCCGACGGGGCCGCTCGTGGGGTTCGGGTTCATCCTCGCCTACATCCTCCTCTATCGAGGGATCTTCCGCCCCGGCGCCGATGAATATCGCGCGATGATCCGCGAGCTGGAGATGGACTCGCTCCTGCCGCGGACGACGAAGCCGACCATCGTGCCGGCCCGCACGGATCGCGAGCGGGCGCGCGTCGTCTTCACGCACATCGACCTCGACGGGAACGGCGCGATCGACGCGGGCGAGCTGGCGCAGCTCCTCGCCGAATGGGGGCTGCCCGCGGAGGACGTGGACGCCTCGCTGCGCGCCGTCGGCGTCGCCGGGGACGACGACGCGCGGCAGATCCCGTTCGACGTCTTCCTGACGAAGCTCGAACCGATCTGGCAGCACGGCTACGAGCTGCTCCGCCCCGATCGCGAGACCGATTACGGGCGCCTCGTCTCGCGCAACGTGGAGCGCGCGATCGACCGCGCGCGCGCGCCGCGTCGCACCGGCCCCCGCACCTTCGACACCATCCGAAAGAGGCACTGACATGCGCTACGCCTGCCGCCCCGTCGACGAGACCTTCCTCGACGGCGCGCCCCTTCGCTTCGTGAACACGGTGGAGGTCGGGATGCCCGCCGCCGCGATCTTCGCCCTCTTCGAGGACGAGGCCGCCTGGCCGCGCTGGTGGCGCGGCATGCGCGAGGTGACGTGGACCTCGCCCCGTCCCTTCGGCGCCGGCACCACCCGTATCGTCCGCTTCGACATGGGCGCGCTCGACGAGCACTTCTTCCGCTGGGAGCCCGGCCGCCGCTTCTCGTTCTACATCAAGGCGCATAGCGTGCCGCTGTTCCGCGCCCTCGCCGAGGACTACCTCGTCGAGCAGCTCGGCCCCGATCGCGCGCGCTTCACGTACACGGTGGCGATCGACCCCGGCGCCCTGCTCCGCGTCGGCGGACCGATGTCACGGTGGATCCTGCGCCGGATGTTCGCGCAGGCCGCGGCGGGGCTGGTGGCGTTCGCGAAGGAGCAGGGGGGCGGAAGTCTCGCCTGATCAGCCCAATCAGATCGATTGGTCGCGGCCGTCGGAGCGCAGGGTGAGCAGCGTCACCTCCGACGGGGCGCCGGCGCGGATCGGCACGGCGGCCGAGCCGATGCCCTTGTTCACGTAGAGCAGCGAGCCCTTCACCTCGTAGAAGCCGGCGAGGTAGCGGTTGCCGAGGCGGGCGGCGATGCCGGCGGTGATCTTGGGGATGTTCACGTGGCCGCCGTGGGTGTGGCCGGCGAGGATCAGCGACGGGCCATAGGTGGCGGTGATGTCGGCGAGGCTGGGGACGTGCGTGAGGACGATGCGGCTGCGGTCGTGCGGGACGCCGCGGAAGGCGCGCATCGGATCGGCGTGGGCGGTGACGGCGTCATCGATGCCGACGATGTCGAGGGGCGCGTGGCGGAACTGCATCTCGGTGTGCTGGTTGCGCAGCACGTGGATGCCGCACTTCTCGAACACCCGGCGCACGCCCTCGCCGTCGGTCCAGTAGTCGTGGTTGCCGAGCACGGCGACGGCGGGGCCTTCGAGCTCGCGCACCAGCTCGTGCAGCAGGCCGAGGAACTTCGGGCTGTAACACATGTAGTCGCCGGTCAGCACGGTGAGGTCGGGCTTCTCGGCGTTGGCGCGGTGCACGGCGCGGCGGATCTTCGCCGTCGACGTCATCAGGCCCACGTGCAGATCGGAGAGCTGCGCGATCCGCAGGCCGTCGTGCGACGGATCGAGCCCCGGCACGAACACCTCCTCGCGGACCAGGTGCGGCCCGCGTCGGCTGCGCAGGCTGCGCGCCCGGTGGTGGTGATCGTGGTGGTGATCCGTGACGAGGGGGTGCCTGTTCACACGTCGAACATAACACCTTGACGCGACGACGCACCCCGGACGCACCGCCTGCGCGGGGTGCCGGAGTACGACGCGGACCGTCGGGAGGAGGGGGAGCTAGGCGTTCTGGAAGATCGCCATCACGTCTTGGAGGAGCTGGATCGCCTCGTCGCGGGGACGCTGGAAGGCGTTGCGGCCCATGATCGAGCCGAAGGCGCCACCCGCGGCGATCTCCTTCACCTCGGCCAGCACGCTCGGCGTGTCCTTCGCCTCGCCGCCGGAGAAGATGACGATCCGCTTGCCCGCGAAGGAGCTCTGCACGACGTGGCGCACGCGCTCGGCGAGGGTGCCGATCGGGATCTTGTGCTTCTCGTAGATCTTCGCGGCCTCGGGCTGGAACACGTTCTCCTTCGGCGGCTTCACCTTCACGATGTGCGCGCCGAGCTGGCAGGCGATCTGCGCCGCGTAGGCCGTCACGTCGATCGCCTGCTCCGCCTCCTTGGGCAGGCCGGCGCCGCGGGGATAGGCCCAGATCACCGTCGGCAGGCCCACGGCCTTGGCCTCCAGGATCAGCGCGCGGATCTGCTCGTACATCGTGTTGCGCGCCGACGAGCCGGGGTAGATCGTGAAGCCGATGGCGGAGCAGCCGAGGCGGAGCGCATCCGCGACGGAGCCGGTCACCGCCGAGCACGGCTCCAGCTTCGCGAGCGTGTCGGAGTTGTTGAGCTTGAGGATGAGCGGCACCTGGCCGGCGAACTTCGGCGCGCCCGCCTCGAGGAAGCCGAGCGGGGCCGCGTAGGCGTTGCAGCCGGCGTCGATGGCGAGCTGGAAGTGGTAGTCGGGATCGTAGCCCGCCGGGTTCGGCGCGAACGAGCGGGCGGGCCCGTGCTCGAAGCCCTGGTCGACGGGCAGGATGACCATCTTGCCGGTGCCGCCCAGCGTGCCGTGCATGAGCATGCGCGCGAGGTTCGTCTGCACGCCCGGGTTGTCGGAGGCGTAGTGGGAGAGGATCTGCTTCACCCGATCGGTGGCCTTCATTGGGAAACCCCTTTCCAGAAAAGCGGGTCGCATCATGCACAAGCAGGTCGCGCTCGGCAACGGGACGCGACCGCGCGAGAGGTAGGTTGCGGGGAGGGCGTCGCAAGGTCGCGTGGCGGGGCTTGCTAGACTCGCCGTTGATGCGACGGCGCGACAGGCTCACGCTCATCGTCCTCATCGCCGCGATCGCCGCCTGCGGCCTGCTCGTGCCGGGCATCGGCGTGGCGTATTTCCCACGCACGGACGCCGGGCAGTTCACCATCAGCCTGAAAGCACCCAGCGGCACGCGGCTCGAAGTCACTGAAAAACTCGTCGAACAGGTCGAGGCCATCTGCCGTGAGGTCATCGAGAAGGACGACTTCGACATCGTCGTGTCAAACATCGGCATCACCGCCGACTTCTCCGCCATTTTCAATCCCAACTCCGCCCAGCACACCGCCACGCTCCTCGTCAGCCTGAAGGAGCACCACCGCGTCGGAAGCTACGACTACATGCAGCGTGTCCGCGAGCGTCTGCGTGCCGACATGCCGCACGTCAGCGCCTTCTTCCAGTCCGGCGGACTCGTCGATTCCGTGCTGAACCTCGGCCAGCCAACACCCATCGACATTCAGATCAGCGGCAGCGACATCAAGGCCACGCACAAGACCGCGTCCGAGCTCGCCGCCCGCATCCGCCAGCTCCCCGGCGTGAGCGATGTGCTCGTGCCGCAGGACATGGACTACCCCGCCATCCGTCTCGACCTGGACCGCAAGCGCATCGCCGAGCTCGGCCTCACGCCCAAGGAGGTAACGCACAACATCATCACCGCGCTCATGTCGAACGGCCTCATCGCGCCGACATTTTGGGCCGATCCGAAGAGCGGAAACGACTACTACCTCACCGTCCAGTATCCCGATCATCATGTGAAGGACTTTGAAATGCTCCGCGCCATCCCGATTCGTGGCCCCGGCATGGAGAAATCCGTGCGCCTCGATGCCGTGGCGACTTTGGAGCCCATGCTCGGCCCCACTGAGATCACGCACTATCAAATCCGCCGCATCATCAATCTCTTCGTCGCGCCTGAGACCGAGGACGTCGGCCTCGCCATGAAAGGCATCGAAAGAATCCTCGCCGAGACCAAGGTGCCCGAAGGAGCCAAGATCGACCTCCGCGGCAGCGTCGGAAACATGAACGCCTCCTTCAAAACCTTCGGCCTCGGCCTCATCCTCGCCGTCGTGCTCGTGTATCTCATCCTCGTCGCCCAGTTTCAGAGCTTCCTCGATCCCTTCCTCATCCTGCTCGCCATCCCCACCGGCCTCATCGGCGTGGCGCTCATGCTTTGGACCACCGGCACCACACTGAACGTCATGTCGCTCATGGGCGTGGTCATGATGATGGGCATCGTCGTCTCCAACAGCATCCTCATCGTCGAATTCACCCGCCACCTCCGCCAGGACGGCACGCCCCTGCGGGAGGCCCTCATCACTGCCCGCCGCGTGCGCCTGCGCCCCATCCTCATGACATCGCTCGCCACGCTCATCGGCCTCGCGCCCATGGCGCTGGCCCTCGGTGCCGGCAGCGAGGCCTACGCCCCGCTCGCCCGTGCCATCATCGGCGGTCTCGGCGTCTCCGTCGTGCTCACCATGTTCGTCGTGCCCGCCGCCTACCTCATCGCCCACCGCCGTCGCGAACCCGCCGCCGTCCCCTCATGAAACGTCTCGCCCTCACCTTCCTCCTCGCGGCCCTCGCCGCTCATGCAGGCGACCCACCGCGCACACTCACCTTTGGCGAGGCCCGCACCCTCGTCCTGAAACGGCATCCGCGCATCAACGCCGCCGATCTCACCGTCCGCGCCACCGAGGAGATCGTGAAGCAAAACCGCGCCGCCTACCTGCCGCAGGTGCAGGGCATCGCCGCCGGCGTCATCACCAGCGATGCCACTGGCGGTGTCAAAGCCTCCACCGATGCCCTCCAGCTCGCCGGCGTGTATGATCGAGCCTCCGCAGCGCTCAGCGTCACCCAGCTCATCACCGACTTCGGCCGCACCAGCAACCTCACCGCCAGCTCCCGTCTGCGTGCCGAGGCCGAGGCGCAGAACGCCCAGTTCACCCGTGCCCAGATCCTCCTCGAAACCGACGCCGCCTGCTACGCCATCCTCCAGGCCCGCGCCCTGCTCGATGTCGCCGAGCAAACCGTCAAAACCCGCCGCCTCCTGCGGGACAACACCGTCTCCCTCCAAAAAAACCAGCTCAAGTCCGCCATCGACGTCAGCTTTGCCGAAGTGAACGCCAAAGACGCTGAACTGCTGCTCGCCCGCTCCCAAAACGACCTCCAATCCGCCCACGCCACCCTCGCCCGCCTGCTGCTCGACCCCGAAGGCACCGAATACCGTCTCCGCTCGCCCGCGCAACCCGTCCCCCTTCCCTCCAAAGCCGCAGGACTCATCCAAATGGCCCTCAACTTGCGCCCTGAGCTCTCCAAGCTCCGCCTCGAACGCGATGCCGCGAAAAAATTCGCCTTGGCCGAAAACGCCCTCAGCCGCCCGCGCCTCACCATGCAAGGCACCGCTGGCACCATGCCATGGCGGGATCGTTCGCTCGATCAAAACTACGCCGCCGCCGGAGTCGTGCTCACCTGGCCGCTTTTCACCGGCGGCCTCAACACCGCACGCCAGAACGAAGCCGCCCTCCGCGCCCAGGCCGCAGAACAAACCCTCAAAGACCAGGAAGCCGCCATCACCCGCGACGTGCAGATCGCCTGGCTCAACGCAACCAACGCTCTCGAACGCCTCAACATCACCGACCGCCTCCGCGAGCAGTCCGCGCAAGCCTACAGCCTAGCCGAAGCCCGCTTCCAGGCCGGCAGCAGCAGCGTCGTCGAACTCAGCCAAGCCCAGCTCACCCTCACCGCCGCCGAAATCAACCAGACCACCACCCGCTACGAGTATCTCCTGCGCAGATCGATTTTGGACTTCCAGACGGGGATGATGAACAAACAAAGTTCAGCACCAGCACCTTCAGCAACGGAGTAGCACAGCGATGTGCTCCTTGCTCACCTCATGCTAGCGCATGACTTGGCTGGCAAAGTAAGACTACGGATGGCACGCATTCAACAATCCTGCCAAGCGAGGCCTTACGCGATGACCTCCGTGAGGATGCGCCCGCCGTTCACGATGTCCACCGGACGCACGTTTTCGACGACGATACGCTTTTCACCGTTGATGCCGAGGAGGCGATACATGGTCTTGGCGAGGTCTTCGGGGCCCACCGGATTCTCATCGGGCTCGCCGCCGAGGGCGTCAGACTTGCCGTAAATGAAGCCTTTCTTCACGCCGCCGCCAGCCATGGCGACCGAGAAGACGCGGGGATAGTGGTCTCGGCCGTTGGTGCTGTTGATTTTCGGCGTGCGACCGAACTCCGAACTGACGAGCACGAGCGTGCTGTCGAGCATGCCACGCTCCTCGAGATCGCGGATGAGACGAGCGAAGGCCTGGTCGAACTGTGTGGCCTGGCCCTCAAAGGCACCTTTGATGTTCGAGTGATGGTCCCAACTGCCGAAGTTGACCGACACCATGCGCGTGCCGGCTTCGACGAGGCGCCGGGCAAGCAGGAAACGCTGACCGGCGGCATTGCGGCCATATTCATCGCGGAGCTTCGCCGGCTCAGCGGCGAGGTTAAAGGCTTCGCGGGCCTGTTGGGAGCTGATCAGCTTGTAGGCAGCGCTGTAGAAATCGTCCATGGCACTGAGTGCATCAGATTTCTCGGAAGCGCGGAAGTGCTCGTCCACCGCGGCGAGGAGTCCGCGTCGGCGCTCGAAGCGGCGGGGGTCGATGTCCTTCGGCACGGCGAGGTCACGCACGGTGAAATTCGCGTCTGCCGGATCGCTGCCGAGGGCGAAGGGGCCGTAGGCGCTGCTCATGTAGCCACTGCCCTGCTCCGGCGCGAACACGGACGGAATGGCGACGTAAGGCGGGAGGTTGTTCCGGCTTCCCTGCTCGTGCGAGATGATCGAGCCAAAGCTGGGGAATTTGATCGCCGGGCTCGGGCGGTAGCCGGTGAACATGTTGTGCGTGCCGCGTTCATGCGCCGCCTCACCATGGGTGACGGAGCGGATGAGCGTCATCTTGTCGAGGATCTTGGCGATGTTGGCGAACTTCTCGCCGACGTATTCCCCCGTGACGCCTTTGATCGGGCTGAAGGGACCGCGATACTCGGGCGCGGCGAAGGGCTTCGGGTCCCACGATTCATGCTGGGCCATGCCGCCGGGCAGGTAGATGTGGATCACCGACTGAGCCACCGCCTTGAAATTGGCCACATCGGCCACCGTGTGACCGGCTTGAAGCTTGAAGAGTTCCGGCAAAGTGAGGCCGAGTCCAGCCATGGCACCGACCTGAAGGAAATCACGGCGGCCCTGTGAGGTCGCGAAGAGGTTCGTGTGATTACCGGAGCAAAGAGGATGCATTTTCATGACGTGGCGGGGTGTGGTTTTGATGGGTTCACACGCCTACGCGCTCATGCTGGGCCGTTTTTGCCCTGCGGCCCCAGGATGCCAATCCCGGTGCACTGCTTCGCAAGGAATGCACTGAGGCGGTTGTTATGCCAAAGTCCCAACGCCATGATCGAAGAAGACCTGAACCCCTACGCCGCGCCACTCGCCGAACTGCATGTGGAGGACTTTCAAGACGACTCTCAGCGCGAGGACGCGTCGAACACGAAGCGCTTTTTGAACTACCTGATCGACCGTGTCGCGCTCGTCGGATGCTTTGCTGGCCTGTTTTTCATCGGGGGGCTGCTTGAGAATGCGGGCATGGTCTCAGGAGTGATCGAATTTGCCGATCAGATCAGTGGCATCACGGACCTGGTGCTCACCGCCATCGGCACCGTGGTTTATTACACGTTTTTCGAGGCCGTGTTTGGCCGCACGCTGGGGAAACTGATCACCGGGACCAAGGTGATCGACCTCGAAGGCAAGCGCCCCGGCGTGGCAACCCTCCTCGGCCGGTCATTTGCTCGCATTGTTCCATTTGAGCCCTTTTCCTTTTTCGGAAACGGCGGCGGCTGGCATGACCGCTGGAGCGACACACGCGTCGTGGACATGCGCAAGCCTCCCGTTCCGAAGGTCAGGCCCATGCCTCGCATGCCGCAGATGTATCGCCCGCCGGCACCTCTTCCCCGGTCTTGAGTTCGATGGATTTACCCCGCCCGGTTGACAAGGCCCCGGCCTGCTTTATCGCCGCGGTGTCATGCGCATCCGCACATTCCAAGGTCTCGTCCCCGCTCCCAAACACGCCGCCGAAGTCGCCGCCGTCCCCTACGACGTGGTGAATCGCGAAGAAGCCGCCGCCCTAGCCAAAGGCAAGCCCCACAGCCTCCTGCATGTGGACCGCGCCGAGATCGACCTCGATCCGGAAATCGATCCCTACTCCGCCGAGGTCTATGCCAAGGCGAAGGAGAACTTCCTCAAGCTCCAGTCCGCTGGCGTGCTCGTCCGCGAGGCCAAGCCCTGCATGTACCTCTACCGCCAGACCATTGCCGGGCACAGCCAGACCGGTTTGGTGACCGTCTGCCACACCGAGGACTACGAGAAGAACGTCATCAAGAAGCACGAAAAGACCCGCCAGGACAAGGAGGACGACCGCACGCGCCTCGTGGACACGCTCGATGCGAACACCGGCCCCATCTTCCTCACCTACCGCCAACGTCCGGCCATCGCCGCGCTCATCCAGGGCGTGCTCGACAACGAAAAGCCAATCTACGACATCAATGCGCCCGATGGCGTGCGTCATCAGGTGTGGCGTGTCGGCGTTGGCGCCTGCGTCTCTCTGACCGCCCTCTTTGAAAGCCAGGTGCCCTGCGCCTACGTGGCCGATGGTCACCACCGCGCCGCCAGCGCCTTCCGCGTGAGCAAGATGCGCCGCGAGGCCAACAAGGCCCACAACGGACAGGAGAACTACAACTGGTTCCTCAGCGTGCTCTTCCCCGGCAACGAGCTCAAAATCCTGCCCTACAACCGCGCCGTCAAAGACCTCAACTGCCTCGATCACGACGAGTTCCTCAAGAAGGTGGGCGAGATCTTCACGGTCAAGCCGACCACGGTGAAGTCCCCTTCCAAGCCCGGTGAGTGCTGCATGTATATCAAGAACCAATGGTACATGCTCGAATGGCAGCCCGCGCCGAACGCCAGCCCCATCGACCAGCTCGACGTGAGCATCCTGCAGGACCGCCTGCTCAAACCGGTGCTCGGCATCGACGACCCTCGCACCAGCAAACGCATCGATTTCATCGGCGGCATCCGCGGCACCGCGGAGCTCGAGAAGCTGGTGAACGGCAAAGAGCACACCGTGGCCTTCTCCATGTATCCGACGACTGTCGATCAGCTCATGGCGATCAGCGATGTGGACGCCATCATGCCGCCCAAGAGCACTTGGTTCGAGCCAAAGCTTCGTTCCGGCCTCTTCATCCACACCCTGGAAGGCTGATCGGCATCAAACGGCCTTCACATCGAACCGTTCACCACTTCGCATCACGCGATGCGGCTGCCGGAGTCGCTCGCAAGCCGTCACAAACTCATCCGGTGTCTCCGTGTTGAACTCAAACATGTCGTAATGGCATGGAATGACGAGCCGCGCACCGATGGCCTTGGCCAGCGCCGCGGCCTCGGTGCC
>CALMTT010000388.1 GCA_937872615.1 uncultured Verrucomicrobiaceae bacterium | reverse complement strand
GTGCGCTGCGCGCGCCCGCCGATCAGCCGCCGCGCCTCCACAAAGGTGCCATCCGTGCTCCCATCATCCACCAGCACCAGTTCCCACGTGTCACGCATCGTCATCGCCTCGGCCCGGAAAGCCCCCAAAAGCGGACGCAGCAGTTCCCCCGTGTTGTGCAAGGGGATGACAAAACTGAATTCTGGAGCGTCGGCGGACATAAGAACCAAAGGCAATGGGCAGATTGGAGCACGCCGCCCCGAAACATGCACATGACGCTACATGTGGCGTTTTTTACCACACATTTGTGGCAAGCCCCAACCACCGCCACGTATCCACACGGCCTTTCCTCAGGTCCCCTCGCTCCCCAGCGAGGCTAAAACGCGTGACACATCCGGGTCACCCGGCCTCAGTGTATCGGCTCGTGACAAATAGAGTAGTGCCCGCCGCGGATGCTGCATGTGGTGATGCACCAAACCGAGCAGTTTGTTCGCATAAAAGCTGTCCGGCTTGTTCTCGATGACCTCCTCGATCACCCGCAAGCCCCGCTCCTCCTGCCCGATGCCCACCAGTGAGACGCCCGCCTGGCACACGATCTCCAGATCACCTTGGGCCCGCTTGTGTGTGCGGAACAAATCCATCGTCACCTCATGGCATTCCCTCCACCGGTTTAGACGGGCAAGCGTCATCGAGAGATTCCGGTGGCCGCCGTAATACCGAGGCTCCAGCTCCACCACCTGCCGGAAGGCTTTCTCCGCCTCCTCAAACTTCCCCGCTTCATAGAGGGCGCTGCCCAGATTGTTCCAGGCACCATATTGGCCGGGGCTTTTCGACACCGTGTCCGCCCACAAGCCGATGTCGTTGCTCCACACCCGGTTGCGGGCACAAGTCGCGATTCCAAACGTGATCACGATGAGGCCTACGAACAAGCCCGCCGGGCCAGAACCCGCGGACTGCCTGAAACGGTCCAGAAGGCATGCCATCACCGCGAACAAGCCGATTGAAGGCAGATAGGTGCGGTGCTCCGCCATCACCTGTGGCAGCGGAACCAGGCCCGAGGACACAAACACCGTCACCAAAAACCACAGCACGAACACAACCACCAGCCTCCAGCGGCCATCCGCGGGCCACCGCCGCCGCAGCTGCCATGCGCCAGCCACCACGGCCACCAGCACGGCGGCTGATCCGAGCACCCGTGGAGCAAAGACGGAGTCATACAACGGCCACACCGGGTCCAGGTTCTGACCCGCAGGCCACAGCAGCAGCCGCACATACTCGATCATCACCGTCCACTCCGTGATCACATACTGCCAGTGCGACCACGGGCGGTCCCGCAGGTTCACCAGGTTAAAGGCACGCTCCAGACTCCACACCCCATCATTCTGAGCCCATGCCACCGCCATCACCATCCCTGGCACCAGCGGCAGGCACAGCAGCAGCGGCAGTCCCCTCCAAAGCGCCGTGCGCAGCCGTGTGCCAAGCACCAGCCAGTCCAGCATCACCGCCAGCACAGGCGCGGTGACCACATCCTCCTTCGTCAGCATTCCCGCCAGTGCCGCCAGCACCGCGCCACCACGAAGCCACCCGCGATGCCGGCCTTCCGCTGTCAGCGACCGCAGGTGCAGATCCACGCAAAGCAGCAGCAGCAAAGTGCCCATCGAGGTGAACCTCTGCACGATGTAGGTCACCGACTCCGTCGCCAGCGGATGCACCACAAACACCAGCGCCGTGGTCATCGCGATGAAGACGGCCGATTTGCCCGTCATCCATCCCCGCGTCGCCATCCCGGTGCCCAACCGCCGCAAGATCACAAAGACCAGCCACCCGTTCACCAGATGCATCACGATGTTCACCACGCGGAACCACCGCGGCTCAAAGCCATCCAGCGCATGATTGGCAAAGAACGTGGCATAGGCCACCGGCCGCAGGATCATGTTCGTCGTCAGATCTCCCTCCAGCCCGGCTTTGAAAGGAGCCTGGGCAAAGCCTTTGAAATCCAGCAGGTAGCTGAATGCGCCTGACTGGCGGAAATACGGGCTGTCCTTCAAGTAAACGCAGTCGTCAAAGGTCATCGGGAAATCCAATGTCCATCCGTAGAGCAGCAGGGTCAGCATCGGCACCAGCAGCAGCATCCACCTGCCTGCCCGGTCACACGGAGGCGGCACCACCGCAGCGGCATGAGTGGAGGACGAACGTGCGCGGCACCGGCTTTTCTTGGAGCAAGATTTCTTGGCCATGATGCTCCGAGCCTGCCATAAACCTTGGCTCGCAGGCAAAAGACAGCCCAGGAGGAAGCAAGCGCCACCACAGCAAGCCACACACCGTGTGCGCTTGTCCCATGGCGCTCCCCCGCGCCCTCCCCTGCGCCGCCACAGCCACCGTCAAGGCTGCTGCGTCACTCCCCTCACGAAAGTGGGGTACCCGGAATGCTGAAAGTGGTCTCCAGATCGCGTTCATAAGGCATGGCTTCCTTCAAAGTCCCTTTCGTCCTTTCAGTCCTTTGCGTCTCTTCCGCCCTCGCCCAAAACGATGCGGGCGGAAACGACGCCTCCGACAAGCCCGCCTCCGCCCCGGTGATGCAGTGGCGTTTTGACGATGGCAAAGAGCCAGGACCACGTGCGCCGACCTACCCCGGCTTTTCCGAGACGAACAAGGCCCGCCTCTTTGATGTGAAAACACCCATCAAGGTCACTGACAGCCCCGAACTGCGTTTTGGCCTAAATGAAACGATCACGCTGGAAGCCTGGGTGAAGGTCGCGGATGCCTCGGGCACGCCGTACATCATCGGCAAGGGCCGCCTCGGCACGAAGGAGTTCGGCGCGAACAACCAAAACTACGCCTTCCGCCTCCAGCATGGCAAAGCGGGCTCGCAGATCGGTTTTCTCTTCCACAGCGCTGATGTGCCGGGGAAAAAGGGCGAGTGGCATCGCTGGTGGTCGAAGGACACCGTGCCCACGGCGGGCTGGCATCATGTGGCGGTGACTTACACCTACGGCAAACCCAAGAGCATCAAGGGCTTCATCGACGGTCGCGAGACCGATGGCACCTGGGACATGGGCGGCGCGACGGATCGTGCGCCGGTGACCGATGGCGATGCGGTGGTCATTGGCAATGGCTCCACGATGGCCTCAGCGCATGCTTTTGAAGGCTGGCTCGACAACGTGGCCATCTACCGCGGCCCCATCGACACCGAGGCGCTGAAGGCAAAGTATCAATTCATCCCGCCGCCTCCGCCGGTGGCCAAAAAAGACGTGCCCGCAGGCCGCGTGCTCGTGCAACTCGCCGAGGAAGGCATGCCAGAGGCCAACGCCTGGCCCAGCGAGCCGCCGAAGGTCGGCGAGACCTACACCGAGAACGTCTTCGGCTTCTTCGAGGTGCCTCAA
>CALMTT010000387.1 GCA_937872615.1 uncultured Verrucomicrobiaceae bacterium | reverse complement strand
CGTAGCCATTGATGAGCTCGTCCCGACTGAATGCGTCCGTTTCAGCCGCGATGCGGCTTTCAATGGCCTGCGGATCGATCTCCGCGAGTTGATACCCAAGCCTCCACTCGGCGGTGAGAGTGTCTTTCTGAGGTCGGACATTCAACCCGTCCAAAATCGACTGCGAGTTACGCCAAGAGCCCGCTTGATTGGCGAAGGCAATGAGTCCTTCCGCAATGTAGGCGCGACCTTTTTCATCCAATCGCGCCGAGAAAGCCAGCACCCGGTCCGCAGGCAGCCGGCACAGCCCCCACGCGGCATTTTGCAGCACGCCAACGGTGTTGAGGCGGTCCGCAGGCAGGGCCTCGATGAAATGCAGAACACCTTCCGCATCCGCGCCGCTCCAGGTGGCGATGAGATTCCACAGCAGGTGGTCTGCTTCCTCACTTGGAGGTAAACCGAGCACGATGCGTCCAAGCGAGCGCGGATCATGGCGACGAAAATCGCGCACCAGCTCCTTCGCGAGAGCGAGACGCTGCTCGGGCGTGAGTTCAGCACCATGGCGAAACAGCAACTCCACCGCGTTGAGATTGCCCTTTCGCATCTCAGCCCGCACCCATTCCACGGAGGCAGTGACACTGGTGAAAGGTGGTGGCATGGACCGCAAGGAAGCAGCCTGAGATCGAATCACGGCATGAGCGGGCTCATTTGGCTTTTCAACCACCGTGATTGCAGGTTGGCTCCATTTTCCAGCGATGGCTCCCAGCACGACGCAGAGCGTGGTAGTGATGAGCGGGAGTGGCAGGCGCATGTGCCGGTGGAAACGTGTCGGCACCGATATTCTTGGAGGCGCTGGGCTACTTCTTCAGCGTCAATGTCACGCGACGCACCTCCGCCACGGTCTTCGCGGGGATGTCGAGAGCCTTCAAGGTGAGCAAACCACGACCCGCGGGGAGCTTGATGGTGCCGAGACTCAGCGATTTGAAGTCACGCATGTAGCTCTCGCCACCGCGGGAGGCCCGGTCTTGGTCATCGAGCAGGCGCGGATACCAGCCGGGAGTCACTTTGCCGGTCGTTTTCGAATCGCCGAGGCTCAATTCGATGGTCGAGCCCGCATCCGCCTCCGGGCAGACGTAGTCGATGGTCACATCGTAATCGCCCGCGGTATGCACATCGATGTCCCAGGTCATGAAATCGTCCTTCGAGGTCCAGTTCACGAAATACGAGCAGTTCGGCGCACTCGAGCTGCGCTTCACGCCGCCATGCGGCAAGCCATCGCGGGCTGGAAGCATGGTGATGGGGAATTCCGCATAACCAACCGGATATGGCCGATCATCCGCGGGCTTTGCCGCGCCGCCGCCTTTGCCCTTGCTGCCCTTCTTCTTGCCATCGGCAGCTATTGGAGCGTAGGGTCGGCCAAAAACCTCCGTGTGCCACTTGGAGCCCGCTTCAGCCAGCTTCGCAGCCACCTCCGGTTTCTCCGTGGCGATGTTCTTCGTCTGATTCGGATCAGCCACCATGTCAAAGAGACCACCGGCGGCATCGAGACGGTATTGCTGGCTGCGCACGCTGAGGCGACCGTTGAAGAAATTCATGAGTTCACGAGCCTGTGCCTCCCATTTGGCCCCCAGTAACAGGGAATCGAAGCTTTTGCCATCCAGCGGCTTCGTGCTCACCGACTTCACGCCTGCCAGCGAGGTCAGCGTCGGTAGCAAATCAATGGCTCCGCTGATGTGTGGCACGTTCAGACCAGCCCTCACCTTCCCCGGCCAGCGCAGGTAGCACACGCTGCGCACGCCGCCCTCATCCGTAACGCCTTTCCTGCCCTTCATGCCGCCGTTCCAGCGGGTCGTGTTCGGACCGTTGTCGCTGAAATAGACCACGATGGTGTTTTCGGCGAGTTGGAGCTCATCGAGCTTCGAGAGCACGCGGCCCACGTTTTCGTCGATGTTGTCCATCATCGCCAAAACGGTGCGGGTGACGTTGATGTCCTCGTTCTCGCCATCGTGACCACGCATCGTCACCGGCGAGTCTTTGAACTTGTTCCAATGCTTGTCCGGCACGCTGAAGGGCGAGTGCGGTGTGGTCAGCGGGATGTAGCAGAAGAAGGGCTTCTCGCGGTTTTTCTCGATGAAGTCCACCGCACGGCCCACGAGCACATCGACGATGAATCCCTTCGCGCGGAACATCTTGCCGTTTTCCTCGAGCGGCGGGTCAAAATACTCCCCCCAATGCCCGCTCGTGTAGCCGACATACTCCTCGAAGCCGCGAGCATTCGGATGATAGGGCCACTGGCTGCCGTTGTGCCATTTCCCGAAGGCACCGGTCTTGTAGCCCGCGGCTTTGAAACTATCCGCGATGGTCTTTTCGTCCGTGTTCAGCCGTTCGAGGCCCTCGGACACGCTGATCACGCCACCACGCGAATGGTAGCGGCCGGTGAGGAATTCCGCCCGCGTCGGCGCACACACCGGACACACGAAAAAGCGGTCAAAGCTCGCACCGGACTTCGCCAGCTTGTCGATGTTCGGCGTCTGGAGGTTGGTGTTGCCATTGATCGAGTAGTCTCCCCAGCCCGAGTCATCCGCGAGAAGGACCACCACATTCGGCGGAGCCGCGTGCAGCAGCGTGACGAGACAGAGAAAGAGGGCGATTCGGATCATGGCCGTGCTCTAACGAAGGCCACGGGCCGTGTTATCATTCGTCATCACCGGCGCAGCAGGAGCCGCTGGTGCAGCCCTGGCCCTCACAGGAACCGGCGGGGATCTGGCATTGACCTTGGACGCAGCTGAGCCCCGAGCAACAAGCCGCGCTCGGCCCACAGGCTTGCGCTTCACTCGCGCAGCTGACCTGGTTGGGCACACAGCTGCCGCCCACGCAGCGGCCAGAGCAGCAGGCCCCGGAGGAGCCGCAGGATTGACCGTCCTCGACGCAGCTGGCGATGCCGTCCCCGCACACGCCGCTGGTGCAGCGCCCGGTGAGCCTGGTGGGCGCTCCCACCGACATCGGCGCCAGCATGCGCGGCGCCTCGCTCGGTCCCGAGGCGCT
>CALMTT010000386.1 GCA_937872615.1 uncultured Verrucomicrobiaceae bacterium | reverse complement strand
CTGACCAAGAACCAAGCGCCGAGTCAGGTAGAGGTGGAGTCGTCGGAAGACAACACGCTGAGGAAGTCCGAAACGCAAAATGTCACCGAAATCCATCGCAAGAAGCGGGGTGCTGGAGTGACTGTGTAAGGGGATTTCGAGCCGGCAACTTGACGCCCCGGTCCTCATCCACGAAACTGCAATTGCGAACACATCAAGACATGCAAGACCCGGTTCCATATTTCGGAAAACTGCTGAATGAGCTTTCGCGGTTCATAGATGAGAACGGGATTTACCTGTTCATGATTGTCGAATGGATGTGCATTATCGCAATTGCTTGGCTTCTCTTCCGCAAGCGCAAGTCGCCGCCCCCAATTCCAGCTTCGGCCCAAACACGCGCAATTATCGGAACGATGCTCGCGTCGCCAGATATGTCTTCTGATGCTGACGGCGGTCGCACTCGCTTGATCATGGGTGACGTTCCCAGCCGGCGGTCAAACACTCCCGATTCAGGCTGCCTGTAGCAACTGCTCTGTCAAAATTCGTCATCAGGTCGCACGACTTGGTTTTGGGGTGCTTCAGGAGTGTCCCTGCCTTTTCGTTCTGCCTGAACGTGCGAACGATGGATGCGTTTTGTGTATCCACTACACCCAAGAAATCGCAGTAGGTCGTAGTCTGTTGCCTCGTGAAAGAACGAGTATGAATGCAACAGCAACTATCGAATGCCAAACTCTCGACGTGAAAAGCAGCGCAACAGAACTCGGAGTCTGTGAGGAAACGGTCCGTCGTTTGGTGCGCCGCAAGGTGCTGCGCAAGCTGCCGGGCTTGCGCCGCGTCTTAATCCCGCGCACCGAACTCGACCGCTATCTGAATAACGGCAACCACGCCCGTCTCTCGTGAAACACCCGGTTCAAATCGCATTGCAATCGTGGGTGAGTGGTTGAAAATCTCAACGCATGAGCACGGCAGAAAAGACACCTTCAAAATTGGCCAAGAATTGGCCAAGCACGGTTTTTCGAGGGGTGCGCACTCAAACCGCAGAAGTCCAGATTCTCCTTTATTTGCAGGGGTTTTGTCGCTGGTGGGCCCAGCAGGATTTGAACCTGCGACCAAGCGATTATGAGTGCTCTGCTCTAACCGATTGAGCTACAGGCCCACGCAGGGATGATTTCAGAAGCACCATCAACTATCAATCTCCGAGGTCTCCGACGTTTGGCGGGCAGCGCGGGCTGCAAGAATTGCAGTCACAGGCAAGGAGTGTTCACTTCGCAGATCAGACGCCAACCTTCACGTGCTGTTTCGACCTGACGGCGCGCGTTTTGTGGTGCGTTCTTGAGTTCTTTTCCTCGTTTTCGTCTGTCGACTGGGCCTCCGCCTGGCTGGGGGCTTGGTTCTTGGTGAGGTCAAGTTGCTCCTCGATCTCGCTTTGGCGATGGCACAGGTGCTGGTAGTGCTCTTCCTTCTCGAACGGCGCGCCAACTTTGGTTTCGAGTTCCTTGGCGCGCTTGTGAGCATCCGCAATGTCGGCCTCCAGCTTGGTGGCGCGTTCTTCAAACCCCTGCACGGTGGCTTCCAGCGACCGAATCGTGCCCAACGCCGTGTCGGTGACGCGCGCGGCGTAGCTGTTCTTGCCGCGCACGACGACTTCGACGGTGTTGCTAAAGCTGGGGCGGAGAACCAGATCGAACCCGGCAAAGCGACCGATACGCACATCATCGCCGAATCGGTTCTTCAGCTTTTCGGCCCGGCGGAGGATCAACTCGCCGGCAATGCCTCGGTTACTCGTTTCCTGACCGTCGAGTTCGATGCTGAATCTGTCCCCTGCGGTGTCCTGCCGTATCGCAATATCCTGCCGGAGGTTCGTCAACCGGGCGCTGAACACCTCGGCGTCTTCGTGAGAGCGGCGGAGGTTCGAGCGGATACGGTATTGCTCCTCCGCATGGGCGGAACGCAGGCGCGTGAGACGCATCAATTCGGCGTCCACCTGGGCCTTTTCAATCACCAGCGGATTGCCGGAGGCGATGGCTTTCACTTCGGCGTAGGTCAGCGCTGCGGAGTCGAGGTCTTCCAGACGGCGGATCGTCATGTCGCCGCTCATCACCTGGGCGATGAATTTGGCTTTGGTCTCCAAGGTTTGCCACATGTAGGCATCAAAGCTGCCCTCGGTGACGTACCGAAGGACTTGGACGGTGGAATTCTTGTTGCCCTGCCGGAGAATGCGCCCTTCGCGCTGCTCCACGTCTGCCGGTCGCCACGGGGCGTCGAGATGATGCAAGGCAATCAATCGCTCCTGCACATTCGTCCCTGACCCCATTTTCTGCGTGCTGCCGAACAAAACGCGGACTTTGCCGGCGCGCACGTCTCGAAACAGCGACAATTTCGAGGCGTCTGAGTCGAAGTCCTGGATGAAAGCGATTTCGCGCGATGGAATGCCCATACGTTCCAACTTCTCCCCCATATCCCGATACACGGAAAATCCTTTGTCCTTTGGCGTTGAGAGATCGCAGAAGACAAGCTGCGCGGAACGCTCTGCCGCGGTTGCCTGCCAGATACGGTGGATGTTTTCGACGGCCAGATTGACCTTTCCCTGCGGTTCATCCGGTGCAGATGGTTTCATCAGCCGAAGATCCAACGCAGCCTTCCGCCCCTCGGACGTGATTTTCAGCATGTTGTCCAAGCTCGGATCAATCCGTCCGCCCTTCAGCTTTTCGGCACGAGCTGCGAGCGATTGCACGAACTCTTTCAATTCCTCCGTTGCGGGCGCGTTGCGGATGGCAGGTTTCTCTCCCTCCAATGTCGGACGTGGCAGGTTGAGCATCGCGGCGGTCTGCACGTCGGCGGATTGACGGAACATCTGCATCAGCTCAGGCACGTTGATGAAACGGGCAAAGCGGGTATTCAGCCGATACCCAGCGCCATCTGGCGATAGCTCCATCGCAGTGACGGGTTCGCCGAACGTGGCCGCCCACGAATCGAAGTGATGCAGGTTGTGTTTCTTCAACGCCTCGGGCTGGAGATACCGCTGCATGGTGAACATCTCCGCCATGCTGTTGGCGATGGGTGTGCCCGTGGCGAATACCACACCGCCTCCGCCATTCAGCGACTGGACGTGCCGCACCTTGAGATACATATCGAACGCCCGCTCGCTTGCGGTCTGCGGCAAACCTGCGATGCGCGTCATCTTAGTGACGTAAAACAGGTTTTTGAAATAGTGCGCCTCGTCCACGAAGATTCGGTCCACGCCGAGTTCCTCGAAGGTCAGCGTGTTGTCCTTCTTGTGCTCGGCGGCGAGGGCTTGCAGTTTGACTTCGAGCCGCTTCTTGGCCTTCTCGATCTCCTTCACAAGGCGGCGATTCGAGGAATCCGCGTGCTGCCGCTTGATCATCTCCAACTCGTGAAGCTGTTCCTCGAAGAACCGTTCCTGTGTTTCGCGCGCCAGAGGGATGCGCTCGAAACCTGAGTGCGTGACGATGACGGCATCCCAATTACCCGTAGCAATGCGGCTGAACAGCTTCTTACGGTTCTGCGACTCGAAGTCCTCTTTGCCTGCGACCAGGATGTTCGCGCCTGGATACAGCGTCAGCAATTCGGTCGAAAACTGGCCGAGCATGTGGTTCGGAACGGAGAACATCGGCTTGCGGGCAAGGCCGAGCCGTTTCAATTCCATCGCCGCCGCGACCATCGTGAACGTCTTGCCCGCGCCGACGACGTGGGCGAGCAGCGTGTTTGGCGTTTGCAGGATGCGCCATACCCCGGCCTTCTGGTGTCCGTGCAACTGGATTGCCCCACTCGCGCCGGGCAATGTCAGGTGGTCGCCATTGAAAGTGCGGACACGCGTATGATTGAACGTGTCATTGTAAAGGCGGCAGAGCCGTTCACGACGGGCGTCATCCGACCACACCCACTCCTTGAACCGCTCTTTGATTCGTTCCTGCTTCTCGCGTGCAGCCTCCGTGGCCTGCGCGTTGACCACGGGTTTGTCGTCAACCGTGTCATAGACCGTGGGCGTTTTGAGATTCAGTGCGTCTTCGATGAGTTCGAGCGCTGTGTAGCGGTCCGTGCCCCAATCGGTCGTGTTGGCCGTCGCGCCCTTGGCTTCCCAATTCGCATTGATGTGCCAAGTTCCGAGAGCGTGAACGTGGCCGACCTCGACGCCGGACGGAATGTTCAGGAGCTGGTTGGTGAAATTCTTCACGTCCTCGGGCGGCAACCAGGCTGAACCAAGCCGCACGTCAATTTCGGTCGCCGCCAAGTCTGCCGGCTGCACCGACTTCAACGCCTCGACGTTCTCGGCAAAGCGCGGATCAGTAAGGGCGGCGGCATCCGCGACCGCCAGTTTCTCACGAACGTTGCCGGAGAGATATTGATCGTCGGTTTCCCATTCGTTCGTCTGCGGATTGCGGAAAATGAGCCCCTTTAAGTCGGGCAGGAATTCTTCGACCGGCTTGTTTAGCAATCCCGCCATGCGGTTGAGGTCAACGCCACCGCACTCATTCAAGGTCACGAGCAACGCCTCCTTGGGCGTGCCGACGGATTCCACCGGCTGCCGGTGGTGAATCGTCCGCTCGGTGAAAATGGTTGCCTTGGTCGCCCGCTTGGTTTCGTCGTTGTAGTTCTCCAGCGAAAGCAGCAGCGGCAAATCCGGGTCGCCATCGAACGCGCGCTGGTTGGCCCGGAGATTCAGCGGGCCAAACCGGGCGGCGTACCGGTCGTAAGCGATGTTGAGTTGCTGGCGCGTTTCGACGACGCGTTCTTCCGGGCTGCCGTCAACCTGGGCGCGCAGGCAGTCGCGCACGGCGTCACGCACCTGGATCATGCCGCGAATCCGGGAGCGGGTCTCCGACGGCAAATCACTCAGCCGACGCAGGACGTTTTCCTCGCGGATGCAGACAATCCCCTCGTGAATGCAGAACGCGTTGGGTTTGACGACATCCGGTGCGGGAATGGTCTGCTCCGGGGCAGATTCCGCCAACTCGACCCGTTGCGCGCGATAGATGCCAGTAGGAAGCTCCGGAACTGCTGCGCCGAGCGCGTCGCCGAGAACCCTGCCGTCAGGTTCCAAGGTCGGCTCATTGTCCCGATACATTCGGCCGGTCAACTGAAGATGGCCGAGCATCAAATGGGGACGCTCCACGAAATACTCATTGATGGGGATCTTCTCCCAATTGTGATTGGTGAAGTCCTGCACTGCGCGCCAGGCCGGTCCACGAGGAGTCTCGCCGGGCTGCAATTTGCGGAGCATGACGATGTCTGTCGTCACCTCAGTGCCTGCGTTCTGTTTGAAGGCTGTGTTCGGCAAACGAATGGCACCAAGCAACTCCGCCTTCGGGGCCAGATACTCGCGGAGCGTGGAGTCGAGCTTGTCCATCGTTCCGCGGGAAGTGATGAACATGATCAGGCCGCCGGGACGGACCTTCTCCAGGGACTTGGCGAAGAAGTAGTCGTGGATGGGGAACCGGAAGGCGTTCAGGCTCGGATCGTGGACGGGATAATCCCCGAACGGCACATTGGAAATCGCCACGTCGAAAAACCCATCGGCGAGTTTGGCATTCTCGAATCCCTGGGTGCGAATATCGGCATCCGGGTAGAGCGCCTTGGCAATGCGCGCGGTGATGGGGTCAATTTCGACGCCAGTGATGGTCGAATGCCGGTGCATCGCCTCCGGCATCAGCCCGATGAAGTGACCGATACCGCACGCCGGTTCCAGAATTCGTCCACGCTCGAATCCGAACTGCTCCAGGGCGCGATACATGGCGCGCACCACGGTCGGCGAGGTGTAGTGGGCGTTGAGTGTGCTTGCGCGAGCCGCTTCCAGTTCTTCCGGGGTCAGCAGTTGTTCCACCTCGGCGCGCGCCGACCGCCATTCATAATTGCGCGGGTCAAAGACTTGCGGCATGGCACCCCAGCCCACGTAACGCACGAGCGCTGCCTTCTCCTCGGGTGTCGCGGGGCGGCCCTCGGCCTCCACCTTCCGTAGAGTTTGGATGGCGTCGATGTTCTGCCGGAATCTCTGCCGGGGCGGCCCTTCCCCGATCCTGTCAGAGTCAGAAATCCGGTAATTGCTCTCGTTGCGAACTTCCGGCGCCGAGCGGCGGATCGGTCTGCTCAGTCTTCCGGCGGGAGCAGGATGTATTTCTCCCGCACCATCTCCCACGCTTGAGTCTGAGCCTGTTGCGCCGTTGCCCCCTGCTGCATCAACTGGATGCGAAGGGTGGCCATTTCGTCCTTCGTCTTGTCCTCCGCTTCCAGAAGTAATTGATGCAGAATGTCTTTCCGCTCCATTTCGTGGACCATCTTCGGACGGTGTTCGCGCCAGTGCTTCTCGGCCATTCGGCCGTATTGAGTCAACGGTTTCACGGGGCGGCCTGGGCGTGCTGAAAAGGTCAAGCTGCTGGTCGGATTCTACATGATTTCGCCGGATTGCCATGCAGTTCTTTCAGGTTGGGGCTGGCATGGCGGTTCATGGCCGGAACAGTTCGCCGACTTCGACTCCGAGGACCAGAGCAAAGGCATAGACGTGCTTGTCGGTGGCAACGCAGCGTTTCGTCTCGATGTTCGCGAGGATGTCGCGGGTGATTCGCAGATCGGAAAACCGGACCTGCAACCTGGCAACGAAGGTGTCCTGAGTCCATTCGCGCTGGAAGCGGAGCTTGGCGACTTTGCGCCCGATAAGATTTGCGTCGCGATTCATACGCAGTGTCTCTTGTCATAGGCTTTTCAACTTTCTTCCGGGTGTAGCTCCGACACAAAATGCGTGGTGGGTGCTTCGTGTTCGGGGTGACGATACGCGGCGCTAAGGCCACGTGAGGGACTGCGAGACCTGCGTGGTGACGCGAAGAACGCCGCGAGTTCGATGAAACGAAGCTGCGAATCGCACAACAAGATGGCCGCCTGGTCGGCGGGGTGACGGAGACTTGCTCTGGAGGATGGGCATTTTCATGGATTGTGCGCGAAGCATAAACGAACAGAGCGTGGGTGCGGACTGATACGAAACTTTCTCTCTACCGAAATCGCACTATCCGCAGAAAGCTCGCTATGCCGCGAAAGCGCATTTCGGATCGAAATTGAATTTGCGTGCGATTCTGCAAAATCGTTCGCTTTCCTTCTTCCGCCGCTTCCCGTAACATTCTGGCAACAAATTTGTGAAAGCGCCGACCCTGTATCATCGTTTTGCGTATTCGATGCCGCTGCGCGCCGGAGAAGTCGCGAAGCCATCGAAGATTCGCGATGGCGCAGCGTTCAGCGAGGTCACCGCTCCCCTGGCCAAACTCGGCTGCGAATATGGGCACATCCTCTTCAATTCGCCGTTCGATCCGAAGAAGGACAAGAAGCTCGGCCACGAGCATTTCAGCTTCATCAAGTCCGACGATCTCCTCGTCCTGACCACCCGACCGCCGCTTGACGACCGGCGTCACGGGGACAAGAAGCACATGGACGAGAGCTACACGCACTTGGAGCAGCAAGTCTTCGCTGAGTTCCGGAAATACCTGGCCGTCTGCGCGCGTTCTCACGTCGAACTGACGCAGGCGGTTGGTGAGAAGGTGGAGAAGGCCGACCTAACTTTCTACCAGCACAAGAGCGCCCGATTGAAGTCCTACAAGCGGCTGGACGAGTTTCGCAACAAGAGGACACCGGAGGATTCCGAGATCGCGATTGGTTTCTTCCTCCGAACCCCCTCGATTCCTGTTTATGGCTGCGGTTTGCTGGCCTGCTTTGGCATGGGCGGCTGGGAAACGCTGATTTGGAATCGAATTGTCCGAACTCGCTATGCTGAATGGGTTAACACACCGCTGTTCGTGGTCGGGCAGTTTGACATGAAGGGGTTGCCCGCCCGCCCACACACCTTGGACTTTGTGGACAAGATCAAGGTGGAACTCCTTCTGGAGCACAAGGTTAACGGGAAGGTCTGACCTCTCCGCAAGGCTTCGCAGCCGGCTGCCATCCGCATCAGAAATCGGAGGTTTCCCGGAACAAAACGGGCTCGGGCTCGGGCTCGCGCCTGGGCGCATGGCCGAGCGGTAGAATCACCACGGAAATGTCATGCACCGGACGCGTGCGGCGTCTGGTGAACATCCAGACCAGGAGCACAAAGCAGAAAAACGCAAAGCCCATGAACAGGTAGTGGCCGTGCTCCTCAATGATGCCATCGAGAAACTTCGTCACACGTGCCAGGTATAGGACTGGATGTTCCATACAAGCTTTCCAACTGCTTCGATCATGCATGTTTGACGCGGAAACCGCAAGCCGTGTTCGTTGTCCACGACGAGAATCTGTCCTCATTCCGCCCCGACCAACACTCCGTCGCCAGAGTGTTAGGCCGGGGCGTGGCGTCTGTCAGACCGTGACCGCTTCCCCGCGGTTCTGCTGCCCCTGCTGCCCCTGAGAACGGGCCACTGCCCTCCGGGCCTGACGGGCGATTTGCGCGATGACGTTTTCCTTCTGGTCCTCGGGCAGGTCCTTGACCAGGAGGTCGTAGGCGCGCTTCATCTCCGGGTTGCGGTTGATCTGTTTCAGGACGCCTTCGCGAATGCGCTGCTGGCGGTCAAGTTCGCGCACCTCGTTGAGGACGACGGTGCGCTCCAGCCGTTCCCGAGGCATCGCTTGGACGTAGGCCCAATACTTGGGGTTCTCTTTGATGTAGGCATCAATCTTGGCATCCACCTCCGGATTGCTCCGGAAAGTGGGCTGGTCGGTCGGGGCGGCATTGCCGCCGGCGCTCGGTGGCGCTGAGGGTCTCGGTTTGCTCATAACGATTCGTGTTTTGTTGTTGGTTAGCGCGGCATCTGCCGTGTTCGCCAGCGAAAGGGGATAGGATCGCCTCACGCCAGCAAAGTGGTTTCAAGGCTTGGGCTGCATGGGCAGGTCGGGTGTGAACGCGGGCACTTCGTTCGTCGCCGCCGACGGCAATACCGACAGTTTCTGGAGTTCGCGGTCGAACTCGACGAGGCGCTGTTCGTTTGTGGCGAGGCGGAGGCTCAAGAGAGCGTTGTTCCGGGCGACGCTCTTCATTTCGCCCAGGACGATCTGCAATTCGCCGTAGGACTGCGCGAGCTTCGCGGCTTCAAGCATCACCCGAGCGGTCGTCTCACGCTGCCTGTTCATCTCGGCGACCAGGACATCGTTCGTGGGTGGCGGCGCGAACGCGGCGTCCGGCGGGGGATTCAACAGGTTGGCGGTGTTGAGCGGCCCGGGGTGGAGATTCCACCGCGCGGAGACTTCGATGCGATACACCGGGTGCTGCTCGTGCATCGTCTCCGGGTGATTCGGATCAACGTAGCGGCCAACGTGGTAGGCACGGACGACCTCACCGTAGCGAACCGACTCGACCGGCTCGACCGGTGGCGGCGGCGTGGGACGGAGGACAACCTTCGGGCGCGAGGCGCACGAGGCGACGAGCACGAGCGGAATCAGGGCGAGGTATTTCATGGCTGATACAATGGGGTTGAGTTTGGTTGAACTGCGTTCGGCCCGGGTGTGGCTGCTACACCAAATGCCGCTGGTGACAGAAGCGCGGGCACGTTGGTATTCCCCTCCTCGGCGAACGGCTTCAACGTGCCGCCAATCACGGCATCGCTACGGTCAATTGTTTGGACGACGTAGATGTAGAACTGCTTGCCGCTCGCCACGCGAACGTAGAAGCCGTCGCGTTGAATCGCTTCGTAGATGCGTTGCGCGTAAACCGAGAGAACCTTCTCCGCGCCTTTGAATGGGGCGTTGTTCAGCGAGCGGCTGTCCACCGAGCCGAAGATCGTCTGCTCCTTCTCAGTCAATGCGCTCGCCGCGCCGGAAAGGAACGTGGCGGCGAACAGTTTGATCTCCGCCAGGTTGTCGGACTTGATGAGACGCCCGCGCAGACCCGCGCTGCCGTCGGTGATGCCCCAGCCTTCCTGGTCGCCCGAAAACTCACGGTCAAGAGCGACGCCCTTCAGGCGAAGTTCCTCTCCCCCCTGCCAGACCAGCGTCCAACTGTTCCCGCTGGCAATGCGCTCACGGTGGCGGTCGGTTTGCGCCGTGCCGTGGACTTCCGTGCCCGCGGGAATCACCAGTCTGCCCGCGTGGTAGATGTTCTCGGTGACGAGGCCAACAATGGGCGTCTGGATCGAAGCTGAGTCCACCGTGATGACGGTCTCGCATGGAATCAATCGGCCATAGGGCGCGTAAATCTCGCCGAGGGCCTTCGGTTCAGGAACACCGACGGTCGCATCGCCGAACAGGCTGATCGGCGGGAGCTGCGGTGCTGCCGGCTCAGGCTTGGGTCTCTCGACAATCACCTTGGGCGGTCCGTTGGTCTTGCCAGGTAATGGAAGCGGCTCGGGCTTGGGCGTTGGCGGATGAAACGGCTGCATGGGTCGCTGAATGGTCTGCACTACCTGCGGGTGGTCAGTGGCATTCGTCGTCAGTCCCGTGACGCGAACATCGGCATCGCCAGAGCCTGATCGGCTGCGTAGCACACTGAACACGAGCAGGCCGCCGCCGAAGATCACCGCGAACAGAACCAGCTTGCCGCTGCCGGTCTTGAAGAAGTTGAGAAAGTCGCGCGGTTTCATGGTGCGGATGGGTTTTGGTTGTTCGCAGGCAGGTTGGTGGAAGACGAATTCGACTCTGCGGCAGCGTTCTCCAGATCGTTCATGGCGCGATGCAACGCATCACGTGCAACGGCTTCCGCCTCCGGGGTCATCGCGGCCGATGGCCTCGGCGGTGCTGGAAGTGGCGAAGTGCGCGTTGCGAGCACCGTGAAGTCGTTCTTAAGCGAGAGTTCATTCCGCCCGCCGTCCGGCGTGCCACTAATGGCGAAATAGACGGTGCTTGCGGCACATGCAGGCAACACTCCGGGCGCATCGCTGATGGACTGGAAATAGAGTCGGCTGCCAGCACGCACACAGAAGCTTTCCGGCAGGTAGCGAATCTCCTGATCGGACTTGTTTCGCAGCGTGACATGGAAGACGAGCGTGTCCTCCGGGTCGAACCGGAACACCTCCTCGATGCGGATCTCGTAGTCGTTGAAATCCGTGACGAGCGGCTTGTCGGCAAAAGTCCTGGCCTCCGCGCCGGCCACGGCGTCCGGTTGCTGTTTCTTCAGCAACGGGAACGCCTTGGCTTTGTCGAGCAACGCCAGCAGGCGAGTCGGGGTGACCAGCGGCGCATGTTGGACATTCTGGGCGGTGGCAGCCCGGTCTTCGAGGTTCAGCGCCAGCACGGGTGTATCACTCTCCACCAACTCGAAGACATAGGTGCGCTTGTTCCAACGGAGGTTCAGATTCGTCGCCGCCTTCCGTGCCAGCGCGCGGACGGACAGGAAAGACGAGCCTTTGGTGTGCGCCAGTTGGAATTGCCCTGGCGTCTTGCCGTCGGCAGTCACGCCCACCGCATCAATCGCTGAAATCGGTCCGGGCAGACTGATCGTGGTTACGCGGTTCGTGGCGACCGGCACGGTGACAACCACGCGTTCGTCGAGCGTGATGCGCTGGATGGCTTCGGGCGGTTCGGCAAGCGCGAGCGTTGCGGACAGCAGGAGTATGCTAATGGGTGATTTCATATTTGAAGTCGCCGACAGCGGTGGGGAAACGACCGTTGGCAGCCA
>CALMTT010000385.1 GCA_937872615.1 uncultured Verrucomicrobiaceae bacterium | reverse complement strand
TCAGGTAGGCGAACAGGGCCTCCCGCTCAGGATTCTGGCTGGTCCGGTCGAGGAATTCCCCCCTCAGCTTCTCCACCCTGAGGGCCAACTCCTCCAAGGCCGCCTCGGGGTCGAAGTCCGGAAACTTCCGCTCCCGGACGCGTTCCGCGAGGAAGCCCACGAGGGTGCGTGCAAGGTTCTTGTTGGCAAAGGTCATGCGTCGGGTCTTCTGGATGTAGTGGGCAGCAGATTCGGCAAGCTCAGTGCGGAGATCAAGGGGAAGCTGACCGGGAAGCAAGCGCAGCAGCTGCGTGCTGGTCAGCAGGCGCAGATCGGCCGGCAAGGTCAGCGCCGCGTTTCGGTAGCGCACGACCCGGCCCAGTCGAGCGGAGGGAATCACCGCCGCCTCGCCGCAGCATGGGCAGCGCTGCGCTTTGGGATGGGCCATCGGTCGGGCTCCTGAGGTAGCCGGGGATTAGTCTTGCTCGATGAGCACGAGGTGTAGCCCTGGCAAGTCGCTCTTGGGGGTGAAGACGGCAAGCGAGGCTCCGCAGCCACAGCGCGTGGTGTTGGCGGCGCGTCCCCGGCTTCGCAAAAACATTCACTCAGGAGAATTTGAAATGAACACAGCGATTCGGAAATCTTTGCAATTGGCGTTGGCAGGCTCGTTGATGGTCGCCTTTGCGTGTGCGTTGAGTCTGTTGTCGGCGTCTCATTCCGCGACGGCGTCACGGCTCGCGCCCGCAGTGGAAGCGGCTCCCGCCCCGGCGTTCAACAGCGCGCGGATCATCTTCAAAAATTCGCGCGGTCAGGAAATCGGCGAAGGCCGTCCGTTCCCGCTCGACCGCGTCTCGCGCGGCGAACGCTACGCCTGGATCGTCGAAGGGCCGACGGCGCCCGTGCGCATTCAGCAACGCGCGGCGAACGGTTATCGCCGCGACTATAACGCCAGCGGCTACATTTGCATCTGGGATACCGTCTCGACCAATCCCAGCTTCGACAACGTGACGTTTACGGTGACGGATGTGGCCACCGGTCATCAATTGGCCAGCCGCCGCTTGCCGATTGGCACCAAGTAACCGCCAAGCTGGAACTCAGCGCCACTCACGGAAGCGAGCGTGTTCGCACTCGCTCGCTTCCGCCATTCGTTTAACTTTGATCAACCACGGGGAGCACAGGGAGCACGGGGCGGCATCACATTGGCCTATCCCTGTGTCCCCCGTGTCCCCCGTGGTTATTCTGCCTGAACACCTAGTCCGAACTTGCTTTACCGCCCAACGCTTGCGGAGTTCCCAATGAAAACCTTTCTCTCACATTCGGTATTTGCGGCATCCGCGCTATTGTTCATCTGCACACTGGCGCGGCCCGCGCAAGCCCAAGCCATTCCCGACAACGGCCCGCCCGCCAACGAACAGACCGCCGGACGCTTGGAGATTGAATTCACGCAAGCCCCGCTGCTCGAACTCGAACTCACGAAATACCTCAGTTCGGACGTCCACAAACCGCGCACTTTTGAACTGACGGCGACTGTCGTAGAGCCACTGCGGACGGAAAGCGGGCTGATTATCATTCCCGCGCAAACGCGTCTGCGGTTGAAAGCCGCCGTGCGGCCCGGCACCTATTTCGCGCACCCCGGCGAAGCAGTGCTCTGGCTCGACCCCTTCCCGGTGGGCAAAGGCGTCGAAGGCTTCGCTTGTGAATCCGAGCCGTCAGCGTTATCACCAGCCTCATCTGGGTCAGTCTCATCCGGGCCAACACAAGGCCGCCTGCTGCCGCAACTCTGTCAGCAAACCTGGCGGCTAGCCTTCGATCACGTGCTGGATTATGCGGCCACGCCAGAAACCGCGCGCCCGCTGGTGCTCGAACGCAAACCGCATCACGAAGGCCTTAATGGCACCCGCGCCTCGCATCCGCCCAACGTGTTTTACGACCCCACGAGCACCAACGCCGATCAGCGCCTCCAAGCCGCCGCGAACCACTTGCGCGCCGCAGGCATCGTTTACGAACTGAGCGCAGCCGTTGTGGGTGCCGTGCGCTTTCTCTTCTCCAAACGCAACGTCTTCCTGCCCACCGGCACGCGCATCGTGTTTCAACTGGAACAGAAAGTGCGCCTGGTGCCGGCGACTGATCCGTCGCCGCGCTTCCTGCCGTTCAATGCCGAGACGCGCAAACACACGGGCAAGCTTGAGCAAAGTGAGAATGAAGCGCGAAAGCAGTAGGTCGCGGAGTAGCGGGTCAAAAGTTCTTGCTCCACCACGATGAATCGAAGAGTGCGAAGAAGGGCAAGCAAAGTACGCGGAGGCAGGCCTCGCTGGATTTTTCTACAGTGGCCTGCGTGGGATGCAGTTTGCAGTTCGAGTGCGACTACAAGTGGCATTTGTGCGCGGTTCAGCCCGCGACTGCGAGGTGTGACCAAGCCGAGTCTTGCTTTGAATCGTAACTGTGTTTGGCAGAGTTTGCGGAAACCGCGTTTGAGAAAGGGAAGTCGGCGTTACGGCTTGCGGCGGACAAAGACAAAATCGCCACTCTCGTGGCCTGAATTACGCAGCGGATTGTATTCCGGTGTTTGTGTTGACTTGCCCGCCACCGGCTCGCGCACAAACTGGAAAAAGAGTTCTTCGGCGCTGAAAATCGGCGCGTCGAATTGCGCAAGCCCACGCAACAAGGCGCTGGCAAAAATCGAATGACCGCCGCCACCCCCATCGGCCACAGGTTCATTACCGCCGCTCGCCATCAACGTGCGTGAAATGCCGTCGCTCATTTTGCGTAGGTATTGGTCGTGTTCCAACGGCGTCGTCAATTTGTTGATGTTGTTCGTGCCGCGTACCAACGTGCCTGAATAACAACTGTCGGAAATGACCAGCACGTGTTTGGCAGCCAGCATACCTTTGATGCTTGTCGTCACATCGTCAGCACTGATCCAGTTGGCGTCGTCACCGTCACGAGCGTCCACCGGCAACCAGTAAGCCTTGTCCACATCTTTATCGTAAACGCCATGCCCCGCGAAATAGATCAACAGGTCGGCATTCGTATCAAGCTTGCGGCGGTACTCACTCAGCGCTAGGCGAATCTCTTCGCGGTTGGCGTTTCTGAGCAGTCTGGTTTCAAAGCCGAAGTTTTCCTTCAACGTGCGCTCCACCTGGCCTTCGAAATCACGCAGGCGTGGATTCAGCTCGATGCGCCAGTGCGGGTAGTGCGCATAGCCCGCGGTGCTGCGCAGCCGCGTGTTCCATTCCACCCGCAGCAGCTTCCGCGCACCCGGCATGCCGAGCTGCTCCAGCCACTCGCCCGCCTGTGATTCGAGCCCTTCATCACGCACGCCGACTTGCTCGACCTCGGCCTTCTTCGGCTCCGGTGCGGGCGCAAACTCCCGCAGCGAGCGGATCGGGACCCGTTTTGGCGAGCCGGTGAAGTCAAAGAAGAGCTGCGAGAGACTCAGCATGGCCATGTCACTTCTTCTTTTTCTCCTTCACCTGATGGGACTGCTCGCCGAGTGCATACAGCATGTCCGGCGGCACGGATTCGAGGATGAAAACATTCGCGCCGATGGTGCTGCGGGCACCGATGACGGTATCACCGCCCACGATGGTCGCGTTCGCATAGACCGTGACATGGTCTTCGAGCGTCGGATGGCGCTTTTTGCCACGCAGCGCCTGCCCGGCGGCCAGCGAGCGTGCCACGAGGCCCACGCCTTGATACAGCTTCACATGGTTGCCGAGCGTCGCCGTCTCGCCGATCACCACGCCGGTGCCGTGGTCGATGAAGAAGTGCGTGCCGATCTCCGCGCCGGGATGGATGTCGATGCCCGTGCGGCCATGCGCCCACTCCGTCATCATGCGCGGGATGAGAGGCACGTTCTCTTTATAAAGCACATGCGCCGTGCGCTGGATGGCGATCGCTTCCAGGCCCGGATAGGCGAGGATGATCTCCTCAAAGCTGCACGCGGCCGGATCGCCCTCGAAAGCGGCCTCGACGTCCGTTTGCAGCAGCGCACGCACCTTCGGCAACGCCAGCATGAAGCGGCACACCAGCCCCTCGCTCTCCGCGGGAGCCGTCTCGCCATTCAGACGCACCGTGCGGCGCACCTCGATGTTCAGCCGTTGGCGGATGCCCGCCACGAGCTCATGCGTCATGAGCTGAAGCTCGTCCGATGACACGGCCTCCTCGGAGAAAAAGCCGGGAAAGAGCACATGCAGCAAATCCTCGCACAGCGACGCGATGGCCCGCTTCGACGGCAGGTTTCCGCAATCGACATGGTTGATCCCCCCGACCTCGCAATACGAAGTCATGAGGCTGGTGACGATCTCATCCTGGCGGCAATCCATGCTGCTGCGATACCGCGCCGCGAGGTGGATTCAAGCAAGGCGTGGCACAAACCTTGGTTGCGCGAGGCGGAAGTTGTTCGTAACCACCGCAAGCGGTGTGAATAACATGCTCGGCAACATCAACAGCCTCAAACTTCCCGATCCCTGGCAGCACCAGGCGGTGAATCTGTTGCGAGCGGGCACGGATGTCGTCGTGAGCGCACCCACCGGGGCGGGGAAGACTTACATTTTTGAGCTGCTGCATCAGGGCAGGCATTTGCAGGGCCAGGCGATCTACACTGTGCCGACGCGTGCTCTCGCGAATGACAAATACGCCGAGTGGAAAGATGCGAAGTGGAATGTCGGCATCGCCACGGGCGACATCGCGGAGAACGTGGATGCACCGGTCGTGGTGGCGACGCTGGAGACACAGCTTGAGCGGCTTGTGCGCGGTGAAGGCCCGGCGCTGCTCGTGATCGACGAATACCAAATGATCTCCGATCACGCTCGCGGAGCGAACTACGAGGCCGCCATCGCTCTCGCGCCCGCGAACACACGCTTGCTGCTGCTCAGCGGCTCCGTGGCGAATCCCGAGGATGTGGTGGCGTGGATGCGTTCGTTGAACCGCAAAGCGGAGGTCGTTTTGACGAAGGATCGCCCGGTGCCGCTCGAAGAAGCTCCCATCGAGGCGCTGCCACAACGCCAGAAGCAGTTTGAGAACTACTGGCCACGATTCGCAGCGGCCGTGATGCTCGCGGATCTTGCGCCGTTGCTCATCTTCGCACCTCGACGCAAAGAAGCAGAGTCCATCGCACGACGTCTCGCGGCCGATTTGCCGATGGGTGATCCGCTGGACCTCACGCCGGAGCAGCGGGCCGTGTGCGGGAAGGACCTCGCCACGCTCATTGAGCGGCGCATCGCCTTCCATCACAGCGGGCTTTCGTATGGTGCTCGTGCCGGTGTGATCGAGCCACTCGCCAAAGCGGGCCAGCTCCGTGTCATCGTGGCGACGATGGGACTCGCCGCGGGCATCAATTTCTCCGTGCGCAGCGTTCACGTCGCCGGGACGACCTTCCATGATGGTCGCAGCGAGCACAAACTCGCGCCAGATGAGCTTTTGCAGATGTATGGCCGTGCCGGACGACGCGGACTCGATGACAAAGGCCATGTCATCACGAGTCGTGACAGCCCATCCATCTTCGATGCGAGGCCCGCGAGGCTGCATCGCAGCGACCTGCTGGCCTGGCCGATCTTTTTGCGCGTGATGAAGCATGCCGCGCTGAAGCAGGAAAACCCCTTCGATGCCGCCGAGCACTTCGCCGAGCGTCTTTTCGCCAAAGTGCCGCCGCTGCTCGGTTTGGAGGAAAATGCCTCCCACATGCCTCCCGAGGCCGAAAAGGCCCTTTTCGGCCTCGAAGCCACCGAGAAGCAGATCGTGAGCTCCACCGGCGAATGGGAACGCAAGCATCACCATGCTCTCCAACGCGTTCCGCTTCATCGCGTGCATGCCACGCTCGTTGTTCCGGCCTTCGCCGCGAAGTTTGCGCATGGCATCGGCCGTGTGGGAAAGATCCGCCGCGAGAAGGAAGTCACTTATGGCGTCGAGATCAGCCTAGGCAGTCCAGCAGAGTGGTCCGCACAGTCCTCTGTGCGGGGCGAGGAAGGCGAGGAGACGCTCGAATCGCCGCACAGGGGACTGTGCGGACCACTTTTAAAGCCCACCAAATCCATTCGTCGCCTGCTCAAGTTACCACGAAAGGCCGAGACGGTGCCGCTGGAGGAAATCACCGTGTTGCATGCCGGTGAGCTGGCGAAGGCCATCCTCGCGAATGTCGAGGAGGTCATTCAGGACGTCGCGCCGGAATTCATCGGCACGGTGGTGAAGGAGAACCTCGTGTTTGCCTGCTTCGATCTCGCACCGGTGGAGATGATGGCTTACGAGGACAGTCATGGAAGGCTGCTCTTCCGTCCGCAGGAGCGCAGCATCGTGGTGAAGAATGAAACCGGCGTTCACACGCCCGAGGCCTCGACCACCGATCGCGAGCCGCGGTCCGGCTCGCCGATTCATGCGTGGCGCACGCTGGGCTTGATTGATGCCGATGGCGTGCCGACACGGCGCGGCGAGATCTTCAGCTTCTTCCAGCATGGCGAGGGCTTGGCTGTCGTGGCCGCTTTGGAGGATGAAAGCTATCCCGCGGACGAACTCGTGCATCACATGGCCAATCTGCGCAGCGGCTCGAAGTTCGATCTTCCACAAGATTGCGGCTCCGAAAGGCTCGCGGCGGTTTGCCGAGGCACTTACGGCTTCATCAATCATCACGGTTACCTCGAAAACGGCCTGCCGGTCGATTACGGCGAAGGCGCGGCCGAACTGCTCGATGCCATGCTGCATCCCGAGCGCTCCGGCGCGGCCGAATTGAAGGTCGGCATCGCCGAGGGAGACATCTCACGCGCTTACGTGGAGTGGCTTAGCCTTTTGAGGCACATCACGCATGCGCCGGATCATGCGTGGAAGCGATGGATGGCGCTCAAGGAAGCCGCGAAGGCCGTCTTGAAGCATCACACCAAGACCCTGCGCCACTTTTTCCACCTCGACCTCCCGCCGCTGACGAACAAGCAGAAGCACGGCAAGACGCGGCACTACTTGATGCTGCGCTGATCGCCGCGTGCCAGCAGGGTGATGATGAGGATGAAGAAGCACATCACCACGGCGAAGAGCGGGAACTGCAACGCGGGCGGCAGGCTGTAAACGAGTGCGAGCGTGGGAATCCACACCAGCCAGTTCGTCACCATCACCGTGGGGCAGGTGCGCGTCCAGAATTCGCGAGTCAGCGAGGCTCGCGTGCGGGCCCATGAGCCGCCCATGTCCACCCAGCGCATGGCGATGAGCACGGTGGGCACAAACCACAGCGGACTCATCACAAACTGGTCCACCGCCACCTTCTTGATGAGTGTCGCGGTATCATTTCCAGTGCCGAAGAGCCATCCCTGCACCTGATAGAACAAGTCGATTTCCATGCCGCGATAACCCCAAAACAGCGAAAGCAGCGCCACACGCTTCCAACGGCCTTCCACAGGCAGCGTTCCCATCAAAAGCTGCACCAGCGAAGGCAGCAGCGCCGCCGCGAAGATCGTGGAGCCGAGCGAAAAGGCATACGCCCACCTCAACTTGAACTCGCCCACCGCCTCCCACATGGCCGCGATGGCCGGCACCTGATAGTAACTGCCCACCAGCGTGATGACGATGAGGTTCAGCGCGATGCAAGGCACGCGATTCTCGCGGAAGACGGCGGCGATTCGGGAGGCGATCATCAGCGGTGAGTTAAAGCGCGGCTTGCAGGAGCTTGGCGAGATCACTGCTCGCGGCTTTGCCCACCTCGACGACTTCGGCGTGATGCAGCGTCTGCGGTTTGAGACCCGCGGCCCAGTTTGTGAGCATGGAGATGCCTGCCACCTCCATGCCGAGTGCTCGCGCTTGAATGGCTTCCGGCACGGTGGACATGCCGACGGCATCGGCGCCGAGCGTGCGCAGCATGCGGATCTCCGCGGGCGTCTCATACTGCGGCCCGAGCAGCGCGGCATACACGCCCTGATGCAGCGTGAGCGAGAGGCCGCGGGCCGCGGTGAGCATTCGCTCGCGCAGCGTAAGCGAGTACACCTCGCTCATGTCATGAAAGTGCGGGCCGCCGAGCAGTGGCGTGGTGCCTTGCAGGTTGAGATGATCGGTGATGAGCATCAGACCGCCGACTTGAAACGAATCATGAATGGCTCCGGCGGCATTCGTGAGCACGACACGCCGCACACCGATCTCATGCATGAAGCGGATGCTGGCGGTCACTTCGTGTGCGCTGAGGCCTTCGTAGAGATGACGGCGACCTTGCGCGAGCAGGATGGGGCTGCCGTTTTGCCTGCCGAGCACGAAACGGCCCGCATGACCTGGAACGGTGGAGGCGCTGAGACCGGGCACTTGATCGTAAGGCACCTCGCATTCGATGCCAAAAGCCTCCGCCACTGCTCCGAGGCCGGAGCCGAGCACGATGGCCGTTTCAGGACGGGCTTCTTGGATGGCGCGGAGCATGCGCAGTGCTACGCGAGCATCGCGCCGGGCTCAAGCGGATGGCCGCGGAGGAAATCGGCGGCGGGAAGACGCTTGCCGCCTTCGGTTTGGACTTCGAGGAGATTGAGGAGGCCGCTGCCGCAGCTCACGAGGATGCCGCTGGCATCGGCACGGACGATGGTGCCGGGTGCGGGGCATACCTCGGCATGCTCGATGGATGCGCGGTGAACCTTTAACTGGCTGCCATGAAGCAGGCAGTGCGTGCCGGGCCAAGGTGTGAAGGCTCGCACGAGGTGTTCGAGTTCAGCGGCGGGCTTGGTCCAGTCGAGGCGGCCGTCCTGTCGCGTGAGTTTGCGGACATGCGTGACCTTCGACTCGTCTTGTTTTTCGCGTGGTGGATTGCCGATGCTGATGAGATCGAGAGCGGCTTCGAGGGCGGAAGGCGCGAGGAGGGCGAGCTTGTCGTGCAGGCTGCCGCCGGTGTCGTCATCGGCGATGGGCAGCGTGCGCTTGAGGAGCATGTCGCCGGTGTCGAGGCCCTCATCCATGAACATGATGGTGATGCCGGTTTCGCAGTCGCCATCGCGGATGGCGGCCTGGATGGGCGCGGCACCGCGATGACGCGGCAGCAGCGAGGCGTGGATGTTCAGGCAGCCGAGCGGCGGCACATCGAGCACGGCACGGGAAAGGATCTGGCCATAGGCGACGACGACGGCGATTTCGGCGTTGAAGGCTTTCAGCTCTTCGACGGCGTGGCGAATCTTGAGCGGTTGGAAGACGGGAAGACCGGCGGCGAGGGCGCGGACCTTCGTTTGCGGCGGTGTGAGCACCTGTTTGCGGCCGACGGGTTTGTCGGGCTGGGTGATGACACCGACGACCTCGTGCTTGGGCGTGTTGATGAGCCACTCCAGCGAGGGAAGGCCGATGTCTCCGGTGCCGATGAAAAGGACGCGCATTTAGATTTTCATCTTCTCGAGCTCTTTCCAGGCGTCGAGGGTCATGATGCCGGCGAGGATGTCGTAAAGGACCTTCGCGGGAGCTTGCGAGGCATCGATCGGCACGACGCGATCGCCTTTGTAATACTCGAGGATGGGCTTGGTCTCGGCCTCGTAGGTGGCAAAGCGTTGCTGGATGACGGTTTCGTTCGCGTCGTCGAAGCGGTTGTCCTTCAGGGCGCGTTTGCGCAGGCGGCGGGCGAGTTCGGTGCGGTCCGGGCAGGAGAGGTGGAAGACCTTCAGCACCTCAATGTGCTCCTCCATGTGCTTCGCCTGCTCCACATTCCGCGGGATGCCGTCGAGCACGAGGAAGTCAATCTCCGGCTTGAACTGATGTGAATCGACCCGCTGGCGCACATTGGCATGCCAGAGCTGCACAGTGACATCATCCGGCACGAGCTCGCCACGGCTGGAGTATTCGACGAACTTCTGCCCGAGCGGCGTGCGGGTATCGAGCGAGCGAAAGACATCGCCGCAGGCGAGATGATGAAAGCGCGGGATGGAGCCGAGCACCTTCCCCTGCGTGCCTTTGCCGCTGCCAGGAGCGCCAAGGATGAGGATGGTGCGGAATCGTTCGGGCTGGATGATGTCGGACATGAGTTGAGGCTGCTTAGCACGCTACGTTTTCGACACAACTTGCCGTGCGGCCCATTTTACCTGCTGGTCATCCAGCGAGGCCAGATCGCCATTTTCAGCGCGCAGAACGGTGACCCAAGGCTGCGGCGGGGCCCACACGGCGGGATCGGTGGGGCCAAACAGCAGCAGCGAGGGCACGCCGCATGCGGCGGCGAGGTGTGAGATGCCGCTGTCGTGCCCGAGAAAGGCGGCGCAGGTGCTCAAACGGGCTGCGAGCTCTGGCAAAGGCAGCGCGTGCCAGTTGGCGCGATTACCAACGTGCATGCCGCGTTCCTGTTCGGCCTCGCCGGTGATGAAAATGACCTCGTGGTCGGGAAATTGATCCGCGAGAGCCAGCCAGCGTTCGAGCGGCCAGTTCTTCTTTTCCGAGCCGCTGCCGATGTGAATGGCGAGACGGTTCGAAATGACCTCACGTCGCTCAAAATGCGCTGTTTGAAGGTGCGAGTCCTCCAGGAAGAAGGCGAGCTTTTCGAGCGGTTTCGCGAGCTGGCGTGAGGCGTGACCTTGATCAGGCTGCACGCGGTGGGAGCACTCGATGAGTGTTTTCACGCCGACACGCTCCATGCTGGTGCGAAAGTGGCCGTCGGGATCAAACAGGTAGCTGACGACCAGATTGAAGCTGCGCAGATGCTCGCTGAGCGCCTCATCGATGGGTGCGTTTTTCGCGAAGAGGGCCGCCATCGTGCGGTGGTCGAGGCTGCGCACGTCATTCGCGAGGCCGGCAGATTGCGCGAGCGTGGCGATGCTGAGGTAGCCAATGACCTCGAGGTGGCAGTTTGGGATCATTTCCCGTAGCAGGCGCAGGACGGGAAGCGTGAGGATGAAGTCCCCGATGGCCCCGCCGCGGATGACGAGCACGCGAGGTGGCGGTTTCATGGCCGATCAATACGAAACGACGGCCGTGGCGAGCAGCAGCACGCCGTAGCCGATGCCGCCATACACCGCGGCATTCCAGCGGCCGGGTTTGGCGGTGAGCCAGGTGATACCGTCACGCATCAGGTAAGGCATGCCGATGAAGTACATGCCCGCGATGATCCAGGCGTAGGCGAGGATCGGCAGCAGCAGGCGGCTGGTCTGCGGCTGCATGAAGGCGGCGTAGAGCACGGGGCTGGACGCCAGCAGCATGAGGCAGCCGAGCGCCCGCACCGCGAGAAATTCCGGCACGAACATGATCATGCCCACCGCGCCAGCGGCGACGACGAGCATGAAGATGCGGCGCATGTTGTAAAACTCGCCCATGTCCATGTTGGCCAAAAGGAACAACGCCCACACGAGCGAGATGACCATGAGGATCACACCCCATTGGAAGGTGCGCGGAAAGGTCTTCAGGAAGGCCTTGGTCTTCTCGCCATTCATCAGCACCCACGCGTGAGAGGCGATCAAAGCGATCCCCAGCACGATGCCGGTGCCCTTCAGCGGAATGCCGCCGGTGGGAGCGTCGTGGTAGAGGTAGTCGTAGAGATCGGGGAACATCGCGGAGGCGCTGTGATGGAGTGATGGAGACTGGAGTGATGGATCGGAGCAGCACTCCAAATCTCCATCACTCCATGACGGCCGATTTACTTCGTGCCCTTGGCCTTGAGGTCGTTG
>CALMTT010000384.1 GCA_937872615.1 uncultured Verrucomicrobiaceae bacterium | reverse complement strand
GTGGTCCTCCTCGCCGGGCCGCTGGATGAAGATGTTCTCGGGCTTCAGGTCGCGGTGGATCACCTGCTTGCCGTGCGCCGCCGCGAGCGCAGTCGCCATCTGCCGGCCGAGCCGGATGCAGTCGGCTTCACTGAGCTTCTTTTCGCGCACCAGCCGCTGATGCAGTGACTCGCCGCTCAGAAACTCCATCGCCAGCGCCGCGTCCGTGCCGTTGGAAAACGTTATCGAGATAGAGGCCGAACCGATATTGGAGGTCGACTCCATGTAGATCATGCCGTCGAGGCCCGTCATTCCGGCCTCGATCTTCTTCGTCACAGAGTTTTCGACCGCAGCCGCCGTAGCACCTGGATAGCTGGCCGTAATGCGTACCGTTACGGGTGCGACCTCTGGATATTGCGAAATCGGCAGTTGATAGATACCCATCACGCCCGCCAGCATCACCGCAATCGCGAGAACGATTGCGAAAACCGGGCGCGCGATGAAGAAGCTCGCCAGCGCGTTTTTGCGAAATGCGGCGTTCATTGGCCTGCGGCCCCATCGCTTTCGCTTGCCGGCGGCAAAGTCGATGCGGGCTGCACAACGCCGCCATCATCGATCTTCACTTCCACAGGCTTCACCGCCGCTCCCGCGGAAATGTGTGAGAGCCCGTCCACGATAAGCCTGTCGCCTTCGCTGACCCCCGCCGTCACGATCCACGCATTCGCCGTGGAGCCATCCGTGCGGGCGACAAAACGCACGCCATTGGTGCTCGTGACTCGTGGAATAACCGCGCTGTAGGTGTAGTCCGTCGTCACCGTGTCCGCAGGCAAAACAGGCCGCGAGGCTTCGGGCAGCGTGTTGCCATTGAAGGCCTTGTCGCCATTCGGGCCGTCTTTGCGCTTCACGGTGACGGTGCCAGCCTCGACGCCGTTTTGCGTGATCGTGATGGGCCTACCGCCGATGTTTTTCCACAGCTCCGATGGATCAGGATTCTTCCACGAGAAGAGGAAGTAACCGCCCGCGGGCAGCACGGTCGAAGACAGCTCCTCTTTGAATTTGTAGAAGCCGCCGCCATACCACGAGTAGTTGTAAAGATAGGCTCCAGCCGGGAAAGCGCTCGCGAAGCTCCGCGCCTGCCCGCTGCTGTAATTGTCGCTCAGCATCACCAGCAGCGTCACCGCATCCGCATCACTCATGCCGGGATTCTCGCGCTTATCGAGACGCTCCCACACGACGACATCCGCATCACTGAAACGCCCGAGTTGATAGCCGCGCGCAAACTGCTCATGCACGTAGAGGAGGTTCGGCACCTTCCCATCGCCCCACTGGCCGAGGAACGCGGTATTCGCATGACGCGGAAACGCGCCGCCGCTCTCTCCGAGCGTCTCCGCCTGATAATTGCCATCCGTGTAGAGCAGGCCGAGTCCATCGCGCAGGAAGTAAAAAGCGTGCTGCAGCTCTTTGCGAGCCGCGTAGTCGTTGTCATGGCTCTGCGCGTGCGTGACGCCGATGTTGGCCGCAAAACCGCCCACACCGGCCCAATCGTAGCCTTGCAGCCCGCTCGATGGATTGCCCAAACGGCTGTTCAACTGGCTGCGCAGGTCATTATCGACCAAACGCATGCCTGAGTCGATGTATGGCCCGTAAGCGGGCGGTTCGCCGAGATGCTCGCCAAACATCATCGCATCGTCGCGACCCGCGTCCGTGCTGAAAACCGTGTCGCGATGATTCGGATCGCTGAAGCCGCGTGAAATGTTGAACTGGCGCTGCACCTGCCCGGTGTAGCCGTAATCGCTCGTGTCCTTGTCAGCGCCAAACGTCGCGCCGTAGAAATCCGCCCGCACATGCTTCACCGCATCGAGACGAAGCCCGTCCGCCTTCGTGCGATCGATCAACCAACGTGCCGCGCGATTCAAATAGTCCTCCACACGCTCCGAGTAGTAGCCCGAGTTCGCCTGGAGAAACTCCGTCGTGATGCCATTCCCGGCTCCAAAGCCCACATACGTCCCGTTTGGCAGGTAACAGTATTGCTCCGGCCGCGTGAGATCGCGGATGAATTTGATTTTCGGAGCCGTGGAGCCTTCCGTGAGCCCAAAGTTGTTGTTCGTCGTCCCCGGCTCCTGCGCGATGTCGATCAGGTCCGCGAGGCCGAGGTTCTGCACCTGCCACGCATCGCTCCATGAGCGTGTGTTGTCCCATTTTCGGTAAAAGCCATCCTGAGTCTTCCGAAGATGAAAATCCTCCGGCACCATGCCCGGGTAGATGTCGATGGGCGTGTTCTCATTGTATCCCGGCACATCGAAAGCGCGGTGATTCATGATGTTGTCAAAATACACCCGAATCCCAAATCGATGCGCCGTCTCCACGAGCCTCAAAAGCTCCGCCTCCGTCCCATACCGCGTCCGCACCGAGTTCCGCTGATTCTTCGACCCCAGATCAAACGGATCCCACATATCATAGCCGACCGACAGCCCACCCGACCCCTTCGTCGGCGGCGGCAGCCAAAGCGAGGTATAACCCGCCTCCGCCAGCTCCGGCATCTTCGCTGTGATTTCCGCCCACGAGGTATTGAAGTACTGCAGCATCGTCTCCGCACGGAGCGACACAGCGAAGAGCATCAGAAAGATGAAAAGGAAGCGAGGCATGGACTTTGAAGGTGCGTGTTACTGCTCCTCCACCTTCAGGCGGAAGTAGCGCATCGGGCCGTCGATGGGGGCGGTGAGTGTGCGGGTGGAGCCGGTGGCTGCGGGAGTGCCGTTGTTGCCGGGAATGTCCCACAAGGACCAGTTGATGAGGTTGGTGCTCGTCTCGACCCAGGTGCGGCGACCGTTGAGGTTCGGGAACTGGATGCTGAGGTTCGTGCTGCCGGTGCTGAAGAGCGGCTGCAACGTTGAATTGCCACTCAGCGGCAGCGTCTGGCCGAGAAATTCGTTGTAATTGCTCACGCCATCGCCGTCGGCGTCATTCGTTGGGTCGCCTTGCGGGCTGGTGGAACTACCGAACTGGGCGAGACGCCATTCAGCATACGTTTGGCGGCCGGCCATGCTGTTGATCCAGTCCATCACGACCTGCGTGCCATCGGGATCGATGACGGCGGTGGCGAGCGGGGGCATGCGGGTGTAGCCGCCGCTGGCGCTGAGGCGGTTCCAGATGACGGATTTGTCGTTGAAGCCTCGCACGAGGGCTTTGTGGTCGCCTGCTTGCACATTGCCGACGTGGGCGTCGATCATGCTGCTTTGCGTCAAAGAAAGCTCGGGGCGCATGTCGAAGGCGCCGATGCCGGTGCCGCCGGCTTGATGACAATAGGAGCAGTTCACGGCGAGCCAGCTCCGAGCACGTGTTTCGAGCGTGGCGCTGGTGTCGGTGGGCGTGTGATACTTCGGCAGGGTGTGGAAGCTGGTCGGCGCATTGCTGAAGTAGCCCGCGTTGGCCATGAGTTCGAGGTAGTTGCCAGTTTGGCCGCCGAGCATGCCGGTGCGGTTGAGTTGTCGCGTTTCAAAACTGAGGCCATGACCGCCCTGCGGCGTGTGGCAGGCGAGGCACTCGCTGCGACTCGGAATGCGCCAGTGCTGCACGGTGTTGTTGCCGTTGATGACGACATTCATGTCGAAATCCTCGCCACCATCGGCCACGAGGAAGGCTTCAGTGCCGGTTTCATTCCAGCGATAGCTCACGCCATAGCTGCCGGTGGCGTTGATCATGAGCAGCCGTGTTTCGAGGCGCTTTTTCGTCGCCGGATTGCCACGCGTCATCTCGTAGTCGAAATGTTTGATGAACAACGCGCCCTGCGGCAGCAACCAGTTGCCATCCTGCACAAAGCCAAAGGTGTCCGAGCCGTTCGGCAGCATGAACCAGCGGCTCTTGATGGCGTAATCGCTCCAAAACGGCAGATTGATGTCGTAGCGCTCGATGCCGGGATTGAAGCTCAAATCGCTCAAATCGGCAAAAAGGCCGGTTTCGCTCAACATGGCCGGGAAAGTGTCATCGACGGTCTGCGTGACGAGTCTGCGGATTTTGCCATCGCCGTAGTCGAGCATCAAAATATCGCCATTCGCGGGATCGGGATCGAGCATGAAGGCCACGACGCCCGCTTCGCCCGTGATGCGCTCGACGGTGGGCGGATTCGCGCCGTTGCGCTGCAAGGACCAGATGTGACCGCTGACGAAGTCGCCAAAGATGTACTTCCCGGCCAGCGCGGGATATTTGGAGCCGCGATACACGAAGCCACCGGTGACGCTGCGGCCTTCGAGTGCACCGCCGCCGTGGAAGTAGCTCCACAACGGTGCGATCGGGGTGAAGCCAGGTGGCGGGCTCGTTTTGGGGCCTGCAGCGGCGGCCTCGAGATAGCTCCAGCCGTAGTTGCCACCGGGAACGATGACATTCACCTCTTCCCAAGAATCGAGGCCGACCTCGCCAGCCCACATCTCACCGGTTTGCGAGTCCCAGTTGAACTGCCAGGTGTTGCGCATGCCGATGGCATAGATCTCGGTGCGCAGCGTGCCGGTCAAAGCGAGGCCGTTGAAGGTCGTCGCGCCGACGAAGGGATTGTTCGCAGGCACTTTGTAGAAGGCCTTGTTCGAGTCCGCCGGGTTCGGAATGATGCTCGCGTGAGCATTCGGTTCCAAGTTCGCGGGCAGGCGATCCACATCGATGCGGAAGATGCCGCCCCAGAAGTCCTTGTCGATGCGCTGGGCATTGCTGTTGCCGTCATTGAGGCCACCAGCATCGCCCGCGGACCAGTAGAGATAGCCCTCGGGACCAAAACGGATGCTGTCGATGTTGTGGATGCTCGACGGATTCGCCTGCGTGATGAAAGGCTGCTCGCTGGCGGTATCGCCGAGATCGAGATTGCCATTCACGGCGAGGAATCGGCTCACGCGGGCATACTTCGCGCCACTGATGAGGAAGTTGTAGGTGACGAAGATCTGTCGGTTCGCGGCGAACTGCGGATGTAGAGCCAAGCCTTTCAGGCCGAGTTCGTTGCCATCGTCTTCGAAGTCCTCGGTGGGACGCGGATTCACCACGGCAGCCACATCAAGGAAGAGCGTCTTCACTGGCGTGGCGCTGTGGATATCGTTGATGAGCCAGATCTTGCCGTTTCGCTCGCCCACGAGCACTTTGTTCGTGCTGCCGGGCACATGCGTCATGCAGCTCGGCGCGGTGAAGTTGATGCCTGGAGATGAATCGACCACCGCAAGGCCCGTTGTCGGCGGCAGCAGCGGCACGGTGCTTGTCGTGTTCGCGATGCGCAACGCCGAGGTGAAGGTGTAAGTCACCGTCGTGGGCGCAGACTCACCATTCATGCCGACGAGCTTGTAAGTGAGTGAATCGCTCGCCGGTGTGCCGGTGGTGTGCGTGTAAAAGATGCGCCCGCTGCTGTCAACGCTCGCAGTGCCACTGCTTGGAGGCGTCACGATGATCACGCTGCCGACACCGGCATCGTTTTGGCGCACATCGAGCAGCGCCTTCTTCGTGTGGCGCATCGTGATGGCATCCGGGAAGGCGGTGGGAGCACCGAGAGCACTTTGAAGCGAGCGCCAGCTCGTGGTGACGGCGAGATTGTCCCACTGCGTGTCGCCATCGGCGCTGGAGGCGAGGCGAACGGCGGTGATCCAGTTGTTGCCGGTGTAGCTGCGCTCCGCGGCGATCGTGTTGGCGCTTTCCGGCTGCGTGAGATCGGGATTCACCCAAAGCACGGCTTTGTCCGCCACGAAGTCGAGCTTGGCGACGATGGTGTAGTTCGTGCCCGCGACGGGAACGATACCGGAGTAGGTGTGACCATTCGCAAGATCATGAATCGCGAACTCCCGCACGCCGCTGGTCGGATTCGTGGCAAAGGGCACGCCAAAGAGGAAGCGCTCCGTGCCGAAATCATAGAGGCTCATGCCGCCCCAGCTCACGCCTGCATCACGCTGCATCTCGTAGCGCACATAGACGGCCTTCGCGGCGGAGGTATCGGCGTCGTTGATGGCTCCATCGGCCTCCACGCCATTGAAAGTGCGCATCGCGCCTGCATTCCAGGTGCGCAGGGTGTTGTTGATGATGTAGGGCGAATTGAACTCATGACTCCAAGCACTGGGTTCATTCGAATCGATCGGCCCAAAGGTGTTTTGGAAATCCCAGCCCATGCCGCCTTGCTGCAAAGCAACCGGGCCGCCGCTGTAAGTGAACGTGTCGGTGCCGATGACGATGTCGCTGCCGCTCAAGGCCGCAGGAGCCGGATACGTCGGTGTGACGACCGCATTCCAGCTCGTGCCGACGATCAATTTGTCCCAATACGTCGGTGAATCGCCACCGGAGCCGAAGCGGAGAGCGCTGTGAGCATTCGTGAACGCGATGGTGGCATTCGGCGAGCCGGGTTCACCGCCCGTGAGGCTCGGATTCACATATAGCGAGGCAAAACCGGTCGTGTAATCCACTTTGGCGATGATTTGATACTTCGTGCCCGCCACCGGAGCGATGCCCGTGTAGTTCCACTGATTCGCACCGAGATTGTGAATGCCGAGCTCGCGACGGTTGTTCGCCGGATTTTGCGCAAACGGCACACCGAACATGAGACGCTCGTTATTGCCGTCGTAGAGGCTGAGGCCGCTCCATGACACATTGTCCGCGCTGCGCTGCATTTCGAAGCGGTAATAGACGACCTTGTAATTTGAAGCGGCGGCATTGCTGAAGCTGCCATCAGCCTCTGGCGTCTCGAATTCCCGTTTCGCGCTACTGTTCCAGGTCGTGAGACGTTTCGAGAAGATGTAGGGCCAGCCTTCGACGTTGTCCCAATTGCTCGGCGTCTGCGTGCGGCCGATGAAGGCGTTGTTCGTGGTGTTGTTGTCGAAGTCCCAGCCGAATCCGCTGCTCTGGCCGACGACGTTGCCATTGTCATAATCGAAGTCCTCGCGGGCGATGATCACATCCGCGCCGCTCACGGGCGTGCTGATCGGATACGCCGCCTGGATCGCTCCCCAGCTCGTGCCGACGGCGAGATCGTCCCAAGTCGTCGCTCCGCTGCCGCCGCTGCCGAGACGCAGCGCCGTGTTCCAGTTGTCACTCTGCCAAGGCCGCGTCGCATTCGGTGCGCCTTCGGGCTGCGAAAGGTCGGGATTCACCCAGAGGCTCAGCTTGTCGTTCTGGTAGTCGATCTTCGCCACGATGGTGAACTCCGTCGTTCCATTGTCCACGGTCGGCACACCGGAGTAGGTCACGCCATTTTGGCCGATGATGAACTCGCGCACGCCGCTGCCCGGATTCACCGCGTCCTGCACGCCGAAGAAGATGCGCTCCTCATTGAAATCAAACATGCTCACTCCGCCCCACGTCGCCCCCGCGGCCCGAGTCATCTTCACGCGGTAATAAACCTGCTTGTAACGAATGCCGCCCGTCTCGCTCACCGCGCCATCGCCTTCATTTGGGAAGCCAAACTCGCGTTTCGCGGCCGAATCCATTGTCGTAAGCCTGTTCGTGGCGATGGTGGCCGTGCCAAAGACATTGTCCCAGGTCGAGCTGCCCTCGCGACGTAGCCCCACGAAGCCATCGCCGTCCTGATTGTCGAAATCCCAGTTCACGCCGCCATTCCGGCCTGCGATGCTGCCATTCGCATACGTGAACGAATCGCTGCCGATCAGGATATTTTGCCCGAGAGCGGCCACTGGGTTCGGATCAGGCATCGAATCGAGCTGGATGCGAAAACGATCCAAAGCCACGCCGTCCTCGCGAGCGACCACACGCAGCGTGTAAACGCCACTCGCAGGAATCGTGACCGTCATCGCATTCTGCGCCGGGGCCGCCACATTCACCTGCGACTGCCCGCTGCCGTCCCAGCCTTGCTGGCCGAAGTCCGAGGTCGTGTGATTGTAGTCTTCAAACCAGTCGAGAATGCTGGTGAAGGCCCCGTCCGTCGAAATGCCGGCATAGAGCGAGTCCGACGAGGCATCGTAACCATCCCAGCGCAGGTAGATGCGATAGGTGCCCGGCACCGCGAACTGGATGTAGTAATCGATCGAAGGCCCATTCTCGATGCTCACCGAGCTGCTGCCGACCACATTCGGCACCTGCATGGCCAAACCGCCGCTCGCATTCTCAAACGTCACGCCGGCGGGAACGATCGCATTCGTCGGAATTTCCTGCCAGAACGTCCCAGCCGTCCCAGCCGCTGTGGCATGGTAATTCTCCGCCTCGCCGGTGACGACGCCATTTGTCACCACGTAGGGTTGATTCGACGGAAGCAGCCCGGCGAAGGCCGACGTGAAGGTGAGGCAGCAGGCGAGCAAAGCACGCGAGGCCTGGCGCAGTCCTGGAAGGGGGAAACAGGTCACGACAAGAAGATGGGGGTTGGGCGGATTTGACCATGCCCGCAACTCCGCCCGGGACGAGGAGCTTCTTGGGCCATTTCGGGGGCAAACCAGCACGCGCTTTCTACCAAATTCAGGCCTCCAGTGTCACTTAGATAAATGAACAATTCGCAGAGGCGTCTGGCACGCTATCATGGCGGGCATGAGCCGATTCTGGGCCTGCCTTTTGACGATGATGGGGATGCTTCCGCTGCCTGCCTTGGCCGCGGAGCCTTTGTCGTCGGTCGGGGCGGTGCGAACGCTCCCGGCGGAGGAGGCGGCGAAGGGCCTGCCGGTGCGGCTGGAGGCGGTGGTCAGTTGCTATCATCCCGGCTGGGGTGTGCTGCTGGTGCATGATGGCCGCGATGGCATCTGCGTGGGCGTGCCGGAGCATTTGAGACCGGCGAAACCCTTCAGCGCCGGTCAAAAACTACGCATCGAAGGCGGCACCGGACCGGGCGAGTTTTTGCCAGTTATCCTGCCGACCCGCCTCGAACAGACCTCGGCGGGCGAATCGCTGAACTACGAGAAATTGACAGCCGAGCAGCTTTTCGCGCCGGGGATGGATTGTCATCCGGTGGAGATCGAGGCGGTGCTCTCCGAGCATCCGGCGGTGTTGGAGGTAGCGGTCATCGGCGTCCCGGACGAGCGCTGGGGCGAAGCCGTCCATGCCGTCGTGGTGAGCCGCGCCGGAACATCGCTCACCGGCGAAGACGTCATCGAACTGGCGGCCTTTCAGCGAGACCGGTTGCTCCTGCGTGTAGGGCTTGCGCTCTCCGGTCGGCGTGAGTTTGTCATTCAGGACCACGCTCTCGCGCACCGACACCAGGTTTGGATGGATCACCGCGGCGCACTGCGCCATCATGGAAAAGAATTTGCCCGAAGCGCGCCGCTGCCTGGCGCAGGCGGCCGCCTGCAGCTTCGTGGTGAACCTGCTCGTGCTGGCGCCCGATCTGCTCCAGCTCTTCGGTGTCGAAGGCGGGCCCCTGCAGCGCGGCGAGGTTCTCGTCGAGCTGCGCGGGCCGCGACGCGCCGATCAGGGCCGAC
>CALMTT010000383.1 GCA_937872615.1 uncultured Verrucomicrobiaceae bacterium | reverse complement strand
GCAAGCCGCGCTGCTTCAGATCGAGGATCAACGCGCTCACCGCCTTCGCCATGCCCCAAGCGAGAGGGCCGTGATCGCGCTCAACGTCTTCGTGTGAATCCCAGTTGCGGCGCGGGAAGCCGTTGTCGTTGCCGCTCCAGATTTGCACGAAACGCACACCACGTTCGAGCAAGCGCCGCGCCGCGAGACATTTGCGCCCCATGTAATCGGCTTCCTCCTCGGGATTGATCTCCGTGGGCCACACTTTGCGATGCTCCTGGATGCCATACATGGCTTTCATCGCGTCGGATTCCTTCGAGATGTCGAGCGCCTCAGGCGCGGCGAGCTGCATCTTCGCGGCAAGTTCGTAGCTCTGGATGCGGCTTTCGAGTCGCGAGTCCTCCTCACGCAGCGCGGCGTGTTTGCGGTTCAACTGCTCCAAAAGCTCAAAACCACCGCGATCCGACCTCGCCGAGATGTAGCGGCCGTTTTTATGCGGAAACAGGTCCGCGATCGGAACCTCCGCGCCGGGATAAATGATCGTCCCGGCATGCTGCGAGGGCAAAAAGGCCGAATCCCAGTTCTTCGGCCCATTTGAGGCAAAGCCACGATGATCCGGCAGCACGACAAAAGTCGGCAAGTTATCGCTGATCGAGCCCAGCGCATAACTCACCCAGCAGCCTATGCCGGGAAAACCGGGCAGATTGAACCCCGTGGCTTGAAGTAGCGTGCCCTGCGAATGCACACCGGTCTTGCCGACCATATTGTGCACGAAGGCCATGTCATCGGCACACGCCCCGAGTGGCGCCACGGCCTCGCTGAGCATCTTCCCGCTCTGACCATAAGGTTTGAAGTCCCAAACCGGCTTTTTCCACGGCCCGAGCCCGTTTTGGAAAGCCTCCACCGCTTCGCCGAAGTTCGACTCCTCACCGTGATGCTTCACAAGAGCCGGTTTGAAGTCGAAAAGGTCGATATGGCTGGCCGCGCCGCCCATGAAGAGCTGCACGACACGTTTGGCCTTCGGCGCGAAAACCTGCGAGCGATGTGATGTCTCCGCCGCCTGCATTGAGGCGAAGGCGAGCGCACCGAAACCTTGTCCGGAGGTCTGCAAAAGCTGTCGGCGGGTGAGCATGGCTAGTCGATGAAGATACCTACGTCACGGCGGGCTCACTTCACAAACTTCATGTCCACTTTGGGCAGAAGGGCCTTCAAATTGGTCTGTGTTTCATCAGGGTAACCTTTGCCGTAGCGGACGAGCGTGAAGGTTTTGAGATGGGCGAAGGCTTGGAACTGTGAGAGGCGGGTGTCGGGCAGTTCGAGATTCGAGAGGGAGAGTTCCTTGATCTGAGTGACGCTCGCCACGGCGGTGAGATCGGCGTCGGTGAAGGCTTTGGCATCCAGCGAGAGTTTGCGAAGGGTGGGAATGGCTTTGACGGTGGCGATGGCTTCTGCGGCCGGACTGCACACGCCATACTCGAGTGCCACGTATTCCATCGGCAGCTCGCGCAGGTGCTTCATGAGGCCTGCGGTGGCCTTGGCGCAGCTGATCTCGATGCCGGTGAGGTACTTGAGCTTCTTGAAGTGCTCCGCACCGGCGTCGGTGAGCTGCTTCGAGTGCCAAAGCTTGATGAACTCGAGATTGGGGAACTGTTCACACACATAGCCGAGGCCTTCGTCATCGAGGCTGTTGCTGTGGAAGTTGATGCGCTTCAGCTTTGTCCAGCCATCGAACTTCGCGAAGAAGTGACCGGGATACCCCGCGCCTCGTGGCGTGAACGACTCCAGGTTCTTCAGGCTCGCCAGCTTTTCCCATCCCGCATCGGTGGCTTTGCCAAAATAGGCCAGTTCGAGGTTGGTGAGATCAGGACACTCGGTGAGTTGCTGGAGTTGGGCCAGGCTGGCATCACCCAGTCTGCCAAAGCCGCTCACACTCAGGCTCTTCAACTTCTTGAGCTTGAGCAGCGGTGCCACCCAGGCGTCCTCGATTCCCGACGCTTCCAGCTTGACCGACTCCAGCGACGCAATGTGCCCGAGGTGCTCGATGATCTCGGCGTTATAGGGATCGGCGTTTTCCTTGCGATGATCGTGAGCTTTGCCTCCCAAGATGTTGGTGCTGACCTGGGTGAGCGTGTCAAAGATCGCAATGTCACCACCAGCCGCCTTCTTCAAGGCATCGGGCGTGGTGTTGACCTTCGTGAAGGCGCCCGGTGCGCTCTCGATCGTGCGGATGACGGCTACGACATGCGGATGCTGCTGTGCGGCGGTGACAATGGCGGCGGCATGGTCGCTGAGTGCTTGCTTCAATGCCGAATCGCTGGTGGCCGTGATGACGGCATCGAGATCGGCGCGCGAGGTGATCTTGGAAAGATCGGGCGCGGCAGCATGCAACATGCTGAGCGAAGCGAGGAGGAGGGCGATGGGGAATTTCATGTTTTTGTTCCTGGTTCTTAGTTCTTGGTTCTTCCCGGGTAACGAAGAACCTGGAGCTTAGAACGCGCTGGTTCAATACTTCGGGAAGATGGCGGGTGTGGGGAAGCGCTCGTCCATGTTGGCGCCGTCTTGGAGGTATTCTTCACGGGGGACTTGGACTTGTGGCCAGGTGCTGGGGCGGATGCGGACGACGCGGGTGGGGCGGATGCCTTCGATGATGAGATCGGTCTCGAAACGGATCTGAATGCCGCTGCTGCCGAGCGGGGCTTCGCCAGGTATCTTGATCACGTCGAGAAGAGTGCCGCGGGAACACATGTGCGCAGGGCCGTAGGCGCCGTGGGTGTGCTTCAGGGTGTTTTCGACCGCGTTCATCATGGTGGAGGTGCCTTTGGTGAAATCGGCGTAGAGCGATGGGTCCATGCCTCCGAACAAAGTGGCGGTCACAGTGGCGCGGCCGAACTTGCCATACTCGACGGCATCGATCCAAGCGGGCATCCAGCGGCTGCGGATGAAGGCTTTGTGGGTCTCGGTTTGATTCTTCGCAGCGCGTTGCATGGCGGTGTCGTCGAGCCAGATGTCGGAAACATGGAAGCGGGTGAAGATGCCATCCGGTGTGGGCCTCCAGGTGATGCCGAGGAGCACCGACTGGCCGCTGAGTGCTTTTTTGCCGTCTTTGGGCCAAGCGCCTTCGGTGACGAGGTCTTCGATGCTGAGGCTTTCGCGGCCACGCCACACGCGGGTGGCGGCATCGAAGGTCAGCTTTTCCTCGGTGGCCTTGCCGTCGCCTCCTTTTTTCGGTTCGCGTGTCGCGATGAGGAGGCCTGCGTGGTCTTTGATCTCGATCTCTTTGAGCTTCCAGGTCAAACCCATGCGCTGGCAGTGGCTGAGCTCGTCTTCAAGGAGCAGGACGTGGTTTTCCGGCGGAAAGATGCCTGCGCCGCGATTGTGGTTCGCGTCTTTTTTGCCGCTGTCGAGTGCCAGCACCGGCACGGCGGAGGTCTTTGGGTCTGGCGGGAGAAACGCATGCACATGCAGCACGGTGCCGAGCGGGATGTCACGAAGGTCCGCGGGTGCGCCGTGATACCTCACGATGCCATACGGCAGCATGGCGAAGGGATGCGGATCATTGCGGAAAAACATGCCCGATCCCTGCACGCGGATGCTGCCGCGACGGTTCGCATGATCCACGAAAACGAGTTCACCACGGTAGGTGTGCGCTTTGTCCAAAGGTGGGAATTTGCCAGCTTCGGGGCGGAAGGGGGCGGTTCCTTGTTCTTGGTTCTTCGTGCTTGGTTGTTCGTTGGCGGCGTTTACCTGGATGGCGAACAAACACGCAAGAGCAAGGCATGCTGAAGGAACAAAGAACGGCTTCATAAGTGTGTCAGTATTTCGGAAAGATGTCGGGAGTCGGGAAGCGCTCTTCGATGCTGCCCTGGTTGATGAACTCTTCGCGTGGCAGGTGCACGTCCGGCCAGCTCGCGGGGCGCACGCGGACGATGCGCGTGGGGCGCATGCCTTCGGTGATGAGGTCGGTCTCGAAACGAATCTGGATGCCACTGCTGCCGAACGGAGCGTTTTCGGATGCCCGGATGACCTCGTGGATAGTGCCGCGAGCCGCCATCTGCGTAGGACCGGCGCTACCGCCTTCGATATGCTTCAGTGTGTTTTCGACGCTGTTCATGAGGGCGGGGATGCCTTGGCGAAACTCGGCGTAGAGCGAGGCATCCATGCCGCCAAAGAGCGTCGCGGTCACAGTGGCGCGACCAAACTTGCCATACTCGACCGCATCGACCCACGCGGGCATCCAGCGGCTGCGCATGAAGGCCTTGTGCGTTTCCGTCTGGCGCAGCGCGGCGTTTTGCACCGCCGCCTCGTCCAGCCAGATGTCCGAGACATGAAAACGGGTGAACACACCTCCGAGCGTGGGCTTCCAGGTGATGCCGAGCATGGCGGACTGGCCGCCGAGAGCTTTTTTGCCATCCGCAGGCCACGCTCCGTCGTCGATCAAGTGTTGAACGAGAAGGCACTCGCGACCGCGCCAGACGCGGGTGGCCGCATCGAAGGTGAAGGTCTCGTCTTCGGCCTTGTTGTCGGGGCTTTGCTTGGCTTCACGGTTGGCGGTGAGCATGCCCTCGCGGTTTTTGACCTCCACTTCCTTGAGCTTCCAGCTCAAACCCTCGCGCAGGCAGTGGCTCGGTTCGTCTTCGAGGAGCAGGACGTGGTTCTCTGCGGGGAAAATGCCCGCACCGCGATTGTGATTCGCGTCTTTGTCCTTGTTGTTCACCGGCAGCACGGGCACGGCGGAGGTCTTCGGATCTGGTGGCAAAAAGGCACGGACATGCAGCACCGTGCCGAGCGGGATGTCCCGCAGGTCCGCCGGTGCACCTTGATAATTCACGATGCCATACGGCAGCAGTGCGAAGGGATGCGGATCATTCCGACGAAACATGCCCGATCCCGCCACGCGAACGCTGCCACGCCGATTCGCATGATCGACGAAGACGAGCTCACCGCGATACGAGTGTGCTTTTTCCAAAGGCGGGAACTTGCCGGGTTCGGGGCGGAAAACCTCCGTTCCTGGTTCATTGTTCTTAGTGCTTGGTTGTTCGGCGACTGCGTTTGCCAGGATGACAAACGAGCACGCGAGCACTGCCAATGGAGGCCAAACAAAGAACGACGAACCAAGAACAAAGAACCTCATAGCGCGATCACCTTGTTGCTATCGCCGAACTTGTCCGTCTCCACGCCCATGCGCTGGGCCATCAGGAGGAGGAGATTGCTCATGTGGGCGTCGGAGTTCACTGGTCGGCTGCAAACTTGATAGTGGGCTGTGGTGAGCGCGCCGTCCGCACCGAGCGAGTAGCCTGCGAAGGTTTTGGCCTGCTTGTTGAAGTCGAGATGGCTGCCGTGCTTCAAGCCGAGGCCTGAGCCGCCGGCGAGCACGAGCGGGAGGTTCGCATTGCCGTGGCTGTGGCCGTAGCACATGCCGCTGCCAAACAGCGACATCGTGGTGTCGAGCAGCGGCTTCCCGCCGAGGTCTTTCGTCTCCGAAAGGCGCGTGAGGAAGTAGCTGAACTGCTCGATCGCGAAGGCATCGTAGTTCGTGAGCTTTTCCATGTAACCGGCATCGCCGCCGTGATGGCTGAGCTGGTGGCGCGACTCGGTGATGCCGATCTCGGGAATGGAAAAAGCATCGCCCTCGCCACCGAGGCTGAAGGTGGCCACGCGGGTCACATCCGTCTGAAACGCGAGCACCATGAGGTCATACACCGTGCGGAAGTAATCACCGGCCATCGTCTGCGCGACATCGCGGTTCGTGCGCTTGCGGTCGGCATCGGAAATGACCGGCAGCGGCGTGTCGAGCCACGCATCCGCACGGCGCGTGCGGATCTCCGCTTCGCGCACAGAGGTGAGGTATTGCTCCATGCGCCCCTTGTCTTCCGCGCCCATCTTTTTCTCCAAACTGCGCACCTCGGCGAGATTCGCATCGAGCACGCTGCCCTTGCGACGCAAAGCACGTCGCTGGGCCATTTTGCCGCCTTTCGGTTCTTCAAATAGCGAGGCGAAAATCTCGCTGCAACGACGCAGCGCCGGCAATTGCACGCCATCGGCCGTCCAGGCCAGCGAACCCTGCGTGAGCGCGACCTCCATCGACGGATAACGCGTGTGCGGCGCGGTGATCTCCGCCATTTTTTGGTCCACGGAGATCGTGTTGCGGTCCGAAGGCCCGAGCTTGCCACCCGTGAGCCACACGGAGATGCAATTGTGATGATGTGAGAGGCTACCCGGATGATGCAGGCCGCTGATCGGCGTGATCACATCGCGATGCTTCTCCAACGGCTTCAGCGAGCGGGAGAACTCGTAGCCTTTGCCTTCTTTGAGGATCTGGTAGTTCAGCGAGTGCACGCCGTTCGCGAGGTAGATGAAGGCACTGCGCTTCGGCGTGGCCGTAGCCGCTTCCGCAGCACGCAGTGGAACCATACACTCGAGCATCGGCAGTGAGATGAAGCTGCCGAGCGCTTTTAATGCATGGCGGCGATTGAGGAGCCAGGATTGGGTTTGGATGTTCATGTTGTTGTTCGTTGAAATTTGGACAGGAAGATTGGGGACAGGAAAATGGGGTTCAGAAGCATTCATTTTTCTGTCTTGAATGTTCCTGTCGGCAAAAGTGGGGGCTTATCGTTTTCGTAGCAGTTCGGAGGTGGCGACAGCGCGAACGATGTCCTTCACGCGGTAACCGCTCTTCTTCGCCTCGGTCGCGATGGCCTGGAGATCATCTTGATCATCAAACGCGACGGGGCGGCGGAGGGCGTAGGTGCAGAGGTGGTCGATGAAGGCGCGGGCGAGTTTGTCGCGGTCTTCGAGGAGGCGTTGTTTGAACTCGTTGACGTCCTTGAAGGGGCGTCCGTCGGGCATCGCGCCGCTGGAATTGATCACGGGGTCCTCACCGACACCGGCTGGGATTTTTTCGCGGGTGCGCCACTGGCCGATGGCGTCGTAGTTGTCCCAGGCGAGGCCGAGCGGGTCGATCTTGGCATGGCAGGCGGCGCAGTTTGGGTCTTCGCGGTGGGCTTCGATCTTCTGACGCAGCGTGGCCTTCGGGCTTTGGGGCGTCGGAGGCTCGATGGCGGGCACGTTGGCGGGCGGTGGAGGCGGTGGCTTGCCGAGCACGACCTCGCTCAGCCACACGCCGCGATGCACCGGACGATGGCGAGTGCCATCGGAGGTGAGGCCGAGCACGGCGCCCATGGTGAGCAGGCCGCCGCGATGATGGTCGGGCTTCAATGACACACGCTGAAAGCCGCCCTTCTGCGGCTCCGGCAGGCCGTAAAAGTCGCACAGGCGAGCATTCGCGATGGTCCAGTCGGACTCGATGAAGCCGTCGATGGACGTGTTGTTCGTGAACATCTCGCGGAAGAACTCCACGGGTTCGTTGCGCATGCTTTCCTCCAGCCACGCGTCGTAGGCGGGATAGAGCTTCTTGTCCGGCGGGAACATGCCCACGCGGTTTAGTTGCAGCCACTGGCGGGCGAAGTCGTCGATGAAGCGGCTGGCTTTGCCATCGGCGAGCATGCGGTCGATCTCCTTCTTCAAGGCATCGCCCTTCAGCGTGTCGCTTTTCGCCGCAGTGAAGAGCGCTTCATCCGGCATCGAGCTCCACAGGAAATACGACAGTCGCGTGGCGAGCTCGGAATCCGTGAGTTGCTCGCGAGCCACCGGATCGCCCTCGACGATGTAGATGAAGTGGCGCGAGGTCAGCACGCCCTGCAAAGCCACGCGATAGGCATCGACGAGCTTTTCGCCCGCGTCGCGCTCCTCGCGATAGGACTTCAAATACTGCTCCAGCTCCTCCACCTTCACCGGGCGACGCCACGCACGCTCGGCGAACCTTTGCAAATGCGCCGCCACCACCTCCGGCGTGGCGTCATCGGGCGGCACGATGTCTTTGCGGCGTGCTTTTTCCGCCTCGGAGACCAGCGGACCTTCCCACTCGATCCAGTCCAGCAGCACGGTGGAGAAGATGCCATTGCCTTTCTCGTCGAACATCTGCGGTGCGTTCGGGTTTAAGAGCATCGTCTCGCTGCTGTGCGTGAAAATGTAGCCACCGCGGCTGCCGAGCGCATTGCGAAAGGCGGCGCCCTGCCGGCGATCCACCACATCCGTGGCCACCACGCAAAAGTCGAGCTGCGCGGGCATTTCGAGGAAGACCTCAAACTCATACACCTGCGGCTTGTCCTCCGGCGCGGTGATGTCGAACTCGATCATGCCATCCACCGTCTCCTCGCCCGTCTTCTTGCCGATGCTCAGATGCGCCGTCTGGCCGCCGGGCGGACGCGTGCCACTGGCCTGGATGCGCAGCTTGTAGAGCCCGCTGTGCTCCGGCCCCGTCTTGCCGAACCAGTTGGGCGAAAGCGCATTCTGAGTCGTGCCAGGGAACATCAGGTAACGCAACGGCCGCTTGATGCCAAATCGGTCCAGCGCCGCCTGCTGCTCCTTGCCGCCTCCGTAGCGCAAGTCCGCCGCGGTCTTGCGCACCTTGCGTGCCTCGCTCGTCGCGGTGGGAAACGCACGATCCAGCACCAGCTCCGCCGCACGGTAATAGCGGTCCACATGCGAGGGCGAGAGCGACAGCTCGGAGCCGATGCGCTCAAAGCCATGCCACAGGTTGTCCTCGTTCAGCTCGCCCGGCTTCGCGGGATCGTAGCGCACACCCAGCAGGTAATAGACCGTGTTTTGATACTCCTTCCGGCTCAGCCGGTAATGCGCCACCGCCGGCCGCTGCGCCATGCGTGCCGCGCGGCCCTGCTTCATCAGCCCGTCCAGATTCGTCACAAAGGCCGCGATCTCCGCCTGCGTCGGTTTCGTCTCCTTGTCCTTCTTCGGCGGCATCTCGCCCGAGTTCACGTTTTCGATCACCTCCGCCCAATGATGCGTGTCCGCGCCGAGTTGGAAGTCACGCGAGAGCTCATCGATGCGCAGATCCCCCTTCTCCTTCTCCGGCCCATGGCAGCGCAGGCAGTGGGTTTTCAAAAACGCCTCAAAAGGCTCCTCCGCCACAGCGGTGGAGGCAGTGAGGAGGCTGGCAAAGGCAAACGAGATCTGGGAGCGAAAACAGGACGGCATGGTGACGGCGATAACTACGCCATCCTCCAGGTTTCCTTTGCGATGAGTGCCCCCCGAAAACTCGGGGGTGCCACGCGGCGGGGTTGATGGCAGTATGCGAGCGCTCTCCGATTGCTTCATGAGTTCGCTTTTTGCTGCTTTCAGCTTGGCGATGTCTCGCCGCTGCTTCATCGCCCTCGCGATGGTGGCAGCGTTGTCGCGTCCATGTGCGGCGGCGGAGACGGGTGAGGGCTTCCCGCGACTGCTGAGTCCTGAGTTGCGGCGTATCGAGGCAGCGCGGATCGATTTGGAAAAGGAACTCCACGCGCTGCCGCCCGCGCCGGTGCCGCAGGCCACGGCACGGCTCGGCTGGCACAGCGAATACGCCGTGTCGGACACGCAGATCGAGTGGATCGAGCTCAATCTCGGCGAAGCGCAGGTGCTCGATGCCGTGGTGCTCATCGCGCCGCCGCCGAATGGTGGCACGGTGAGTGCGGGCTATGGATTTCCGCGCCGTTTTCATGTCGAGCTGATCGGCGAAGGCGAGGAAACCGGCCGCACGATGCTGGCTGAGCATGCGAACGCGGATTTTCCGAATCCCGGCATGCTGCCCGTGGTGTTGCCAGCCGGCGGACGCTTGGCGCAAAAGGTGCGCATCACCGCGACGCGATTGTTTGGCGAGGGGCAGCGCTACTTCTTCGCGCTGGGCGAGGTGATGCTGCTGCGCGGTCGCGAGAATCTCGGCGCTCGCATTGAGCAGGTCGGCCCCGCTGCAGTGCTCGCCAGCAGCAGCCAGGGCACGCGACCCGACTGGGGCCGCATCAATCTCGTCGATGGTCATCAGGCGCTCGGACCGCCGCTGGGCCATCAACGCAGCCCGAGCCTCGGCTTTCACAGCGGCCGCATCAGCGAATCGCATCTCACCGATCCGCCGTGGGTGGAGATCGATTTCGGTCATGCCGCGCTCGTCGATGAGGTGAGGCTCTTTCCCGCGCATCCGCCGGACTTCGCGCACTCGCAGGGCTACGGCTTTCCCGTGCGCTACGAGATCGAACTGCGCGAAGATGACATGGGGCCGCCCGCCGTGCTGCCCGCGCCGCAATCCGGCAGTTACAGCGCCTTGCCGGGCGATAACGTCGTCGCCATCCCCGGTGGTCATTATGCCCGGCAGGTGCGCCTGAAGGCACTCGATCCGCATGTCAGCAATGGCAGTGCCATCCTCGCTCTCGCCGAGATGCAGGTGTGGTCCGGAGGTCAAAACATCGCCGCAGGGGCTCACGTGGTCTCGTCAGGTTCCAAAGAAGCCGATCAATGGTCATCCGCCGCCCTCGTCGATGGCTTCACCAGCATCGCCAACATCCTCCACTGGCCCGAATGGCTCGCGGGTCTGTCAAAGCGACGCGAACTCGAGCATCAACTCGCCTCGCTCGACACCGAACGCGCCGCCATCGTGCGAAGCTGGCAGCAGCGCGGCATCGCGGTCGGCTTGCTGGTGCTTTTGATCATCGCCGCTGGCATCGGGCTCTGGCTGCATCGTCAGCGAAAGGCCCGCCGCGCAGAGTTGGAGCGCCTGCGGCAACGCATCGCGCAGGATTTGCACGATGAAGTCGGCAGCAGCCTCGGCAGCATCGCGCTCATCGCTCAAGACATCCGCATCGACGACCCGCAGGCCCTCGACGACCTCGCCGAGATCAAATCCATCGCGAACGAATCCGTCGCGGCCATGCGCGACATCACCCGCCTCGTGCAGAGCGACCGCTATGGCAGCGATGATCTGCCACAACTGCTGCGCGACACCTCCGAGCGCATGCTGCGCGGCCTCACGCATCGCATCGACATCGATGAGCAGATCACCACACGTCATCTCAGCGTCGATCGACAGCGTGATCTCATGCTCATCCTCAAAGAAGCGCTGCACAACATCACCCGCCACGCCCGTGCCACCGAGGCTGCGGTGAGGCTTCAGCGCCATCACAACGCGCTCGTTTTGACCGTCGAGGACAACGGCCAGGGCTTTGATCCCGCCGCGCCCGTCAGCGGCATGGGTCTCACCAATCTCCGCCGCCGTGCGGAAAAGCACCAAGGCCGCGTGGACATCCGCTCCTCGCCGCAAGGCACCGTTTTGACCCTCAACCTCCCGCTGCATGCCTGAACCCATCCACGTCTGGCTCATCGAAGACCATCAAACCTATGGCCAGCGCCTCGCGAAGGCCCTCAACCGCCTCGAAGGCATCGCTTGTCCGCGACACTTCACTGCCTGCGAAGATGCCTTTGCCGCGCTGACCTCCGAAACACCGCCGCAGGTGCTGTTGCTCGATG
>CALMTT010000382.1 GCA_937872615.1 uncultured Verrucomicrobiaceae bacterium | reverse complement strand
CTGCGGAATACGCCGCGTCATGCTGCCGGTGTGCCAGTGCTCCAGCACGCGGCCCGTGCAGAGCCAGAAAGGAAACTCCGCATCCGGCTCCTCGGCGGCTTTTTCAGCAGGCGCGAACCAGATGAGCGCTTTGTCATCCTTCGTGACGGAGTGGTAAAACTGAATCTCCGCGCCCTTCTTCACATAAGGATCGTCGAACTCGCTGAAGCGGAACTTCGTCTCCCGCCAGGTGCCATCCTGCTGCTGCACCACCGGCCAGCGCAGACCGCGGGCCTTCACATACTCTTCGTAGGGAGCGAGGTCCTTGTGCTTGTAGCGGCTGAACAGGCGGTATTCCTCGAACAGCACCTTGTCCACATTCAGGTCGTAGTAGCGCGGCCATTCCCACACGGGCACTTCTTCACCTTGGTCGTTCTTGAAGGTGAAAAGGAAGCGCCCGTTCTTGTCCTTCATACCGGGGTGTCCCAGATCGTGCAAACGACGCGCCACCGCAATCATCTGCCACGCGTCATCGCGTGCCTCGCCTGGCGGCTTCACCATGCGAAACCACTGCTGCGTGCGGCGTTCGCTGTTGCCATACATGCCGTTTTTCTCCACCCACATCGCCGAGGGCAGCACGAGATCCGCCAGCTCCGTGGTGGCGGTGCGATACACGTCGGAGACGATGAGGAACTTGTCCGGCTGGCCCGCCTTAGCTTTGAAAAGCTTGTGCAGATTCGGCAGCGACTGGCCGGGATTCGTCACCTGCACCCACAGCGTCTGGATATCGCCGCCTTTGTCCGCAGGCGTGCAGAACTTCTCCCACATCAGCACCGTGTGGTGGCCGATTTTCGGACTGATTCGGCCTTCGGGCACATTCCACAGCTTCTCGGTTTCCTTGCGATGCTCTGGATTGAGAATGAGACGGCCTCCAGGCAGGAAATGGCACATCGTGCCGACTTCACGCGCAGTGCCGCAGGCGCTCGGCTGGCCGGTGAGGGAGGTCGGCGCATCGCCCGGCCTCCCAAAGTGGCCGCTGAGAAGGTGGATGCCGTGGCAGAGGCGGTTCGCGTTGGTGCCGCGTGAGTGCTGGTTGAAGCCCATGCACCAGGTCGAGGTGATGCGGAGGTCTTTGTTCGCAAACAAGTCCGCCAGCACGCGAATCTTCTCCGCAGGCACGCCGCTGAGTTTTTCCACATGCTCCGGCGTGTAGGGCTCCAGCGCGGCTTTGTAGTCGTCAAAGCTCATCGCATCCCCCAGCAGCGGCGCGGTGGGCGTGGCGTTCGGGTCCTTGGGCGCCTGCCGGAAGTTGCAGAACTTCTCCACGAACTTCGGATCGAAGGCGTTCTTCTTGATCAGCAGGTGCGCGATGCCGTTCATGATAGCCAGATCGCTGTGCGGGCGGAACTCCAGGTAGTGATCACTGAAATCCGTGGTGCGTGTGCGGCGCGTACCGATGTCAATGAGCGTCACCTTTTCCCCGCGTGTGCGGCGGTCAATCACGCGGCTGAAGAGCACCGGATGCATCTCCGCCATGTTGTTGCCCCACATGATGAGCACATCGCACTTGTCGAGGTCGTCGTAGCAGCCTGCGGGCTCGTCCACGCCATACACGCTGAGAAAGCCCGTGACCGCGCTGGCCATGCAAAGGCGGGCGTTGGGGTCGATGTGATTGCTCCCGAGGCCGCCTTTGATGAATTTGTTCGCCGCGTAGCCCTCGGGGATCGTCCACTGGCCGCTGCCATAAATCGCAAACTGATCCGGCGTGGCCAGGATCTTCTGCGAGATCGTTTCGATCGCCTCTTCCCACGAAATCGGCTCCAGCACGCCATTCCGCCGCAGCAGCGGCTGCGTGAGGCGATCTTTGCCATACAGCGCCAGGCCGACATGATAGCCCTTCACGCAAAGAAGCCCTTTATTGACCTCCGCGAGTTGATCTCCCTCAATGGCGACCACACGGCCATTTTTCACACCCACACGCACATGACAACCCGTGCCGCAAAATCGACACGGAGCCTTATCCCAGGCGATTCCGTCATTGGAGGCCGCAGCAGCAGACGGCGCATTCTGAGCCCGCGCCTGTGCGGCGGCGGAAGCAGCCGCCAGAGCGGCCATTCGGTTGAAATCACGGCGTTGGATCATGGAGAGTATGTTGGAGAGGCTGTCGTCGGATCATCAAAGTTCACATGCACCACATCAACAAAAGCGACACCCGGCAGCGCCGCGATCCAGTCGTGCAGCTCGCGTAATCGAGCATCATCCTCGGCCTCGATGGCGGCTGGCAGCCAGCGCCCTTCTGGGAGACCTGCGGTCACCCCCTCTTTTTCGTCGAGTGCCTGACGCAATCCAAAGGCTCGCTCATCATGGGCGAGGCTGATGAGAAGTCCGGACGTGAGAGGCATGATTGAGGAGGAATTTTGCTATGAAATTTTAATGGGCCGCGCAGTTCGCGGCAAGACACAAATTCTGTCATTCTTGTCCCCGTTTCTTGTTTTGACCCGCATCTGCGCAACCGGGTTCACAAGGAGAACAATAACGGCATGAACGTCCCCGGCCTCCGCGCGTTTTTATCTCCAACAACCCTATGCGCCATGTCCGCCACACCCACCTCCACCGACTGGCTCTCCCATCGTCCTGAAATCCGCGTGCTCGACTGCACGATCCGCGATGGCGGGTTGATGAACAACCACCACTTCGACGACCACGTCGTCAAAGCCGTGTATGAAGCCTGCATCGCCTCAGGCATTGATTACATGGAAATCGGCTACCGCGCATCGAGCAAGGACATCAAACTCGGCGAGCATGGCTGCTGGAAATACTGCCGCGAGGAGGACATCCGCCGCATCGTCGGCGACAACGCCACGAGTGTGAAACTCTCCATCATGGCTGACGCGGGCAAATGCGACTACCAAGAGGACATCCCCGCGAAAAAGAACAGCCTCATCGACCTCGTGCGCGTCGCCTGCTACGTTCATCAAGTGCCGCTGGCGCTCGACATGCTCAAAGACGCCCGCGATAAGGGCTACGAGACCACCGTAAACCTCATGGCCGTCACCACCGTGGGAGATAGCGAGCTGGAGGCCGCGCTGGCACTTCTCGCGCCCTCCGAGGCGCAGGCGATTTATGTCGTGGACAGCTTTGGCGCACTTTACCCGCTGCAAACTCGCCGCCTCGTCGAAAAATACCTTCATCACGCCAAAAGCGGCGGCAAAGAGGTTGGCATCCACGCGCATAACAACCTCCAGCTCGCTTACGCGAACACGATTGAGGCCATTTCCCTCGGCGCGAACTACATTGATGCCACCATGGCTGGCCTGGGCCGCGGCGCGGGCAATTGCCCCATGGAGCTGCTCTTTGGCCTGCTGCGTGACCCCGCCCACCGGCTGCGTCCCATCCTGAAATGCGTCGCCGACACCATCGAGCCGCTGCGCAAAGACCTCGGCTGGGGCTTTGACCTCCCCTACATGCTCACCGGCCTCCACAACCAGCATCCCCGCTCCGCCATCGCCTACAACGCCGCAACAGAGCCGCAGGACATCGGCACGTTTTACGACACGTTTTGATCCCGGCAAGCCCTGCTGGATTCGCCTTGGACGATGCCTCATCACTGCCATGAAATGCCTCGCCATCCAGCTTCTGGTGCTTCTTCTCGCGCCGGTGGTCTCCGCGCAGAAGCCGCCTGCCGTGCTTGCGCGTGATGATGGCTACCGGGGCATCTGGTATGCGAATCAACCCTCGAAGGATGAATACCGCTACAAATACAGCGGCGGCTTCGCGACTTATCCGCAACAGCAACTCCCACAGGCCATTTATGCGAAGGAGGTGAACAAGACCTTCTTCTGCTACGGCGGTCGCACGCGGGAGAAAAACGAGCTGCTTCACATGGTCAGCTATCTCGATCACACCACCGGCACCGTGCCGCGCCCGGCGATCTTGCTGAACAAGAAGACCGATGATGCGCACGACAACCCCACCCTCATGCTCGACGATGCCGGGCATGTGTGGGTTTTTTCCGCTGCCCACGGTACGGCGCGGCCTTCCTGGATTCACAGGAGCACGAAGCCGTGGTCGGTGGACGAGTTTGAGGAGATTCTGGAGACCAACTTCTCCTACACGCACCCGTGGTGGATGCCGGGAAAGGGGTTTCTCTTTCTGCACACACGCTACAGTGCCGGGCGAGGCTTGTTTTCGATGACGAGCGCGGATGGACGCGCTTGGAGCCAGCCGCGCAGTCTGGCCCACATCGGAATGGGCGACTACCAGCTCACCTGGCAGCTTGGGCAGCGCCTCGCGAGTGTGTTTGACTACCACCCGAAGCCGGTCGGCCTCAATGAACGGTCCAACATCTATTACATGGAGACGGACGACTTTGGCGGCACCTGGCGCACAGTCGGCGGCGCGGTGCTTGAGATTCCGCTCACCGAGTCGGCGAATCCTGCACTTGTGCTCGATTCGCGTGCTGAAAAGCAGCTCGTTTACCTGAAAGACCTGAACTTTGACAATACAGGCAAGCCCGTGGTTCTGTTTCTGACCGCCACGGTCTACGAGTCGGGTCCGAAACACGGTCCGCGCACCTGGTTCACCATGCGCTGGACCGGCACGGAGTGGGTGCGCCGGCCCTTCACGACCTCGGATCACAACTACGACCACGGCTCCCTCCACATTGAGCCGGACGGTCTCTGGCGGATCGTCGCGCCGACCGATCCCGGCCCGCAGCCGTGGACCGCCGGTGGCGAGATGGTGATGTGGACCAGCCGCGATGAGGGTGCGACATGGAGCAAGGCGAAAATGCTCACCCACGACAGCCTCCGCAACCACACCTACGCACGTCGTCCCGTGAACGCCCACCCCGGCTTTTACACCTTCTGGGCGGACGGTCACACGCTCGAACCCGCCGAGTCGCGCCTCTATTTCACCGACCGCGAAGGCAGCCAAGTGTGGCGATTGCCTGAATCGATGAGCGGAAACTCCGCACCACCGGAACCAGCCTGGTGAGACCCCAAAACTCGAAACCACCCGCCACCACGACGCCCTATGAAACCACAGCCCACGATGAGGACGAGACACTTTTTTCTGGGATGGGCCTTGCTGCTCTTGCTCGTCATGCATGTCTCTTTTTCTCGTGCGGAAGGCACGCTGCCTGCGGACATCCTCGCGCGATTAAAGCCTGCGCATCCACGCCTGCTGGCCTCGGCGGCAGATTTCGAGCAGCTCAAAAAACAGACTTCGGAAGGAAAGGCGGCCCAGTGGTTGGGTCATCTCAAAAAAGAAGCCGGTGAGCTGCTAAAAGCCGAGCCATCACGTTACGAGATTCCAGATGGCAAGCGGCTCCTGGCCACCAGCCGTCGCGTGCTCGATCGTGTGCTCACCCTGGGGCTTGTCTTTCGCCTCGCGGGCGACACTCGCCACTCGGAGCGGCTCTGGCTTGAGCTGGAGGCCGCTGCACGGTTCAAAGACTGGAACCCGAGCCATTTCCTCGACACGGCGGAAATGACCGCCGCTTTTGCCATCGGCTACGACTGGCTCTTTGACACGTGGACACCGGAGCGTCGCGCGGTGCTGCGCACGGCCATCGTGGAGCTGGGGCTGAAGCAGGCGCTGCCTTTGTATCGCAAACAAAAAGGGTGGACGGCGGCTGATCACAATTGGAGCCAGGTCTGCAACGGCGGCATGACTCTCGGTGCGCTGGCTCTCGCTGATGAGGAGCAGGCGCTCGCCGCCGAGATCCTTCCTGCCGCCATCGCCAGCGTGCGGCGGCCGATGCACGAGTTCGCGCCGGACGGTGCCTGGGGAGAGGGACCCAGTTACTGGGATTACGCGGTGATGTACAATGTGCTCATGATCGCTGCTCTCGATTCCGCTCTGGGCACGGATTTCGGTCTGTCGGAGATGGAGGGCTTCTCGAAAGCGGCGGATTTCCCCATCTACGTCACTGGCCCTACCGGACGAACCTTCAACTATGCCGATGCCGGAGACGGCGGCTGCGGCGGGCAGCACATGCTCTGGCTCGCCTCCCGCTTCGAGCGCCCTGACTTCGCCGCCTTTCGCATCGCCCGCGCTGGGGAGCGACCGACCGCGCTGGACCTGCTTTATGGCCGCCGCTGGCTGATGCAGCCGCCGGGGAACCGGCAGCAACCGCCCGCCAAACATTTCCGCAGCTCCGAGGTGGTCACGCTGCGCAGCGCCTGGGATGATCCGCAGGCCACTTTTGTGGCCTTCAAGGGTGGAAACAACGCGGTGAACCACAGCAACCTCGATCTCGGCACCTTTGTGCTCGAAGCCGCAGGCGAACGATGGGCTTTCGACCTCGGCGCGGATGATTACAACCTGCCCGGCTACTTCGGATCGAAAAGGTGGGACTACTACCGCATGCGTGCTGAAGGTCACAACACGCTGGTGATCGCGCCCGATGCGCGCCCCGATCAAGCCACCAAGGCCAAAGCCTCCATCGAGCGCTTTCATGAATCACCGGGCCGGGCGTTTGCCATCGTGAATCTAAGCGCCGCCTACGCCTGCCGTGCCTCCGCCGTCAGGCGCGGCATCATGCTCTCCGGTCACGATGTGATCGTGCAAGACGAGATCGAAACAGACGCGCCCGTCGAGGCCTGGTGGTTCATGCACACCGGAGCCGAGGTGAAATGCGACGGCGCCATTGCCGTGATGACGCAAAACGGCCGCCAGTTGACCGCGACGCTGCTTTCGCCTGCGGGCGCTGTCTTCGAGGTGATGCCCGCCGAACCGCTCGCCACGTCGCCACATCCCGAGCGCCAGCAGGTGAAGCACACGTCAGTGCGCCTTCCGCGCAAGCTGGCCGTGCATCTGCGCTCCACCAAATCGCCCCGCATCGTGATCAATCTCACGACCAGCGAAAAACCCGCCGCGCCATCTGGCATCACCCCGCTCGCAAACTGGAAATAGCGCCCCGATGAAGATTCTTGCCGCCATCTTCTTCATTCTCTCACTGAACGCCCTCGCCGACCCAGTGATGGAGGAGCCATTCGCCACGCCTGACGCGGCGCAGCACTGGGAAGGCCTGAAAGCTCCCCATTGCCGCATGGAGTCCGCACGCGGCGGGTTCGCGCTGCGCATCGAGGCTCCGTCCGGCGTCACGAGCCATGCCAGCACGCGCCGAGCGCTGCCGCTGGAGATGCTGCGCGGCACGCGCGTGCGCATCGAGGCACTGGTGAAAGCGGAAGGCGTCACCACGCCGCCGATGCCCTACAATGGCATCAAGGTGATGCTCAACACGCATTCTCCCAGCGGCCAGACATGGGAGCAGCAGAACAGCGTGCATGGCAGCTTTGACTGGAAGCGCGTGGGCTTCACCGCCCGGGTGCCGGAGGACGCCACTGCCGCGTGGCTCGTGCTGGGCCTGGAGGCGGTGAACGGCATCGCGTGGTTCGATGAGGTGAAGGTGACTGTGGTGGGACGATCACGCACACGACCTGCGCAACCTGCGAGCGGCGTGGCATTCAAGGGCCACAATGAGTCGCGGCTGCGCGGCGCGATGATCAGTCCGAATGTGACGGCAGAGGATTTGCAGGTGCTCGGCGGCCAGTGGGGGGCCAATCATGTGCGCTGGCAGCTTCTCTGGGGTGGCTTCCCGCACAGCCCGGCGGACAAGGGCGATCTCGCCGCCTACGACGCGTGGCTCGAAGGCGCGTTGAAGCATCTCGACGAGTTGCTGCCGGTCTGCGAGCGCCTCGGCATCAAGGTGGTCATTGACCTGCACACGCCTCCTGGCGGCCGCAACGAGGCCAAGGAGTGCCGCTTGTTTCACGAGAAGCGTTTTCAGGACAGCTTCATCGCCTGGTGGGAAAAAATCGCCCGCCGGTATCGCGGTCGAAAGACCGTCTGGGGCTACGATCTCGTCAACGAACCCGTCGAAGGCATCGTCGGCGAGGGCTTGATGGACTGGCGTGCGCTCGCAGATGCCACCGCGCGGCGTGTGCGTGCCCTCGACAGCGATCACGCGATCATCATCGAACCCGCGCCCTGGGGCAGCCCGGCGGGTTTGGATGATTTCGAGCCTCTGGAGGTGCCGGGCATCGTCTATAGCGTCCACATGTATGAGCCGGGGCAGTTCACGCACCAGGGCGTGCATGGTCAGGACACCGGCGTGAGCTACCCCGGCATCATCGCCGGGACAAAGTGGGACAAGGAACGCCTGCGCCGCTCCCTGCGCCCCGCCGCCGACTATCAGCGCGACTACGGTGCGCACATCTACATCGGCGAGTTCAGCGCCATCCGCTGGGCGCCGGACGGCAGCGCCGAGAGATGGCTGCGCGATGTGATCGAGATCATGGAGGAGCAAGGCTGGGACTGGGCCTACCACGCCTTCCGCGAGTGGAACGGCTGGAGCGTCGAGCACGGCCCCGACAATAACGACAACACCCGCAGCCCCACACCAACTCCGCGCGAGCAACTGCTGCGGGAGTGGTTCGCGAAGAACGGCAAACCGACATCGAAATGAGAATCACGCTGCTGCTTCTACTCATTCCCGTCATCGCCCGGGCCGCCCCGCTCGTGCTGGAGACGCCGCATTTCACGCTCACGGCGGACGCGGCGACGGGACGCGTTGAATTGCATGACCGGGCCGGCGGCATCACATGGAAGCCGGCGAACGGTCAGACGCACCATCTGGCATCACGCCGCTCGCAAACTGGAAATAGCGCCCCGATGAAGATTCTTGCCGCCATCTGCTTCATTCTCACGACCATCCACCGCTTTCGCGGATAGGTCGGGTGCATGTCCGCTCTGGCTAAACTGTCTGTCTTGTTCGCATCGTTGCTCATCGCCTCGTTGGCGTTGGGCAAGTATCTGGTGACACATGCCCAGAAGATCGCGGCGCTGATTGATCCGGCTAAACTTTCGACGCTTGCTCCCCGTGGTGCGAATCCCCGCGTTCAGAAGTATGTGGCGCAACTGTTTGAAGCTAAGCAAGCGGGACTGGACCCTGTGAGGTGTGCAGCCGAAGCCGCGGCCGAACTGCTCGCCGTCGGCGCGGCACCGCCGGAGCCGAAGCTCGACGCCATCGCGCACGCGGCTCTCAGCGCGGTGTGCCTCGGCATCCTGAATCTCGACGAAGCCCTCACCCGCGAATGAACACCGCCATGTTCGATTGGCCCGCGAAGATGAAAACGCGCAGCGTCTTGGTGTCGGTATCGGCGCTGTGAGCTATGGCAGCGAGGAAGATTGTGGCAAGGAGAGGTTTCACGCCCCGGAGCTTGGCACAGAATGCCTCACTGTCTTGAGCCAGATGGATGCTGGCAGAGTCAAAAGCAGCACAATGAATCAGCGCCCCGAAAAAATGTCCCGCTGGTTGCAGTGAATCCACGCTTGGCAAACCGGTTCCGCATCATGGGGCGATGCGCTGCGGACGTGCAAGACGCAATGGCCATGCTGCTCCAACGGAGCGCCTTGGAATAACATCCCACCTTGACCATCCAACAATGTCGGCGAGTCTTGCCGCCCCTGTCCCAATGAAACGCTTCTGGCAACTCCTCGCACTTCTGATGCTGGCCTTGATGGTCCCGGCTTCAATGTGCTGCTACGGGGCGGATGGATGCAAGGCGGACGTTTGCTGCTCCGAGGAAAGCCACGAGCATGAGCCACATGAGGGTGACGAGCATCACGCTCCCGTCTCCTGCCCGAGCGATACGATTGCTCACAGCCAAGTTCCCGCGCCGGTCATCCTTCCTGCAATGCAGATGGTAGAGCTGGCGGAGTTGATTCAGGCGATGATCCGTCTTCAAGACGATCTCGCCACGGCCACGGATTCTTCCGGGCTGCCGATGACCACCGCGCCGCCGGAACTGCGAGCGACGTGGCATTTCACGCAACGCACGGCACTGCCTGTGCGTGCGCCTTCGATCCAGGCTTAAAGCTCCGTGCGCTGATCCGCCCATGATGGCGGTGACATCTACGCAGGAGCTACCCACCACGACCGCTCGCTTAGCGGCATTGCGGCTTTGCCGTGCCTCCGTCGAAATCTTCATCCCCATCTCATCATGCGCTCATTCATCCTTTCATCTCTCTTGCTGGCCGCTGTGCCGCAGCTTCTCGCGGCGGATTCCAAACCGGAGCCGTCCGCCATTTCCAGTCTCGTGGGCCGCACGCTCGCGGGGAATCCTGAAATCCGCTTCTATGAGGCGGAGATCGCTGCGGCGAAGGCCACACGAAGCACGGCGGGCAGGCAGTCGAATCCTGAGTTGAGCCTGCAAGTCGGCAACAACAGCATCCGCAACGCCGACAGCCACTCCAACGGCCTCGCCTTCTCTGCCGAGCTGGCGCAGCCCATCGAGTGGCCGGGACGCTTGGGTTTGCGCAAGGCCATCGCGAACCGCGACATCGCCATGGCGGAGCTGGGGCTGGAGAGGTTTCGCTTTCACCTCGCGGCGCGTGTCCGTGTGCTGGCCTTCACGTTGGCCGCGCAGCAAGACCTTGCCAATGCCGCAAATGAAGTCGCCTCACGTTATGCCTCGCTGCGCGAGGTGATGGTGCAGCGCGAGCCAGCGGGCATCGCGCCGCAGCTTGAGATCGCCACCATTGAAGCAGCGGCACTCGTGGCCGAGTCGCGGGCGGCAAAGGCCGGTGTCGTGGTGCAAAAGGCGCTGCTGGAGCTGAACCAGCTCATGGGCCGCCGTGCCGATGCGCCGCTCATCGTGAAGCGCGGCCCGCTGGATGCCAAGCCCGCGCCTGCGCTGCTCTCCCTGCTCGGCTCCGCGATGAAGAATCACTACGAGCTGCGCCTGCGCCGTGCCGAGTTGGAGCAGCAGGGCTTCAAGGTCGAGCTGGCGAAGAACGAGCGCTACCCCGCCTTCACCATCGGCCCCTTTGTTGAGGTGCAAAACACCCGCACGCTTGATGACCAGACCGTGGCAGGCATCGGCATCTCTTTCCCGCTGCCGTTTTGGAAGAATGGCAAAGCGGAAGTCACCAATGCCGAGGCACGTCAGGTGCAGGCACAGGCCACGCTCGCCGCCGCGCAGCGCGAGGTGGAGCGGCAGGTCACTGAGAGCATGCTCATCTACCAGACGCAGCAGGCACGCCTTGCCGTGTGGAAGGGCGATGCCGTGACGAAGTTCAGCGATGCCGCCGCGCTCGCGGACAGGCATTTCAGACTCGGTGCCGTGCCCATGAGCACCTTTGTCGAGCTTCAGGATAAGTATCTCGAAGCCGTCGAAGCCATCCACAGCACGCAAACCGAGGCGCTGGAGGCCGCTCTCACACTCGAAGAACTCACCGGCGCACCCGGCAGCCTCATCACCGCCAAAAACTAACTTCACCTCTTTATGAAACTCTTGCTCATCCTGTCTCTCATCGTTACCGCCGCCACGCTCACCAGTTGCAGCGAATCCTCCGCCAGCCCTTCCACTGAGCACACCACCGCACCGGAAAACGGCGCACAGTTCAGGGAAGGCAAAGGCGTGGCCCTCACCGCGCTCATGGCGCAGTCCATCCATCTGCAAACCGCCGAAGTGGAGGAGGAAAAGATCGCCCCCGCCTTCACCATCACCGTGCAGGCCATGCAGCGCGGCAACGAGGCCAGCGGATGGCTCACTGCCGATCAAGCCGCGCGTGTGCAGCCCGGCATGGAGGTCGAGCTTGGCACCGCGAAAGGCAGCGTGCTCCGCGTTGAAAAGGCACCGTATGTCACGCTTGGTGATTTTGAAGTCACCGTGCAAACCACCGCGCCCATCGAGGCAGGCAGTGCCATCACCGCCACCTTCCGCTTTCCCGCCGGCGATGCTGTGACCGCGATACCACAGGCCGCGCTGCTCACCACCGCCGAGGGCACCTTTGTGTATGCAAAGAACGACGAGTTCTACCTGCGCACCCCCGTCAAGGTCGGCGCACGCAGCGGCGATCACGTCGAGATCACCGATGGCCTCTACACCGGCGATGAGATCGTCACCACGCCCGTCATGTCCCTCTGGCTCGCCGAACTGCAAGTCCTGCGCGGCGGCAAAGCCTGCACCTGCGGCCATTGAGAAACATTCGATCCCATTCCCTACTCCATGTCGTCTTGTAACTGTGAATTTGAGGCACGCGATGCACAGCAGACGCGCGTGCTCCGCATCCTCCTGATCATCAACGCTGCAATGTTTGTCGCGGAGATGATCGTCGGCATCCTGGCTGACTCCACGGGCGTGCTCGCGGACTCGCTCGACATGCTCGCGGATGCCCTGGTATATAGCGTCGGCCTTTATGCCGTTGGTAAAGCGGACGCTGCAAAAGTTATGGCCGCCCGACTCAGTGGCTTTCTCCAGATCACCATCGCTCTCGCCATGCTGACGGACATTCTGCGGCGTGTTTTCACCGGCAGCGAGCCAGTGTCATGGCTCATGGTTGCCGTCTCCATGGCCGCGCTCGTCGCGAATATGACCTGCCTTCGCCTCATCAGCAGGCATCGCGATGGCGGCGTTCACATGCGGGCGAGCTGGCTTTTCTCCCACAACGACGTGCTGGCAAATCTGGGAGTCATCAGCGCGGCGGTTCTCGTGACACTCACCGGCTCGCGCTGGCCAGACCTCGCCATCGGCTTGCTCATCACCATCATCGTCCTGCGCGGCGGGTTTAGCATTTTGAAGGATGCCAAAGCCGAATCAGCGAAGACCTCCCACTAAACCATGCTTTCCCATCTCATCACCTTCGCTATGCGGCAGCGTGCCGCTGTGCTGCTCGCCACGTTCATTCTCATTGGCATCGGCTCATGGTCGGCCATTCATCTGCCGATTGATGCCGTTCCCGACATCACGAACCCGCAGGTGCAGATCAACACCGCTGTCAATGCGCTCGCACCCGAGGAGATCGAAAAGCTCGTCTCCTTCCCGATTGAAAGCGAGATGGCGGGCCTGCCGCAGATGGTGGAGCTGCGCTCTTTGTCCAAGTTTGGCCTCTCACAGGTCACCATGGTTTTCCATGACGACGTGGACCTTTACCGCACGCGCCAGCTCGTGACCGAGCGCCTGCAAACCGTGCTCGATGAACTCCCGCCCGGCCTCACGCCAAAGCTCGCGCCTGTCGCCACCGGCCTCGGCGAAATCTTTTATTACAGCCTCGATTACAGCGCCGACGCGAAGACCAAGCCCGCCACACGCGAGGCTCAGCTTATGGCCCTCGCGCAAATCCAGGAGTATCAGGTCAAGCCCCTGCTGCGTGGCACGCCCGGCGTCGCGGAGGTGAACACCAGCGGTGGCTATCAAAGGCAGATCGTCATCCAGCCTGACCCCGCACGCCTCGCCGCACGCGGCATGTCGCTCGACATGCTCGCCGAGATCATCGAGCAAAACACCCGCAACGCAGGCGGCGGCTACGTCGAGATCGGTGGCGAGCAGCTCATCGTCCGCGCCGCCAGCCGCGTGAATGACATCGAGCAAATCCTCGCCATCCCGCTCAAGTTCGCAGGCGGCGTGAAGCCCATCCTGCTCAGCGAAGTCGCCACCGTCAGCATCGGCAGCGCCTTCCGCACCGGAGCCTCCACTGATGATGGGCGGGAAGCCCTCATCGGAGCCACCATCATGCTCGCGGGCGAAAACTCCCGCCTCGTCGCCCAGGCCGTGCGAGCCAAGCTCACCGAGATCCAGCCCAAGCTCCCGCAAGGCGTCGTCATCCGCGCTTTGTATGATCGAAGTGATCTCGTCAGCCGCACCATCGCCACGGTGGAGAAGAACTTGGCCGAGGGCGCATTGCTCGTCGTCGTCGTGCTCTTTGCGCTGCTGGGAAACTTCCGCGCCGCCTTCATCGTCGCTCTCGTCATCCCGTTTTCCATGCTCTTTGCCATGACCGGCATGGTGCGCTATCACATCAGCGGAAACTTGATGAGCCTCGGTGCCATCGACTTCGGCCTTATCATTGATGGCGCAGTCGTCATGGTGGAAAACATCGTGCGTCATCTCGGCGAGCGACAGCACGCGCTCGGTCGCACCCTCACCCTCCGCGAGCGCACGGATGAAGTGCTCAAGTCTGCCAAAGAAGTCGCCAATCCCATGTTCTTCGGCGTGCTCATCATCACCGTCGTCTATGTGCCCATCCTCGCGCTGCAAGGCATCGAGGGGAAGATGTTCAAGCCCATGGCGCTCGTCGTCATGCTCGCGCTCGGTGGTTCGCTGGTGCTCGCCGTCACCTTGATGCCCGTGCTGTGCTCGTATCTGCTCGGTGGGAAGATTCAGGAAAAGGACAACTGGCTCGTCACGCTAACAAAACGTCTCTACACGCCGCTCTTGCAGTTCGGCTTGCGTTTCAAGCCGCTCATCGTCCTGCCCATGCTCGTGATGTTTGGCTCCTCGCTGTGGGTCTTCACGCGGCTCGGCTCGGAGTTCATCCCGCAGCTCGACGAGGGTGACTTCGCCTTCCAGCTCATCCGCAGCAGCAGCGCCGGTTTGTCCTCCTCGCTTGAGTTGCAAAAGCAAAGCGAGGCCGTCATCCGTCGTGACTTCCCCGAAGTAAAAGAGATGTTCTCCCGCATCGGCACCGCCGAGATCGCCACCGATCCCATGAATCCCAACGTGGCCGACACCTACCTCATGCTCACACCGCGTGACCAGTGGCGGCAGGAGAATGGCAAGCCCATCAGCAAAGAGCACCTCGGCGAGCTCATGCGGAAAGCCCTGCTCGATCAAGTCCCCGGCCAGAACATCCTCGTCACCCAGCCCATCCAGATGCGCTTCAATGAGATCATGGCCGGAGCACGCGCCGACCTCGTGTGCAAAATCTTTGGCGACAGCTACGACGAACTCGAACGCCTCGCCGGAGAAGTCCGCACCGCGATCACCGCCATCCCCGGCGGCGGCGAGACTGAGTTCGACAGCATCGGCAAGAACCCCATGATCGAAATTCAGCCCGACCGCGAATCCATGCGCAAGTTCAACGTCCACGCCGACGAGTTGAACCGCCTCATCGAGACCGCGCTCGCTGGAACCGAGGTCGGCCTTGTCATCGAAGGCAACAGACGCAGCCCCATCGTCGTCCGCCTCGGTGAAGACCGCCGCAGCGACCTCGAAGGTATCAAGCGCCTTGCCCTGCGCACCGAAGACGGCGGAATGCTCGCCCTCGGCCAAGTCGCCAAGATCGTCCTTGTCCCCCAGCCCGTGCAGATCGCGCGTGAAGATGCGCAGCGCCGCGTCAGCATCCTTATCAACGTGCGAGGCCGCGACACCGAAGGCTTCGTGCAGGAGGCGACTCAGGCCATCCATAACAAAGTGAAGTTTCCCGACGGCTACTACTTCGAGTTCGGCGGCCAGTTCAAGAACCTGCAAGAAGCCAAAGCCCGCCTCATGATCGTCGTGCCGCTCGCGCTCGCGTTGATCTTCGTGCTCATCTTCCTCAGCTTCGGCTCATTCCGGCAGGCCACGCTCATCTTCATGTGTGTGCCGCTCGCCGTCACTGGCGGCATCTTTGCCCTGCATCTGCGCGGGATGCCCTTCACCATCAGCGCCGCTGTCGGCTTCATCGCCTTGAGCGGCATCGCCGTCTTGAACGGCATCATGCTCATCAGCTACATCAACCAACTCCGCACCGAAGGCCGCGAAGTGCGCGAAGCCGTCGTCGAAGGCACCCTCACCCGCCTGCGGCCCAAGCTCATGACCGCTCTCGTAGCCAGTCTCGGCTTCGTGCCCATGGCCATCGCCACCGGAGCCGGGGCCGAAGTCCAGCGCCCCATCGCCACCGTCGTCATCGGCGGCATCCTCACCTCCACTTTCCTCACCCTGCTCGTCGTGCCTGTGCTCTACGACTGGATCGAACGAAAAACCAAACCACCAACAAACACACCATGAAAACACTGCTGAACCTCCTCATCATCGCCGCCCTCGCCAGCACGTCTGCCTTTGCCGACGCCAAAGTCAAAGCCGGTCCCCGCAAAGGGCTTCTGCTCGATCTCGGCGGCAAACAAGCCGAGTTCTTCGTCGAAAAAGACCGCAGCATCAGCATCGCCGTCTATGACGCCGCGCTGAAAGCCCAGCCCCCCAGCACCGAAGTCATCACCGCCACCGCCGAAGCCCCCAGCGGCAAGGCCAAGATCGCCTTCGAGGCCAAAGACGGCAAACTCATCTCCACCACCAAGCTCCCCGAAGGCGAAGGTTATCAAGTCGTCGTCCAAGCCCAAGCCGCCCCTGATGCCAAAAAGAAAAACTTCCGCATCAAACTCCTCCTCTACACCTGCAAAGAGTGCAGCAACCCCGAATACGCCTGCACCTGTGCCGATCATTGAGATAGAAAGTGATGAGAGTCATAGTGTAACGGCGTCTGGTTTCCCAGACGCCGTTGTCGTTACCGCAGATGTAGATGCGCTACGATCAGTGCTGCTTGCAGTGGTTCAGGGTGCCGCCGCAGGAGCTGCACACATGCTTGGTCAGGCTGCCGGTCTTCAGCATGGCGATGGCCTGATTTTCGCAGTCTGGGCAGTCCATGCGGGATGCGTCACGCAGTGTGACGATCCCCTTGTTCCCAGGACCGTATCCACTTGAGGGAGCCTGGAAGTGAATGGTGCGGCATTTGTCGCAGCTAACAGCCGCAGTAGGTGCGGAAGAGGACGACTGGCAGGAGCTGAGCAGCGCGGCGAGGCCGAGCATGGAGGTGAGGAGCAGTGTTTTCATCGGATGTGTTTTCGTTTGTGTTGGTTTTGGTTTCGAGGGCGGTTGCCCTTCATGAACGATCAACACCACGCGATCCCGAATCCCTGATGCAGCGCAGGATCTGCTCATCACCACGCAATCCATGCTCAGTCCCGTCGTAGGTCCGCCAGCAATTCTTTGAGCATCTGCCGCGCACGGTAGATGCGTGTCTCCACGGCTTTGATCGTGCAGCCGAGCGCCAGGGCGATCTCATGCTGACTCATTTCCTGATAGGTGAAGAGATGCAGCGCTTCCCGGAGATCGACTGGCAGGCTGGCGATGGCTTTTTCGATGCGGGCTGTTGTTTCTTGCTGTTGCGCGGCCTCATCCGGGCTGGCCTCATGCCCTGGCAACTGCTGAAAGGTGGCGGTGCAGTCTTCGACGGAGACCGTGGGATGCCGTGTGCGCCAGCGGGCATGATTGCGCCCTAGATTGGCGGCGATGCGAAAGAGATAGGTCGGAAAGGCGGCGGCGGGCTGGTAGCGGGCGCGGCTTTGATAGAGCCGCACAAAGGTTTCCTGCGCGAGATCAGCGGCAGCTTCGGCACTGCCGGTCATGCGGTAGAGGAAGGCGGCGACCTTGTCCTTCCAGCGGTGCATGATGCCGTTGAGCGCGAGGTCATCGCCATCGGCGAGGCGTTTCATCGCTTCGATGTCGGCATCAGGCAGGGTTGCTAGCGGTTCGGCGTCGCTCATGGTCGGGGCCGGTTGCTGGCGGCGTCTTTGGCCGGAATGCCCAGCGTGTAGGGCACCATGAGATCGAGATACTTCCGGGATTGATCGGGCCGCAGGCAGGCGGCGGTTTGATAGACATGCTCCAGCAAGGCTTGCTGACACTCCACGGTCAGTTTGGCACGCTCCTCGATGGCCGTGCGCATGGCAGCATCCATTGTGGGGTTGCGACCACTGCGCGCGAGGATGTCCTCATTGGAAAGATAGACACGGTGGCAGAGGTCTTCGCACTTGGGCAGGTAGGCCAGATGCAGAGCCTTCACCTTTTGCATTTGTTCGGTATCGAGCCGCAGCCAGGTTTGCAGCCAGTGCAGTTCCGGGAGCAGGCTGCCATTCTCCTTCGGGATCGCCTTGGAGGTAAGAGGCTCTCTGGAGGTGAGCATCAACTGCGAGCAGACAAACATGCAAAGGCCAGCCAGCAAGGCACCAGCGAGGATGAAAAGTCCACGTTTCATGGTTCCTCCTCCGAGTGGGCACGCACCAGCGGGTTGACGGTTTCCAGGTAGGCGAGTTCACCGCCTTCGGTTTGTGACTTTTTGAGCATCACCACACCCGTTCCGGCACCTGCTGCACCAAAGAGAGCGATGGTGGCAAAAGCCACCGCAGGGCGGCCTAGAGAGATGAGCAAGCGCCGCACCACTTCAGCCAACATGGAGGGCACGCTGCGCACTTCATCCGCCTCGATCCGTGACCACACTTCCCGCTCAAAGGCAGAAGGTAGCGGCAGACTGGCAGGGTGCTGGCGCAGCAGGCGGTGGAGTTCTTCGTCGTTCATAAGGAGGCGTTGTTGAGGGTTTAAACACCGGAGGCGGCATTATCCCGCATTTTTTCCACTTGGCGAAAAATCTGCGGGGTTCTGTGGGGACCGGTGTTTCTCGTATCATGTCCGCATGGCGTCTCTTCATCACCTTCTTAGCTCTCAATGCCACGACCGCTGCGGCCTGCGATACCTGCGGCAAAAACGCTCAGCCCGCTCCCGGCCAGCGAGTCGTCGAATACGACCTGCACATCGCCGAGCACACGCAAAGCCCCGCTGGCAGGCCCGTCCGCGTGCTCGCCATCAATGGCAGCATCCCCGGACCCGTGCTGCGCTTCCGTGAGGGCGACTTCGCCCGCATCCGTGTCCACAACGACCTCAAGAATGAAGAAACCTCCACGCACTGGCACGGCCTGCTGCTGCCCAACAAGGAAGACGGCGTGCCGCATGTCACCACACCGCCGATCAAGCCGGGCACCACCCACACCTTCCAGTTCACCCTGCGGCACAGCGGCACCTACTGGTTTCATTCTCACACCCATTTGCAGGAGCAGAGCGGCGTGTATGGCGGCATCGTCGTCGAGCCACGCGGAGGCGAGCCGGTCAAGGCCGACCGCGAACAGGTTCTCATCCTCTCCGATTGGACAGACACCGATCCCATGGAGGCCATGCGCATGCTCATGCGTGGCAGTGATTATTTTGGTCTCATGCGTCGGAACTCGCAGTCCATCCTCGGCGCATGGAAGCGCGGAAATTTGAAGGACTACTTCCGCCGCGAGTGGGACCGCATGATGCCCATGGATGTGTCCGACGTGGGCTACCACGCCTTCCTCATCAATGGGCAGCGCCAGACCCGCATCGAGCACTTCGCCTCCCGGGGCGGGATGGACATCGAGGGCATGGGGGAGAGCCGGGTCGCCCTGTTCCTGGCCCACGGGGACCGGGCCTGGCTGCCCTGGATGTACGTGGCCTCCGCGGGGGCGGTGACCTGCAGCGGCATCCTCTACGGCCGGGTGGCGGCGCGGGTCGGCGAGTACACCGTCTCGAACTTC
>CALMTT010000381.1 GCA_937872615.1 uncultured Verrucomicrobiaceae bacterium | reverse complement strand
GCCAGCACGGATGCCGTGCTCGGCGTGATGATGCGCCAGGTGCAGGAGCACAGCGCCTTTGGACATGGTCTCGTGGTGCTCATCTTTGCCGCCGTGCTCGGCGCGATCATGTCCACCGCGGATTCCTGCCTGCTCAGCCTCTCCAGCATGATCACGAAGGACCTGTATGCCGGTTTTGTGCGACCCGATGCCAGCCAGGAAAAGCTCACCAGCCTCGGCAAATGGATCTCGACGATCATCGTGCTGTCGCTCGCCTCGCTGGCCATCTACATGAACAACTCCGGCGTGAAGTTCACGCTCGTCGAGCTGCTGGAGATGAAGTTCGACCTGCTGCTGCAAATCGCGCCCGCCTTCCTCATCGGCATCCATTGGAAAGGCCTCAAAGCCGGTCCCGTCTTCGCCGGCATGGCAGCGGGCCTCGTTTTCGCGGTCTCCTTCTTCTGGGTCGATGACAAAAGCGGCACCTTCATGGCCACGCTGAAGACCAGCGGCTTCCACCCCGGCATCTGGGCACTCGGGTTGAATGGGGTGATCGCGGTGGGCGGGTCGTTGGTGATGAAGGGCAAGTAGGGCAGGTTTGCTTCCACCGCATGGGTGGACGTCGCCACCTAATGTTGCGTTAAAGAGGCTTCGGATCCTCGGCTTTGTCGTCTGATAAAACGCAAAAGCAAGGCGCGGGCCTTTCGGACCGCGCCTTGGAATGAGTTGAAGTGAAGCGCCGGATCAGCCGAGAGCGGCTTTGACCATGGTTTCGAGCTTCACGATGTCCTTGGCGAAGTTCCGGATGCCTTCGGCGGTCTTTTCGGTGGCCATGGCGTCTTCGTTGAAGAGCCAGCGGAAGGTTTTCTCATCGCTGCCGATGCGCTCGATCTTGAGGGACTTGGCGTTGGCGGCGTTGAGCTTCGGCGCGATGGCATCCTCGCTGGCGGCGAGCTCGCCGAGCAGGCCGGGGCTGATGGTGAGCAGGTCGCAGCCGCAGAGCTCGGTGATCTCGCCCTTGTTGCGGAAGCTGGCGCCCATGACCTCGGTGGTGTAGCCGAAGTGCTTGTAGTAGTTGTAGATCTGCGTCACGGACTGCACGCCGGGATCTTCCGTGGCGGTGTAGTCCTTGCCGGTGCTCTTTTTATACCAGTCGAGGATGCGGCCAACGAAGGGGGAGATGAGCTTGATGCCGCCCTCGGCGCAGGCGACGGCCTGGGCGAGGCTGAAGAGGAGGGTGAGGTTGCAGTTGATGCCTTCCTTTTGCAGCACCTCGGCGGCTTTGATGCCTTCCCAGGTGGAGGCGATCTTGATCAGGATGCGCTCGCGGGGGATGCCGGCGGCCTCATAGGCCCCGATGATCTGGCGGGCCTTTTCAAGGTTCCCCTGGATGTCGAAGGAAAGACGGGCATCGACCTCGGTGGAGACGCGGCCGGGCACGATTTTGAGGATTTCGAGGCCGAAGGCCACGACGAGCTTGTCCATGACGGCATCGACGCCGCCCGCTTTGCCATCGGCGACGGCCTTGTCGAAAATGGCCTTGTATTCCGGCTTCGAGGCGGCCTGGAGGATGAGGGAAGGATTGGTGGTGGCGTCTTGGGGCTTGTAAGCCTTCATCGCCTCGAAATCGCCGGTGTCGGCGACGACGACGGTGTGCTGCTTGAGCTGGTCGAGCTGGGTCATTGGGGTTTTGAGGTGCGTTAGGTAGGGGTTACGCGGCCCGCGAGAATACGGGCGCGGCCCCCTTTGGCAAGGAGGCAATCGGCTGTTGCCGTCTCAGCCGGTGGCGTGGTAGCCTGGCGGCATGAAACGCTGGTTGATCATGCTTTTGGCTGCACATGCCGCCGGAGCATCGGAGTTCATCCAAGTGACATGGCCCACCAAACACGCGTCACCGCCGCCCGTGCTAGAGCCGAAGGTCACCGGGCTTCTGCCGGCTTTCCGCCTGGCGGTGGGCAGCGTGCCGGAGAGCACGATCATCGATCTCGCGCTCGCCCAGCCTGCCTTGCTGGGACTGACGACGGAACAAGCGCAGCAACTCCAGCCGCTGGTGACGGAGCAATACCGGCAGATGGAATCCTCGGACGTTTACAAGAAGGCTCCCAGTTTGCTTGGATACTGCTTCAGCGAAGCCACTCCTGCCGCAGGCATGGCGAATGTGCATGTGCCGGATGATTGGAACCCCGGATTGCCAGTGATGGTGTTCCTGCACGGGTATGGCGGCAGCTTCTTGTGGTATCAGCACTACCTGTCCCGGCATTTTCCAAAGCATCTCATCATCTGCCCGGCGTGGGGCATCTCGCCATCGCGGATCACGCCAACCTATCTGAGCGAATGTTTGAGTGCGGTGGAAACGCGTCTTCGATGCCAAATCAAAACACCGTGGCTTCTCGGACTCTCCGCAGGCGGTTTTGGTGTGCTTCGAGCTGCCTCAATGCCAGATGCCTTTGCCGGAGTGATTTGCATGGCCGCGTATCCGATAACACGCCCACCTGTGAAACCCGCGCACTACTTCATCGCCGGAGGTGAAGAGGCTTTTGTGCGATCAGGTCACTTCTCGAAACTCACCATCGGATGCCAAACTCATTTGGTGAAGGGCGCGGGCCACTTTTTCATGCTCACGCATGAAGACGAGACCGTGAACCAATTGAAGTCGTGGATGCGCGACTGAGGCGTTGATCACTTCTCCGCGATGGCGAGCAACGTCTGGAAGTGCGGGCTGCGGGTCTCGCGGTGGACGATGCTGGTCTCGATGTGATGGAAGCCGGCGGCGGTGAGCATCTCGTGCAGGCCGGCCTCGGTGAAGCCGAGCCACACATCGGCATACAGATCCCGTGCTTTTTCAAACTGATGCTGCAGGAGATCGAGCACGACGATGCGGCCGCCAGGCTTCAAGATGCCAGCGGCGGCACGCAGGGCGGCCTGGGGATTCTGAGCATGATGCAGGGCCTGGCTGAGGAAGGCGAGATCGACACTGGCAGGCTCGACGGGCGGATGCTCGAGATCGCCGAGGCGGTATTCGAGGTTCGTGAAGCCATGGCGCTGTGCGAGCTCGGCACCGTAAGCGACCATTTTCTCGCTGTTGTCCACGGCGATGACTTTTTGCGCCCGTTGCGCGAGGAGCTGCGAGAGCGTGCCCTCGCCTGCGCCGAGATCGGCGATGACGAGCGGCGGGATGAGCTTCAGCAAGGTCTCGCCCAGCGCCTTCCACGAACGGCCGGGGATGTAGTGACGGCCAAACTTGCCCGCGAGCGCATCGAAGTAGGCTTTGGCCGTGGCGGCCCGTTTGCGCAGCGCGATTTGGAGCGCGGTGGCATCCTTCGCAGTCTCGCGCAGTTCCGCTGCGGCGGCATCGAGCAGCGCGAGGAAGTGCTCATGCGCCTCGCGATCCTTCGCGGCGGGCTCTTCGATCTGATAAAGGCGGTTCTTGCCGCTGCGTCGATCATTGACGAGACCGGCGGCCTTGAGCTTGGCGAGCTGCGCGGAGATGTTTGATTGCGGAAGCGAAAGGATTTCCTGCAATTCCGCGACACTGAGCTCCTCCTGCCGCAACAACAGCAGCACCCGCACCCGCGTGGGGTCGGAGATGAGGCTGAGCGATTTGAGAATGGAGGCCATGCGGCGGGAGGCGCGGATGCTAGACCGCGATTGGAGGCTGGCAATGGCGGGAAACGCGTGCCTCAGCCGGGCCGGTTGCGCATCATGTCGGCCGCTTGGGCAAAAAAAGCACCGATGAGCGGAGCCTCGGCGGCGGGAATCTCGACTTCGCGCATCGAATAACCCATCAAATCGAGCCAGCGGTCGCGGGCGGCGAGGTCGATGGGGAACGGCATGTGCCGTCCGCGAAGGCGGGGATGGCCACGCTCTTCGATGTAGGTCTGCGGACCACCAAAGCGATACACGATGAAGTCCGCGAGCCGCTTTTCGGAGCCTTCCCAGTCATCCGGCGGATACATCGGGCCGATCAGGTCATCCACTCGCACACGACGGTAGAACGCGGCGACCATGGCGCGGAGTTTTTCCTCGCCAACGCGAGAACAGAGAGTGGAGATCTCATCCATGCGGCTCATCTCGACGTGGATTAACTCGGTTCAAGAACGACTTTCCAACAAGCAGGCCCTGGTCGACTTCAGGCAAAAACATCGGTCACCGGCTTTCCTTTGCCGTCCTCGGTGACGTAGAAGGGGCGGCCTTCGATCTCGAACTCGGTTTTTGGGCTGATTCCCATCGCGGTCATGATCGTGGCGTGCAGGTCCATGACGCTGACGGGGTTCTTCGTGGCGATGAGCGGGCGTTCGTCGGCCGTTTCGCCATAGAGATGGCCTTTTTTCACGCCGCCGCCGAACATGACGACGCTGGTGCCGCCGGTGAAGTGACGATGCAGGCCGTAGTGCTTCATTTCTTCGAGGCGATCCACCTTGAAGGTCGTTTGGTCGTTCGCGTTCGAGCCGGGCTTGCCCTCCATAAGCGCATCGCGGCTGAACTCGCTGGCGATGACGATGAGCGTGCGGTCGAGCAGGCCTTTCGCCTCCAAATCGCGCACGAGCTGCGCGATGGGAGCGTCGATTTCTTTGTGCATGGCGTCCACGGTCGTGTGGCCGTCCTTGTGCGTGTCCCATTGGAAGAAGGGCACGTATTCAGTGGTGACTTCGACGAAGCGTGTGCCTGCCTCCACCAAACGACGCGCGAGCAAACAACCGCGGCCGAAGCGGCCGGTGTCGTATTTTTTGCGGCTCTCTTCGGGCTCAAGCGTGATGTCAAAGGCCTCGCGCTCCTTGGCGCTGAGCAGGCGGTAGGCGTTGTCCATGCTGCGGAGCATGGATTGCTGCTGGTAGTCGCTCATGAAGTCTCGCTGCGGACTTTGATCGACGAGTTTGCGGAAAAGACGGTCGCGATTGGCGAAACGGTTCGCGTCCATGCCCTTCGGCGGCTTCACGGACTGCGCGGCGTCCTCGGGGAAGGGGAGATTCATCGGGCCGAACTCGCTGCCGAAGAATCCGGCGGTGGTGAAGGCCTTCAACTCCTCGCTTTCGCCCACGCCTTCGAGCCGCTGGCCGATGTTGATGAAAGCGGGCATCACCGGATTGCGCGGGCCGAGCACTTTGGCCATCCAGGAGCCGATGTGCGGGCAGGCGACGGTTTGCGGCGGCACGTAGCCGGTGTGCCAGTGGTATTGATGCCGCGAGTGCAAAATGCTGCCGAGGTCCGGCTGCACGGCGCTGCGGATCAAAGTCGCGCGGTCCATGACCTTCGCGATGTTTTCGAGGCCCTGGCAGATTTTCACGCCATCGACCGCGGTGTCGATCGCGGGGAAGGTCGAGAGCATCTTTTTCACTTCGAGACCCTTTTCGAAGGGCAGGTAGCCTTTCGGATCAAAGGTGTCCGGCGCGGCCATGCCGCCTGCCATCCACAAAAGGATGCACGCATCTGCCTTGGCGGGTGGATGAGTGACTTTTTCACCGGTTTTGGCCCAAATCGCCCGCGGCTCGCCTGTCATCCACGCGGCGGTGGAGGCCGCGGCGAGCTTTTTGAGGAAATCGCGGCGGACGAGGTGCTCTGGAAGAGCTGGATCGAGATCGTGCATGGGGGTGTTTAAACGCACGGGAGGCGGTTTCACTGGCTGAAATTTCCGGTTTCTGGCCGATCGAGCCGCTTCTGTCGTCAAGAGGGCGGCAGGACCTTTTACAAGGTTTCCCCAGCCATGTAGCTGGGCATGAGTTTCACGCTACCTGAGGGAGCTGCGCCGCTTTCTGCCAGTTGGCGCACCGCCTGTACTACGCGGGAGGCGAGCTGTTTTGGTTCGACGCCATAGCGGCAGACGGCAGGCGTCGTGGAGTCGAGCGTGGGATCATTGTCACGGGACAACACAGCCACATCCTGCGGGATGCGTTTACCACGGCGCATGAGATGCATCATCGTCGTGATCACAAACGGCGGGCGGGCCACAAAGAAGGCCGTCGGTGCATCCGGGCCGCGCAGAGCCTCATCGAGCATGCGACAAAGGTGCGACACCGTCGTGTCATGACGGATCACACGCAGTTGCGTGCCCGGCAGGCTCGCCAAGGCGCTGCGCAGACCATCTTCGCTCGCGATGTCACCACCATACTGGCCTTTCGGCACCACAAACGCGATGCGACGGTGCCCTTTGCGCCACAGCATCGTGCCCGCATGATGGCATGCCGCGTGAAAGTCCATGTCCAGCGATGGCAGCGCGATCCCTTGGCCCGGTGACCCCATCAAAAAGCAGGGCAGTCCCTTCGCCGCCAGCCAGCGTTGCATGGGCAGTTGCGCACTCAGCACCACCCAGGCCGTGGCGGGATGCTCGGCGAAAAATTTCTCCAAGGCGCGTGCCGGACTCGCGGTGTAGCACGCGGGCTGTGCGTAAATGCGCACCTCATAGCCCGCCGCCGTCAGCTTGCTTCGCAGCGTATCCATCACATAAGCGATGTGAGGCGGCATCGTCAGAAACGAAGCGGAGCTCAGCACACCGATGATCTTGGAGCTCTTTACCTGGCGCGGAGCTTTCGGTGCCTGCTGGATCTCGCGCCGCTGCCTGCCAGTCACTTTCAGCCAGCCGTGACGCTGCAGTTCCTCCAACGCCGCTCTCAAAGTGCGCCGGCTCACTTGCAACGCCTCGCACAACTCGCGTTCACCCGGCAGGTGCCCTTCCCAGTGACCCTTTTCTAGTCCTTCGCGCAGGCTCTCGACCGTTTGTGTCACGAGAGATTGCCGCTGCGGCAGCTTGGGAGCGGTGGAGGCGCGTGTTTTCATGAGTGGTGCCCGGGAGTGACCACGAGTAAACACTCGTCTCCGGCATCATCGCAATCAGAATCCTCGCCGCATGAGCGATGCACTCTTCTCCTTCGAAAACCGCGACATCTGGGTCATCGGCGGCGCAGGCTATCTCGGCACCTCAGTGGTGTCTGCCCTCGAAAAAAGAGGTGCGCAGGTGCTTTGCGCCGATTTGGGCACCAAGGCCGCCGAAGCCGGTTTTGGTCCGCAAACGACACCAGCGAGCCTCGATGCCTCGGACATTCCATCGGTCGAAGCCTTCGTCACAGCGCAGATCGCCGCGCGAGGCGTCCCGCATGGCCTTGTCGTGATGACTTACGGCTCCACGGCAAAGACATTCGATGATCTAACGGCCGCCGATTTTGATCAGGCCAGCCACGGAAACCTCACTGCAACCTTCACACTCGCACGCGCCGTAGGCAATGCCATGGCACAGCGTGGCAGCGGCAGCATGGTGCTCTTCTCCAGCATGTATGGCACCGTCTCACCGGACCCTCGCATGTATGAGGCCCCGATGAATCCCAACCCCGTCGAATACGGCGTCGGCAAGGCAGGCATTCAGCAACTCGCACGCTACCTCGCCGTGCACTACGGACCTCGCGGTGTGCGCTGCAATGCCATCTCCCCCGGCCCTTTCCCCAATCCGACCATCCAGTCATCCCAGCCCGCCTTCATCGACCGACTCGCGAAAAAAGTGCCGCTCGGCCGCGTCGGCCAGTCACCCGAGATCGCTGGCGCGGTCGCCTTTTTGCTCAGCGATGCCTCCAGCTTCATCACCGGCCAAAATCTCGCCGTCGATGGCGGGTGGACGATTTGGTAACAGCCTGCCGAAATCATGAAAACACTGCTCTTCCTCCTTTTGGGCTTCGCCTTGCACGCAGAGAGCCTCATCACGCTCAATGTCGAGCCTTCCAAAGAGCACCCTCGCAACTCCGAAGGCTCCTTCGCCTCGCTCGCCTCAGGCCGCGTCATCTTCATCTACTCGCAATTCTACGGCGGCAATGGCGATGAGAGCCCCGCACGCCTCGTCAAAATTCATTCGGATGATCAAGGCCGCACCTGGAGTGCTCCGATCACCGTCGTGGAAAACACCGCGGGCAACAACGTGATGAGCGTATCGCTGCTACGCCTCGCGAGTGGCAAGCTCGCCATGTTTTACTGCATCAAGAACAGTTGGATCGATTGCCGTCCGCACATGCGCCTCTCCACCGATGACGGCGAAACCTGGACCGAGCCCAAGCTCATCCAGCAAGCCCCTGGCTACTTCGTTTTGAACAACGACCGCGTCATCCAGACCTCGAAAGGCCGTCTCATCGTCCCGCTCGCCTTTCATCGCTCTCGCGGCACCGATCCACACACCAGCAAGTCGTGGGACGCCCGCGCCATCGCCACTTGGCTCTACTCCGATGATGAAGGCAGCACCTGGACCGAATCCTCAAGCTGGTGGGCGCTTCCCATGCGCAGCGGCAGCGGCCTGCAGGAGCCTGGCGTCGTCGAACTCGCCGATGGCAGCCTCTTTTCGTGGTCGCGCACCGATCAGGGCACGCAATTCGGCTTCCGCTCCACCGATGCGGGCAAAACATTCACGCCACCCGAGCCCACCGAGCTCAAATCACCGAACGGCCCCGCCAGCATCAAGCGCCTGCCCGGCAGCAGCGACCTCCTCGCCATCTTCAATGATCACTCCGGTCGCTTCCCCTTTCCCGCAAAGAAGCGCAATCCCTTCGTCGCCGCCCTTTCCTCCGATGGAGGCAAAACCTGGCCGCAGCGCAAACTCATCGAGAGCGATCCCGACGGCCTCTACCACTACACCGCCATCCACTTCGTCGGCGACGCCATGCTCATCGGCTACTGCGCCGGCGACAGCAAAGTCGGCGCATTGAATCGCCTCCGCATCCGCCGCATCACGCTAGACTGGCTGAAGCAGAATTGATCGAAACTTTCTCAACCGCTAGTGAGACGCTGACATGACGCTAAATCAGAACTCAGAATGCCGTTCATCAGCGTCAAATTAGCGTCAAATTAGCGTCATATCAGCGGTTAAAGCCTTTCCCTCCTCCCCATGCGAAAATCCAAAGTCCTCGCCAAGCTCCGCGCTGGCAAAGTCGCCCGCATCTGCTGCACCGGCTCGCCCATCGCCTTCCTTCCCGCTGTTGCGGCGCACTATCATTACGACGGCATCTGGCTCGATGGCGAACACCGCGCCTGGGAGGCTCGCGAGATCGAAACCATGATCGGCCGTCATCACGCCGCCGACATCGACTGCATGTGGCGTCCGCCCACGAAGGAAAAAAACGGCCTCTACCGCCTCCTGGAGGACGGTGCGGCCGGTTTGATGATCCCGCACGTCGCCACCGCCGATGAAGCCCGCGCGCTCGTCAGCGCCATCAAATTCCCGCCCCACGGCGACCGCGGTTTCTGCGGCGGCGGACGCGATGCCGACTACTGGATTGGCAAACCCGCCGACTACACCGATCAAGCGAACCGCGAGACCTTCCTCACCGTCCAAATCGAAACTCCGCAGGCCCTCGCGAACGCCGAAGCCATCGCCGCCGTTCCCGGCGTGGACATTCTCTTCCTTGGCCCCGGCGACATGTCCCTGCGCCTCGGCTGCACGCCCGCCGTCAATGATCCCGTCATGATGGACGTGCAGAAGCAAATCGCTGCCGCCTGCAAAAAACACGGCAAGGCCTGGGGCCGCCCCGTCGGCACCGCCGCCGATGCCAAAACGCTGATCGACCTCGGTGCCCAATTCATCGTCCACGGCGCCGAATTCAGCGCCGTCTGCGCCCACTTCGCCGCCTGCTCCGCCGACTGCGACAAAATCCTCGGCGAAGTCGGAGGCGCACCCGCCATTCCCGAAGGCAAAACATATTGAAGTGCTCATGAAATCCCTGCTCCTGACTCTCTTCGCCCTTGGCTCTACGCTCTTGGCCACCGCTCAGCCCGCAGCTTGGATGGAGCCGTTTCCGCCGCACAAGATCGCCGGAAATCTCTACTACGTCGGCTCCAAAGACCTCGCGTCCTATCTCATCGCCACACCAGAGGGCCACATCCTGATCAACAGCAGCTTTGAGGAGTCCGTTCCGCTCATCCAGGCCAGCATCGAGAAGCTTGGCTTCAAATTCACCGACGTGAAGATCCTGCTCATCAGCCATGCGCATTCGGATCACTGCGCTGGCAGCGCCGAAGTCATCAAGCAGACCAAGGCCCAATACTTCGTCATGGAGCAGGACGCCGATGCTGTGGAGGGCGGCGGCGCGAAAAAATCACGCCTCAAGGCGAGCTATCTCCAGTTCACACCCGCCAAAGTGGACCGCCGCCTCAAAGACGGTGACGAGGTCAAACTAGGTGGCTCCACCGTCGTCGCCCACCTCACACCCGGCCACACTCCCGGCTGTACGACGTGGACAATGAAGGTCGAAGGCCTCAACGCCGTCATCATCGGCAGCCCGAATGTGAACCCTGGCTACATTCTTGTCGGCAACACAGATTACCCAGGCATCGCCACCGACTACGAGCGCTGCTTCCGAGTGCTCAAGGCGCTGCCCGTCAATCTCTTCCTCGGTGCCCACGGCGGCTACTACGACATGAATGCCAAACACGCCCGCCTCGGCACCAGCAGCAGCAATCCCTTCATCGACCCCGAAGGCTACCACCGCTATGTTGAGGATCGCGAGAAAGCCTTCCTTGCCGAACTGGCGAAGCAGCAGGCCAAATGACCAGCGCTGATCTCCTCCCGCAGCTTGAGGCCGCCGGATTGACCGTCGGCGCGGCGCGGATGACGCCGCTCACGGGCGGCGTGTCGAGCGACATCTCTCTGGTCGAATCCTCATCCGGCACTCTCGTCGTCAAAGCCGCGCTCGCGAAGCTCCGCGTCAAAGACGACTGGTTCGCCGATGTCTCACGCAATCGCGTGGAACAGGACTTCTTCGACTACACCGCACCCATCATCCCTGCACATGTGCCGCGCATCCTCGGCCGCGGCGATGGCTGGTTCGCCATGGAATACCTCGGCGAAATGCCCAACTGGAAAACCAAGCTCCTCTCCGGCGATGCCGATGAAAGCACCGCGAAGCTCGCTGGTCACGTCTTGGGCTGCCTGCATGCCGCTTCGTGGCTCGATGACGCCGCACGCAGGCGATTTAACACGCTACCGAACTTCCACGCTCTACGCATCGAGCCTTACCTGCTCAAAACAGTTGAACGCGTCCCTGAAGTCGCGCCCATCCTCCGTGCGGAAGCAGCGCGACTTGCCGAAACACAGCTCGCACTCGTTCACGGCGACTACAGCCCGAAGAACCTCCTCGTCGGCCCGCAGCGCCTCATCGTGCTCGATGCCGAATGCGCCTGGTTCGGTGATCCCGCCTTCGACACGGCCTTCATGCTCACGCACCTGCACCTGAAGGCCCTGCTGCATCGTGATGCCATCCATCTCGTGCCCGCCTTCTGGTCAGCCTACACAAAAGCCTGCGGCCACGATCTCGAAGAACGCACCGTGAGGCTCCTCCTCTGCCTCCTCCTCGCCCGCGTGCATGGCAAATCGCCAGTGGAATATCTCAATGAATCCCAACAAGCCCGCGTCACGCGCTTCGTTCTCACGCATCTACCCCATCCGCCGTCGCTTGCCGCGCTCACTTCTTCATGGCTTGATCGCTGATCCCTTATCTCCGATCCCTCATCCCGCATGAAAATCACCTCCCTCGACGCCCTGCAAATCTTCGACAGCCGTGGCAATCCCACCGTCGAGGTCATCGCGACGCTGGAGGATGGCACCACCGGCCACGGCCTTGTGCCTTCCGGAGCCTCCACCGGTCATCATGAGGCCCTGGAGCTTCGCGATGGCGACAAGACCCGTTTCCGTGGCAAATCGGTCTTCCAAGCCCTCTCGCATGTGAAAGGCGAAATCGCCCGCGAGGTCGTCGGACGCGATGTGTTCGATCAAAGCGGCCTCGACGAGGCTTTGATCGTTTTGGATGGCACACCGGGCAAATCACGACTCGGTGCGAATGCCATCCTCGGCACCTCGATGGCCATCGCGCAGGCCGCGGCGAACGCGAAACGCGTGCCGCTCTTTGCCTCGCTCGGCGATGGCACGCTGCTGCCGTTGCCGGAGATCCAGATCTTCGGTGGAGGCAAGCACGCGCAGGGCCGCATCGACATTCAGGACTTCATGATCATGGCCCTCACGGCCCAAACCTATGACGAGACCCTCGAAGTCACCGCGAACGTGTTCCACGCCGCCGCCGACATCATGAAGCGACGCGGCACGCTCGCCGGTGTGGCCGACGAAGGCGGCTACTGGCCGGTGTTTGATCGCAACGAGGACGTCTTCGACGCTTTGATCGCCGCTATCGAGCTCGCGGGCTACACGCCGGGGCGCGAGGTCGGCATCTCGCTCGACATTGCGGCCACCGATTTGTATCGCGATGGCTTCTACACACTCGGACTGGAGCAGCGCCGTTTCTCCACGGACGAGTTTGCGCAGCTCATGATCGACTGGATCGAGCGCTATCCCATTGTCTCCATCGAGGATCCGATGGCCGAGGACGATTGGGAAGGCTGGAAACTCGTGCGCCAGGCCATCGGCCACCGCTGCCAGCTCATCGGCGACGATCATTTCACCACGAACCTCACCCGCATCGAGCGCGGCATCGCCGCGAACACCGCCAACGCCGTGCTCATCAAGCTCAACCAGATCGGCACCGTCACCGAAACGCTTGCCGCCATCCGCCGCACGCAGGCCGCCGGCTGGTTGCCCGTCGTCTCGGCCCGCTCCGGCGAGACGGAGGATGCTTTCATCGCCCATCTTGCGGTCGCCACCAATGCCGGCCAGCTCAAAGTCGGTTCCTTCAGCCGCAGCGAGCGCATGGCGAAGTGGAACGAGGTCCTCCGCATCCAGCGCCACCTCGGCCACCGCGCCCGCTTCATCGGCGCAGGCATTTTTTCAAACGCGGGCATCCAGCTCCCATGAAAAAGCTTCTTTTCCTCCTTCTCGTTGCCTTCGCTCATGCCGCGGAGCTTCCGCCATTACCCGCAGGTGCCTTCACCGTCGTCGTCATTCCCGATTCGCAGGGTTACCTGGGGCTTGGCACCAAAATCGAGGAACAGAGCACGGCACCTGTGACCAATCCGTGGCTGGAAAACCATGTGAAGTTCATCCGCGAGCATCGCGACGACCAAAACATCGTCTTCGTCACCCATGTCGGCGACATCGTGGAGAAGGATCGCGAGCCGGAGTGGGCCATCGCCAAGCAACACCTCGACCAGCTGCGCGGCGTCGTGCCGTTCAGCCTCACCGTCGGCAATCACGACATGACGACCAAAGGCGACGCGCATCTTTTCCAGCAGACCTTTCCAGCGTCGAGCTTCAAAGCCTATCCGTGGTATCTCGCCAGCTACACGCATGACCGCGCCGATCAAAACGTCTCCGCCAACAACGTGAACAGCGCCCAGCTCTTCAGCGCCGGCGGCTTCGACTTCATCCACCTCAGCCTGGAGTGCAACGCGCCCGATGACGTGCTCGCCTGGGCTTCGAATCTGCTCACGCAGCATGCCAAACGCCGCGCCATCATCACCACGCACATGGACCTCGGCGTCATCGACAAGCCGAAGAGCAACGAGGGCTACTCCGCCGATCCTCAGGGCCGCATGCGCTGGGTCAAAATCCACGGCGCTCGTGGCAACAGCGGCGAGCAGCTCTGGGACAAGCTCTTCCGCAAGCACGCCAACCTCGCCTTCGTGCTCTGCGGCGATCAAAGCCGCGTCACCGCCCTCCGCCGTGCCGACCAAGGCGACCACGGCAACACCGTCCACGCCCTCCTCTCCGATTACATGTCCAAAGGCGGCCTCCGTCTCATGCGCTTCATCCCCTCCGAGAACCGCGTCGAGGTCATCACCTGGGACACCACGAACCACCAGCCCATCGAAACGATGATCCACAAAAAGGAACGCGAGCATCATCAGTTCTCGCTGCCGTATCAGATGAAGCCGTGACGCCACCACCTGCCAGCTTCTCCCGCATCGGCCTCGGCTGCGTCACGTTTGGTCGTGAGATCGACGAAGCGGCCTCCTTCGCGTTGCTCGATCATGCGCTCGAACGTGGCATCACGCACTTCGACACGGCGGCGGCTTATGGTGGGGGAGCGTCGGAGCGCATTCTTGGCAAGTGGCTGGCCTCGCGAAAGCCTGCGAACATCACCGTCGCGACGAAAATCCTGCCGCCGTATGAGCGGATGGACATCACGGACAGTTTGCGGCGGCTTGGCGTCGATCACATCGATCTGCTTTATCTGCATCAATGGCACGACACCGCGTTGAAAGCTGCCGACGCATTGGAAAAGCTGCCGGTGAGGCGATTGGGAGCCAGCAATGTCACGCTCGATCAGCTTCGTGATCTTGGGCCGCGCTTCAGCGTGATCCAAAACAACCACAACCTCGCGGTGAGCGATGTGAGCGACGCTTTGCGTGATTACTGCGCAGCGCATGAAATCGCCATCGTGACCTACAGCCCGCTTGGAGCCGGTTTTTTGACGGGGAAGCATCAAAACGGCGTTCAGGCCGGTTCACGCTTCGAGATCATTCCGGGGCATCAGCAGGTCTATTTTCATGAAGCGGCCTATCAACGCCTCGCGAGGCTCGAAGCCATCGCCAAGCGCACCGGCCACTCGCAGGCTCATCTCGCGCTGGCGTGGGCTCTGCATCAGCCGGGCATCGCCTGCACGCTGATCGGCGGTCGCACACCGGCGCACATCGACCAAGCCTTTGCGGCACTCGATTTCGATGACGCAGCTGTTTTGAGCGAGCTCAGCCTTGATGCCGCCGCCTGAATTCCTTCGGGGTCATGCCGGTGCGTTTGCGGAATTGCTGGGTGAAGGCGCTTTGATCGCAAAACGCGTGATCGAGGGCGATCTGGATGATGGGGGCGGATGTTTTGGCGAGGGCTTCGGCAGCGGATTGGATGCGGGTGCGCAGCAGGAGCTCGTAGGGGCTGATGTCGAGGGCGATGCGGAGCTTGCGATGCAGGTGACGCTCGGAAACGCCGGCGGCACGGGCGAGTTCGGCGGTGGTGACGACTTCGTGGCAGTGCTCGCGGGCGTATTGCACGGCGACGGTGACCTCGCGCACGTCGTGCTGGCGCATGCGGTCCTCATCGCGGCGGGTGATGCCCATGACGCCGATGACCTTGCCGCGTTTGTCACGCACCGGGAGCTTCGTGCAAAGAAACCAGCTCAAATTGCGCTGCTCGTCATACCAAACCTCGAGGCGGTTGATGAGCGGCTTACCGCTGCGAATGACCTTCTGGTCGTCATCGCGATAGGCCTTCGCGACCTCGGGCGGGAAGAATTTCTCATCCATCGCGCCGATCAGCTCGCGCTCGCTCTTGATGCCGAAGCGCTCAAAGGTGGCGCTGTTAGCCGCGATGTGCCGGCCCTGGTCGTCCTTCATGAAAAAGAACACGCCGGGCATGTGCTCAAAGATCGCCCGCACGCCCTGCGGATCGGCGATCCGGGCGAAAAAGTCGGCTTGGAGGCGTGGCAGCGGCATGGCCGGATTTTAACAAAGAATGGCAGCCTGTCACCAAAGGAGCGGCAGGCGGTGAAAGTATAGATTGTGACATTTCTCCGCCCTCGTCATGAAACTCCGCCCCCTCGCTCTCGTCACTGCATTCTCGCTCGGCCGTCTGCTCGCCGATGCCTCCGGTGAAGCCGCTGACGGCTGCGGAAGAGCAAAAGACCTTCCAATTGCCGCCCGGCTATCGCATGGAGCTGATCCTGAGCGAGCCGGACATCACGGAGCCGGTTTGCATGGCCTTCGATGGCAATGGCCGGCTCTTCGTCGCGGAGATGAGCAGCTACATGCGCGACATCAATGGCACGGACGAGCTGGTGAGCACGAGCCGCGTATCCGTGCATTGGTCGAGCAAGGGCGATGGCCAATACGACATGCATCGCGTCTTTGCCGACAAGCTCAAACTGCCGCGCCTGCTGCTGCCGATGGCCGATGGCGTGCTGATCGGCGAGACCGACACGAATGACATCTATCTCTACAACGACACCAATGGCGACGGCGTGAGCGATGAAAAGAAGCCGGTGTATCAAGGCGGACCGCGTGGTGGCAATCTGGAGCATCAACCCAGCGGCATGACGTGGGCTCTCGACAACTGGATCTACACCGCGGTGAACAACTACCGCCTGCGCTGGAAGGACGGCCAGCTCATCAAGCACGACATTCCCGGCAATGGTGGCCAGTGGGGCGCGTCGCAGGATGACGAAGGCAAGTTCTGGGTCGTCAACGCGGGCGGCGAGAAAGGCCCGCTCAATTTCCAAAACCACATCCTCTATGGTCAATCGGCCGCGCGGGCGCAGTTCGAGCCCGGCTTTGAGGTCGTGTGGCCGGCGATGGGCCTGCGCGACTATCAAGGCGGCCCCGGCAAGTCGCGCGAGGACGACACGCTCAATCATTTCACCGCGACCTGCGGTGGCGAGATCTTCCGAGGCGATCAATTGCCTGCCGACCTGCGCGGCAATCTCTTCTTTGGCGAGCCCGTGGGCCGTCTCGTGCGGCGCAGCACGATCGAGGTGCAGGACGGCATCACCATTCTCCACAATCCGCATCCGCAGAGCGAGTTCCTGCGCAGCACGGACGCCTGCTTCCGCCCCGTCGATATGAAAACCGCGCCCGACGGCACGCTCTTCATCTGCGACATGTATCGCGGCATCATTCAGGAGGGAAACTGGACGAAAGAAGGCAGCTACCTGCGCAAAGTGATCCTGCAGCACAGCATGGACAAAATCATCGACCGCGGTCGCGTGTGGCGTCTCGTGCATGACACGACGAAGCCCGTGCCAGCTCCCAAATTGCTCGATGCCACGCCCGCGCAGCTCGTCGATACCCTCGCGCATCCGAACGGCTGGCATCGCGACACCGCGCAGAAGCTGCTCGTTTTGAAACAAGATCAAAGTGTCGTGCCCGCGCTCGCTGCGATGCTTCAGAAAAACAGCAGCGACCTCGCTCGCATTCATGCGCTTTGGACACTCGAAGGTCTCGGCGCTCTCACCAGCGACCAGGTGCGTGCCGCTTTGAAGGACAGCTCGCCCGTGCTGCGACGCGCGGCCATCCGTGCCAGCGAATCGCTCACCGATGCCTCGCTGGAGGCCAGCGTCACCGCTTTGACGAAGGACAGCGATCCCACCGTGATCACGCAGGCGCTACTCACCGCGAAGCAGATGAAGTGGAAGGACCACGCGAAGCTCATCAACCTCACCGCGCTCAGCACGCCCTCGAAAGGCGTTAAGGAGCTCGCCTCACAGATGCTGAACAACCAGCTCAGCTTCCCTCGTGAGTTCACCAATGCGCAAAAGGACCAGATGCGCCGCGGCCAGGCCATTTACCAAGAGCTGTGCTTCACCTGCCACGGACTCGACGGCAAAGGCACCGCCATCGATGGCCTCGCGCCCGGCATGACGCTCGCCCCGGCGCTCGCGGGCTCCAAGCTCGCGCAGAAGAGCGACTTCATCCTGCGTGTGCTTCTTCACGGCCTCACCGGCCCGGTGAACGGCAAAACGTATCAGGCGCAGATGATCCCGATGGCAAACAACCCCGACGAATGGATCGCCGACATCGCCAGCTACGTGCGCAAGAGCTTTGGCAACCAAGGCCGCTTCATCACGAAGCAGGAAGTCGCCAAGCTGCGCAAAGAACTCGCCACTCGCACCACGCCGTGGACCGTCGAGGAGCTGAAGCACACCGGCCCGCAGCAACCGCTCGAAAATCGCAGCGCGTGGAAGCTCACCGCCAGTCACAACGACAAAGAACTCGCCAAAGCCATCGACGGCAATCCCGAGACCCGCTGGGACACGCACACGACCCAAAAGCCCGGCATGTGGCTGCAAATCGAGCTGCCGCAGCCAACGAACATCGCTGGCTTCGAACTCGACACCGCCAACTCACGCAACGACTGGCCCCGCGGCTGGAAAGTCGAAGTCTCCAACGACGGCCAAACCTGGTCCAAACCCGTCCTCGAAGGCCAGAGCGAAAAAACCAGCGTCACCGAGTTCATGCTCCCCAAAGCGACGAGCGCCAAATTCATCCGGATCACCGACACCGGCAGCAGCAAAGGCAATTTCTGGTCCATCCACGAGCTGGATGTGCTGGAGATGGTGAAGTAAGCGCGAAGGGAGAAACGACTTGTTGCGGGCTTTGCGGTGCTTCCGCTAGCTTTGCACTCTCATGCGTCTCCTCGCCTTTTTCGCTCTCACCACGCTCCTCGGCGCGGCGGAGCCTTTTCAGCTCATGCAGAATCTTGATGGCGACCTGTCCTTCACCGGCGACACGCCTCAGGAATCCAAGGCGAAGCTCGAAAAGCTCGCCGATGACATTGCCAGCGGCCCCGCGAAGTCGCTGATGTGGTCGATTGGTGCCGGTTCGGACATTTTGTATTACCCGACGAAGGTCGCCAGCACCTGGGGCTGGCGGGTGACGAAATACAACGATGACCCGAAGTGGAAAACACGCATTGAACGCTGCCGCGTCGCCACCGAAGCGGGACTCGATGCGCCGCGCATCGTCGGCGAGCGGGCGAAACAGCGCGGTATGGCCTTCTATCCGTCTTATCGGATGAATGACGCGCACTACTGCAGTGATCCCCTGCACTACCCGCTCACCGGCCGCTTCTGGATGGAGCATCAGGAGGCCTCGCTCGGTGCCTCGCCCGTGCCGGAATACGATGGCTACAAGCATCTGCTCAACTTTGCCCGCGAATTGACCCTTGAACAGCGCCAGCAGATTGAAATTGCCCTGGGCAAGCAGGTGGGTAAGCTCATTAACCAGACGGCGCGCTTTGATGATGCGCGACCGTATGGCCCGCAATGTGTGGCCCTGGCCGAACAGGTCGGTTTGACGGCGGCTGAATGGGAGACGTTGTCCATTCTGGTGAATCCGCCCGGCTTTACCCCAGGGGCGCTGTGCCTGCTCAGTGAGCTACATGGCCGGATGGGCTACTTCCCCGCGGTGGTGCGGTTGCGCCCGGTGAACGGAAGCACACCACCCTGTTTTGAGCTAGCCGAGATCATGAATTTGCAGGCGCTGCGCAATGCCGCACGTGAACGAGGAAAACGCTAACCATGATCCTACTTAACTTTTCTCACCCTATTACACCGGACCAGCAGCACCAACTCGAAACCCTGACCAGTCAGACGATAGCGCAAATCATCGCGGCCAATCCGCAATTTGATGAGCAGCAACCGTTCGGCCCGCAACTCCAAGCGCTTTTAGCCCAGGTGCAACTGACGCCTGCTCAGTGGCAAAGCGAGCCGATCCTGGTCGTGCTGCCGTCACTCAACTTTATCGCGGCGGCGTTGCTGGCCGGGCTG
>CALMTT010000380.1 GCA_937872615.1 uncultured Verrucomicrobiaceae bacterium | reverse complement strand
AGCCTCACCATCGAGGTGAAGCAGCGCCTGCCCGTGGCCTGGCTCGAATGCGCGAAGCAAAAATTCTACGCGCCGCTCAGCGGCACCGGCTGTCTCATCGATGCCGAAGGCGTGCCGATGCCATGTGAAGTCGTGACCAAAGAATACCTCGCGCTGCCGGTGATCTGCTTCGATGCCGTGAGCAAGATCGAGCATGGCAAAAAGCTCGCTGATTCGTTGCTGCACACCGCTTTGGAGCTCGCCAAGGAGCTCAACTCGCGTGCGCAGGCACCCGCCGAGATCGCCCGCCGGCTCGTCATTCCGAATTCGTGGTCCATCGAGGCGCATTACGCCACCGCCGGGGCCGAGCCGAAGGTCATCACGTTCGGTGTCGATGACGTGGAGATGCAGCTCGAGCGTTATGACCGCCTCATGAAGGAGGTCCGCGTCCGCCAGTGGAAGATCGCCACGCTCACTTTCATCCCGGAGGGCAACACGCCCGCCACCTTCCACGGCACGCCGGACGTCAGCGGTCTCACGCTCGCTGAAAATCGTCCTGCGGCACCTGTGACCGCCACGCCAACCACCCGTCGTTAACCTCTCACCTCCCCTCTGTCTCTATGGCCAAAAGCACCATCTACGCAGGACTGGAAATCGGAACGCACAAAATCTGCGTCGTCGTCGGCGAAGCGAAAAAGGACGGCGCGATCAAAATCCTCGGTGTGGGCCAGGCTCCCTCCCGCGGCGTGCGCAAAGGCGAGATCGTCGATTTCGAAACCGTGCAAACCTGCCTCAACGACGCCCTCGTGCGTGCCGAGGACCGCAGTGATGTGATGATCCGCAATGTCTTCCTCGGCGTCAGCGGCGCTCACATCCAATCGCTCAACAACCGCGGCTGCCATCGTCTTCCCGAAGACCAGGTGGAGATCACCGAGGACGATGTCGAGGAGGCGAAAGAGATTGCCCGCAACGTCAGCATCCCGCAGCAGAACGTCTTCCTGCACAGCGTCACCCGGCAATACATCGTCGATGGAGTCGAAGGTGTGCGCCAGCCCATCGGTCGTGAGGGTCGCGTGCTCGAGGCGGACTATCACATCATCCACGGCGTGCGCGGCCGCATTCAGAACGCCATCCGCTGCGTGCGTGAGATCCCGCTCGAGGTCGAGGATGTCGTCTTCAATCCTGTCGCCGCGGCACAGGTCGTGCTCACACGTGAGGCGAAGACCCAAGGAGCACTCATGCTGGATTTCGGCGCAGGAACCTGTGACTACGTTTTGTATGACGACGGCATGATCACCGCCTCCGGCTGTGTGCCGCTCGGTGGTGACCACATCACGAATGATGTCGCCATGGCACTCGAGATCCCGAACGGCCGAGCGGAGAAGCTCAAAATCGAAGAAGGCAGCACGGATTATCAAGACGTGCCCGAGGATGAGATGCTCAACATCGAGGACGAGACCGGCCTCGTTCTCGGCGAGGTGCCGCGGGCCTTCCTCAACGAGGTCATGTACCTGCGCACGAAGGAGATCATGGAGACCGTGAAGGCCGCGGTGGAGCCTCACCTGCATCGCATCGGTGCCGGCGTGTTTTTGACCGGTGGCGTCAGTCTCATGAAGGGCATCGAAAACGTCGCCAACGAGGTCTTTGGTCGCAAAGTCACCCGTGCAGGTTCCGCGCCCGTGAGCGGCATCTCGTCCACCTTTGAAAATCCGCAGTTCTCCGCGCCCATCGGCCTCATCCGGTATGCGCAGATTCTCGACGCCGAAAAACCTTACCTGTCACCGCTGAAAAGGCTTGGCAGACGCATGCAAGAGCTGCTTTCATCCTTCGCGCTTTGATTTGAGGAGATCACGGCGCAAAACGCATTCGCCCGCAAACCCGCAACAACACCTTTTATGGTCGAATATCAACGCACTCAGACTCCCGGCATCCCTGCTGAAGGAGCACCCCGCATATGCATCGTCGGCGTCGGCGGCGCCGGCTCGAACGTCATCGACCGCATCACGCTCGACCGCATCGTCGAGGCCACGCTCGTCTGCATGCACACCGATGTGCGCGTGCTCAGCCATGCCATGGCACCGTCCAAAGTGCAGCTCGGTGTCGAGCTCATGAAAGGCATCGGCGCAGGCGGCGATCCCGATCTTGGTCGCGAAGCCGCTCTCTTCTCCCGCGAGCAGATCCGCCAGTCGCTCGAAGGACACGACATCATCTTCATCAGCGCCGGTCTCGGTGGTGGCACCGGCAGCGGTGCCGCGCCTGTCGTGGCGGAGATCGCGAAGAACACCGGTGCCCTCGTCATCGTCGTGGCCACGATGCCCTTCAGCTTTGAAGGTCGTCGCCGCATTGGCCAGGCCGAGGAATCGCTCGAGCTGCTCCAGAAGCGCTGCGATGCGCTCATCCTCTTCGAAAACAATCGCATGGGCGAGCTTATCCTGCCGAAGGATGGCATTCAAAAGGCCTTCACGCAGGCCGATCAGCTCATCGCGCAGTCGCTGCGTGCCGTCTCCACCATCACCGCCACGCCGGGCTTGGTGAAACTCGGCCTCGATGACCTCACCGCTGCGTTGCGCACGGCAAACGGTCGCTGCCTGTTCGGCTTTGGCGAGGCCCGCGGTCAGAATCGCGGCGTGGAAGCCGTCAAGAAAGCACTCAAGAGTCCGCTCATCGATCAAGGTCGTCTTCTTTACCACACCGAGACGCTTCTCGTGCACGTCGCCGGTGGCGAATCGCTCACGCTCGTCGAGGTCGAGGGCATCATGAAGCAGCTCGGCAAGAACGTGCCGGACCAGACTCACATCCTTTTCGGTCTCGCCATCGATCCAAAGCTCGGTGACTCCGTCGCCGTCACGCTCATCAGCTCGCTGAGCCTTGCGCAGCTTAATGCCCATTCCACCGCGGCTCCGCCTGCCGAGATGATGGCCCCGCGTGCCGAAGCAGCCGCACCGGCTCCTGCGACCATCGCCGCGCCCGCCCCCGCTCCGAAACGCGAACCGAAGGCTCGCAGTGCACCTCCGCTGGTCAAAGCTCCGCCGCCGGTCGAAGAGGACTTCCTCTTCAGCACGGAAGAGATCATCCGCGAAGCACCCGCCGCCATCGCCGCACCGGAACCGCAGGCTGCCGCTGAACCAGCCGCTGAGGCCGAAGAAGCCTTCCTTGATGAAGAAGAGCCGCCGTTTGAGGCTGAAGAAGCTTTCAGCGCTCCAATTCACGAGCCTGAGCCCGAAACCGCCCGCATTCCCGTGCGCACGCCGGTGGCTCGCGAGCTTGCGGAAGCCGTCCGCGAGTCGAAAACGCTCGCGGCCGTGATTTCACGGCCTGCGCCGATCAAACCTGAACCCGAGCCCGTGGTCGAAGACGACATGATCGTGTTCGACAGTGAAGAGCCTGAGCCGGTTTCTCGCTATGCACCTGCTCCAGCCCCGGTCATGGCGACCGCTCCAGCTCCTACGCCAGTCACTTCCATCACACCACGCCGCACCATCGCCATCGAGCAGCCTTCCCTCGGCCTCGCCAGCGAGGAAGATCGCGGTCGCTTCAAGGACACCGAGCCCTCGCTCGTCGAAGGCGAGGACCTTGATGTTCCGACTTGGAAGCGCCTGAAGATGAAGCTGCGCAGGTAAGCGCTTTCCGGCTCAGGTTTCCAAAGGTGGCAGACCGTGCGCGGCACGAGCTTTGAGGCATTTCTCATCGCCCACCTGCAATTCGCGGCAGGGATGCGGTCTTTGCTCGTAGATGCGGCAGGCCGCATGCGTGCCCACCGAGCCTTGGAGATGCACGCAACGCGGTGGCTGGCGTTCTGTGCCGCTGAAGCAAACACGCCATGGCGTGATTTGAACGAGCTTTGACTCATCGAGGCCGCGCTGCTCCGCCTCCTGCCAGTAAAACGAGACACGGAAATGGCAGCAGCAGGCACCGCAGGTGAGACAGGCGGAAGGATCGGCAGGCATGACGGCTAACTGATGAGCAGGAGGCGTTTCTCACCGGGCATCGGATCCGGTGCCCGGTGAATGCAGGGCAGCACGGGCGAGTCTGGATATTGCAGCGCAATCCGCCAGAGATTGCCCCTGCCAAACCGGAACGGCACCGCGCCAGGCTGCGGCGCATAGTGCAGCGTGTAAAAATGCTCCTCGAGCCATTCTTCGAACGGCATGTCGTCTTCTTGGGCATGCAATTGCCGGAGCTCTTCACGCGTCTCCGGCACATCGACGCGGCAGATGACCTCGTCATTGCGCAGGCCCTCGGAGGAAGCGCCGTGGTAGGTGCACAGCCAGGTGTCTGCCTGCACGGTGGCGCTGTCGGCATGGAACGAGCACACATCCGTGCGCACGGGCGACTCGATCTCGTGCGTGTAGCCGTTCACGCAGTCGAGCGTGGGCAGCAGCTCCCTTTCGCGAAGTCGTTCCATATCAGCGAGCATCACCTCGACGGCTTTTTGACCTGCCGGGCTGAGGTCGAGGCTGTGCAAAAGCTCTTCGGTGAGGTGGGTGATGCCTTGTGGGACGTGCAAACAGCTCACTACTTCGGCAAAATCCCCTTCGAGGTCCCGCGGCCAGCAAACGGCGTTCACACCGTTTTCGAAGCGAAAGCCCACCAGTGCCTCAAAAGTATCCACGACACGGGTTTGAGGGTTTTGCAGGACAAGTGGATCGAGCGGCATGGATGCTCACTGCCTTAACAACAGGTCCGTTTGAGGCAAGAAAAAGCCCGGACATCGCTGTCCGGGCTTTCGTTGATGGAACTGAGTTGGTCGATCAGGCGAGCACTTCGGTCAGGATGCGGCCGCCGTTCACGATGTCGATCGGGCGGGTGCCATCGGCCACGATGCGCTTCTCGGCGTTGATGCCGAGGAGGCGATACATGGTCTTGGCGAGGTCTTCCGGACCCA
>CALMTT010000379.1 GCA_937872615.1 uncultured Verrucomicrobiaceae bacterium | reverse complement strand
GGGCTGAAAAGGGAGTGGTGGAGTATTGGAGTGATGTTTCCCCATTCCAGCAATCCATTACTCCAGCAATCCACCACTCCATCCGTCCGTCCGCTGACCCCGACTTCCTCGATTCCCCATGTCCTCCATCCTCATCATCGGCTGTGGCAGCATCGGCGAGCGGCATCTGCGCTGCTTTCAAAAGACCGGCCGCTGCACCGTGACCGCTTGCGACACGAATCCCGCGCTGCTCTCCGCGATGCGGGAACGCTACGGCGCGACGGGCTTTGCCACGCTCGATGAAGCGCTCGCGGCCTCCACCTACGACGCGGCGGTGATCTGCACGCCAGCGCATCTTCACCTGCCGATGGCGAAGCGGCTGCTGGGGCTTGGCTTGCATGTCTTCATCGAAAAGCCGCTCGCGATTGATGAATCGCTCGTGCCGGAGGTGCGGGCCGCCATCGCTGCGGCGGATCGTTTTGTCGCGGTGGCTTATGTGTATCACCTCATGCCGTGGATTCAGCAGGCGCGGGCCTTTTTGCGGACGGGTGAAATCGGTCGCGTGCTGCAGGCGACCTCGGTTTCTGGCCAGCACTTCCCCACCTTTCGTCCGGCCTATCGCGAGATCTACTACACACGCCGCGAGACCGGCGGCGGCGTGATCCAGGATGCGCTCACGCACCTCGCGAATGCCGTCGAGTGGCTGCTCGGGCCGTGCACGCGGGTGTATTGCGATGCCGCGCATCAGGCGCTGGAAGGTGTCACCATTGAGGACACCGTGAACGTCACCGCCCGTCATGGCAGCGTGATGGTGAGCTATGCCATGACGCAATTCCAAGCGGCGAATGAGAACACGCTGCACCTCCACGGCGAACACGGCAGCGTGAAGATCGAGGGCCATCTCCAGCGCTGGGGCGTGCTGCGGCATGGCGAGAAGGACTGGACCTGGCATGTCACGCCGCCGCTGGAGCGTGACGACCTCTTCATCGCGCAGGCAAATGCCTTTCTCGATGGCATGGAGGGCCGCCCGCATCCGCTCTGCACCTTCGAGGAGGCCGTGCAGACCCTTCGTTTCAACCTCGCCGCCCTCCGCTCCTCCGACACCGGCACCGCCATCGCCATCCAACCCGCATGAACAACAGCGAACCGAGAACTGAGAACCGAGAACTCCGTCTCGCCATGCTCGGCATGATCGAGGGAAACGGCCATCCGTATTCCTGGAGCGGCATCATCAACGGTTACAACCCCGCCGAGATGGCGAAGTGCCCTTACGCCGGCATTCCCATCTACATGGGCAAGCAGCCGCTCGAGTCCGTGCGCATCCCCGGTGCCCGCGTGACGCACATCTGGTGCGATGATCCGGCCGATGCGCCGAAAGTGGCCGCGGCGAGTTTGATCGAGCATGTGGTCGAAAAGCCGGAGGACGTGATCGGCCAGGTCGATGCCGCGGTGATCGCCACGGATGATGGCACGGATCATGTGCGGCGTGCGCGGCCCTTTGTGGAGGCCGGGCTGCCTGTCTTCATCGACAAGCCGATGGCCACGACCATCCCCGAGCTGCGCCAGATGGTTCAGTGGCATCGCGAGGGCCGCGTGTTGCTATCGACCAGCGGCATGCGCTACGCGCCGGAGATGCGAGCGGACTTTTCCCACCTCGGCGACCTGCGCTGGATCACCAGCTTCACCTGCAAGACCTGGGAACGCTACGGCATCCACGCGCTGGAGGCCGTCGAGCCGCTGCTCGGCCCCGGTTTCCTGACCGTGCAGGCTCACAGCGATCCCGGCGGCGATGTGATGCACATCACGCATCGCAGCGGCGTGAAGGTCACGATCGGGGCGCTGCATGATGCGTATGGCAGCTTCGGTGCCGTGCATCTTTACGGCACGAAAGGCGATCTCGCCCTGAAGCTCACCGATACCTACCACGCCTTCCGCGGCCAGCTCGTGGCCTTCATCGACATGCTGCGCACCGGCGAGCGTCCGCTGCCCTTCGATGAAACCGTCGAGCTCATGGCCGTCATCATCGCCGGCATCCGCAGCCGCGAGATGGGTGGTGGAGTGGTGCGCACCGTGGATGTTCTGGCTGAGCTTTAAGGCGCGGTTAAAACCACCCCGAGACACCGATGGCGCGCCAGCACGGTAGCCATCTCGCTCCGTCGAGATGAGCAAAGAGCTTTCGCTTGCATGCAGAATGTCCAGAGACCGCGAACCTCCTGGGTATGCCAAGCGTTCCGCTCATCTCGCGGAGCGAGATGGCCACTTTGCTTCGCGGATCGCAACCGGGGCTATCAAACACAGCTTAGCCAAAGTAACCGAGATGCCATTCCGGCGTGCCGTAGGCACGAAAGAAGGTAGCCAGGGGTGAAGCGCAGCGGAACACCTGGTACACGCAAGCACTACTTGGTCTTTCTATGCGCCCCGCAGGCGCGCGAGAAGCTTGCGGGTGCTCGTGGCGGTTTTACCTGCTGAACCCAGCGCACACTTCTCGACCGTCGCGCGGGCGTTCAGTCGCTAGTGACTGTAGAGCCCTTGCCAGCCGACTGTGTTGTGGGCCGAATTTGTTGTGTTTACAGTTTTAACGTTTTACCGATTTCTGGAAAGCGCTTTTGCTGGATAGCGAATTCCAAGATCTGCCATTCTTCCTCATCATCTAACCGGGACATAGCCTCTGTGAGCTTCTCCTTGTCTCCCGTTCCCGAGGTCAACGAACTCGAAACCATTTGGTCCCAACTGCCGCCATATCCACTTCCCTGAAAAGCTGTTACGCACGGGATTCTTTGACCAACGTTGCTTCGGAATGGCTTCAAGCTTGTGCAGTTCTCCATCTTCACTCCCCAGATCGGCTGCTTTGTTCCTCCGCAGGACATATCGGCCAGAATTAGTAACGTTGGAGGTTTCTGGGAGATCACGATTCCAGGGCACAAGACTGCATTCTGAAATTCAACTCTACGTAAACTAATGTAACGCCAAATCGTCACAGTGACGAGAAGAGCGATCACGAGCAAAACTCCCCCAGCAATCTTCGACCAAAATGCGAACACCACGCTGCCAACGAATACGAAAAGAAGCAATATTTTGAAGATTAGGAAAAGAATTGAGTCCCTGAAGAGCAATCGAAACGGGTTCAATTTGACCTTCGGTGCGCGGCTGGAAAACGTCCCACTGACAACTTCCCCATCAATTATGATTTCTTCTTGGTTATTCATCTTTCTTCACGGAGCGTTGTTGCGCCCTACTTAATCGTGAGCGGATCAGATTCGCCCACATCTTTTTGTGATTTTTCGTATGTATATTGAGGCAAACGTGACTTCACGAACTAAACGAGGGCTTTTACGAACACACCGATAGCAACGAAAACGCCTCCCGAGGTCAAGCCTTGCCTGCGGTGGTTGTGCCTCACGCTTCCACTTACACATCGAATACCTTCCAACCCCCATTTCCCCAGACGAAGGCTCGCGCGACGTGATTGCTATGCGATGGATGGCCGCCCATGTCTGATCACCCGCTGCTGCGCCGACTTCCAAAATCTCCTGACTGCTCGAATGACGAGCTGCTGGCGGCGTTTCTCGATTATGTGACGGAGAAGAAGCTGGAGCTCTATCCGGCGCAGGAGGAGGCCATTTTGGAGCTGTTTGAGGATCGCAACGTCATTCTCAACACGCCCACCGGCTCCGGCAAATCGCTGGTGGCGCTGGCGCTGCACTTCCGCTCGCTCGCGAAGGGCCGGCGCTCGGTGTACACGTGCCCGATCAAGGCGCTGGTGAATGAGAAGTTCCTCGCGCTGTGTCGCGATTTCGGTCCCGACAACGTCGGCATGGCCACGGGCGATGCCACGGTGAACCGCCACGCGCCGATCGTCTGCTGCACGGCGGAGATTCTGGCGAACTACGCCCTCCGCGATGGCGCGGCGGCACCGTTTCGCGAGGTGATCATCGACGAGTTTCACTACTACGCGGACAAGGAGCGCGGCGTGGCCTGGCAGGTGCCGCTGCTGACGATGAGCGAGTCGCGCTTCCTCATCATGTCCGCCACGATGGGCGGCTCGGCTTTTTTCAAAGAAGGCCTCACGCGGCTCACGAAGGCGGAGACGATCATCGTGGCCTCGCATGAACGCCCGGTGCCGCTGGAGTTCAGCTACGCGCAGACCTCCGTCGATGTGACGCTGCAGGAGCTCGTGGCGGCGAACAAGGCACCGGTTTATCTCGTGCACTTCACGCAGCACGAGGCGGCGCAATCGGCGCAGGACCTCATGAGCCTGAATTTCTGCTCCGCAGCCGAAAAAGCCTCGATCAAGGAGCTGATGGCCGGCGCGAAATTCACCAGCCCGTATGGCAAAGAGGTCAAAAAGTATCTGAGCCATGGCGTGGGTATTCATCACGCCGGTTTGCTGCCCAAGTATCGCGTGCTGGTGGAGAAACTGGCGCAGCGCGGCCTGCTGAAGGTCATCTGCGGCACGGACACGCTCGGTGTCGGTGTGAATGTGCCGATCCGCACCGTGCTGCTCACGCGGCTCAGCAAATACAGCGGCGAAAAAGTCGCCACGCTCACCGCGCGTGACTTTCACCAGATCACCGGCCGCGCGGGGCGTCGCGGCTTTGACGACGTGGGCTACGTCGTGTGCCAGGCACCGGAGCACGTCATCGAGAACGCCAAGATGGAGGCCAAGGCAGCGGGCGATGTGAAGAAGCTGCGCAAGATGGTCAAAAAGAAGCCGCCGGAGGGTTTTGTCGGCTGGAGCGAGGACACCTTCAAAAAGCTCCAAGCCGCCTCGCCGGAGCCGCTGGTGTCGCGTTTCCAAGTGTCCCACGGCATGCTGCTCCAGGTGCTGAGCCGCCGTGGCGATGCCTGCGCCGCGATGCGGCAGCTCATTGCCGATTCGCATGAGACGGCGAACGCGAAGACCCAGCACGAAAAGCGGGCGTGGCAGCTTTTTCGGGCGCTGGTGCAGCGCAAGATCGTCGAGATCCTCCCGCCCGTGAAACGCGAGGCCGATGGCACGAAGCTGCGGCTCAACGTGGAGCTGCAGGACGACTTCTCGCTCAATCACACGCTCTCGCTGTATCTCATCGACACGCTGGCGCTGATCGATCCCGCCTCCGCCACCTACGCGGCGGATGTGCTGACGCTGTGCGAGTCCATCCTCGAAAACCCGGATGTCATTCTGCGTCGGCAGCTCAGCAAGGTGAAGGACGAAGCCATGGCGGCGATGAAGAATGAAGGCGTGCCCTACGAGGAGCGCATCGCGAAGCTGGAGGAACTCGAATACCCGAAACCCTGCCGCGACTTCATCTACAGCACCTTCAACGCCTTCAGCGATGCGCATCCGTGGGTCGGCCAGGAAAACATCCGCCCGAAAAGCATCGCACGTGAGATGTTTGAGAACTTTCGGAGCTTTGCCGACTACATCCACGACTACGACCTCCACCGCGCCGAGGGCGTGCTGCTGCGCCATCTCTCCAGCACGCTCAAAGTGCTGTCGCAGACCGTGCCGGACAGCTTCAAAACCGAATCCGTGCAGGAAATGGAATCCTGGCTCGCCGGTGTGCTCCGTGGCACCGATTCCAGCCTGCTCGATGAATGGGAAAAGCTCCGCGATCCCAACTACAAGCCCGACGAGGTCGAAGAAAAGCCCGCCGAAGCGCCCGACATCACGCGGAACAAGCGTGAATTCACCGCGCTCATCCGCACGGAAATCTTCCGCTACCTCCAGCAGCTCATCCGTGGCCAGATCGACCTCCCCGAGCTCGACGACTACTACACCGACCACGACCGCATCCGCCTCGACAACGAAGCCCGCAACGGCCGCCACACCTACGTCGAGCCCAGCGACGACGGCCAGACCTGGCGCGTGAACCAAGTCCTCGTCGATCCCGAAGACCTCAACGACTGGCAGCTCGAATTCCGCGTCGATTTGCCGCAAGCCCGCGAAGATGGAAAGCCGACGCTGGTGTTTGTGGGCCTTGGAAGGATCGGGTGAATGCTCAACAAAGCTGCAAATGTCTCCAACTCTTCGACACGGAGGCTGGAGTCTAGGCTTTAGCCGACGGTTTGGGAACGTCGTAAGGCCAAAGATCGGCTAAAGCCTAGACTCCAACTCCTGCATTCGGACATAGTGGACGACCAGAGACACAGCAGAAGCCGCTCATCTACCGCTGAGTAGGTGAAGCGGGCACTCTTGCCACCTTAGCTCGGCTGGTTTGCCCGCGAGACCACGGGAGAAGTCACGCGTCGCTGCGTTTAGGTGGGCATGAGACTTCTCCTTCTCTCGATCCTCTTCCCTCTGCTCGCCTCCGCCGCCACGCCGCTCGATCTCGGCACTCGCTGGGAGTTGTTCGTCGATGAACACCTCGTGGCCAGCAAAGACGGCCTCGCTTTGAAACTGCATGAGCCGGTGCGGCGTGAAATCGTGCTGACCACAGACAAACCGTGGGAAGGGCCGACCTGCGGCTACTTCTCGGCCATTCAGGACGGCAAAAAGGTGCGTCTTTACTACCGCGGCTCCGCGGGCGGCAGTGATCACAGCGATGCGCAGGTCACCTGCTTCGTCGAAAGCGAGGACGGCATCCATTTCACGCGTCCCAAGCTCGGTTTGATCGAGGCGGGCGGCACGAAGGACAACAACGTCGTCTGGCGCGGGGTCGAGTCGCATAACTTCGCGCCGTTTCTCGATGCGAACCCAAACGCGAAGCCCTCGGAGCGCTACAAGGCGCTCGGCGGCGTGAAGCAGCCCGGCAAAAACTGGCACCAGGGCGAGACGCCGGGCGGCCTGTATGCCTTCGCCTCGCCGGACGGCGTGCATTGGAAAAAGATGCAGGACACGCCGGTGATCACCAAAGGGGCTTTTGACTCGCAAAACCTCGCTTTCTGGGACGTGACGCGGAATCGCTATGCTAGCTTCAGCCGCATCTTCACGAACAAGGTCCGCGCCATCCAGAGCATGACCTCCACGGACTTCTTGGGCTGGAGCGATGGCGTGGCGCATCAATACGCGAAGGACGTGCCCTTCGAGCACTTCTACACCAGCGCCACCGTGCCCTGCCCTACCGCGCCGCATCTGTTTCTCTCCTTCCCGAAACGCTTCGCCACCACGCGTGAGAAGGTGAAGGGCCACATCGGCGGCAAAGGCGTGAGCGATGCCGTCTTCATGAGCAGTCGCGATGGCACACACTGGGATCGCCCCTTCCTCGAAGCCTGGGTTCGCCCCGGCCCCGATCTCCAAAACTGGACCGAGCGCAGCAACATGACCGCCTGCGGCATCTACGATCCCGGTGACGGCGAATGGTCGCTCTACATCTCCGAGCACTACCGCCATCCCGATCATCGCATCCGCCGCCTCACCGTGCGCAAGCAAGGCTTCGCGTCGATGCACGCCGATGCCAAAGGCGGCAGCTTCACCACCAAGCCGATCCAAGTCACCGGCTCGAAGCTCATCCTCAACTCCGCCACCTCCGCCACCGGCTCGCTCGTCATCGAAGTCCTCGATGAAACCGGTGCCGTCGCCGCCAAATCCGCCGAAATCTACGGCGACGAGTTTGAAGCGAATGTGCTCGATACATCCAAACTCATCGGAAAGACCGTGACGCTGCGTGTGACGATGAAGGACGCGGATTTGTATGCGCTGCGCTTCGCGGACTGAGGTTGGAGTCCAGCCTTTAGGCGACCAACAACGCATGCAGATCGGCTAAAGCCTACACTCCAACTTACCTTTCGATCATGAAACACCTTCTCTTCCTCTTCGCCCTCTGCTCGACGCTCGCCGCGCAGGACATCCAGCGCCTCATCGCCATCGACAACGTCTGCGCGTGGCCGAACCTCACGCTGATGCCGGATGGCAGCATCAATACGACCATTTTCGGCAAACCGAGCCACGGACAGATGGAGGGTGCCGCCGAATGCTGGAACAGCCCCGACGGCCAATTCTGGACGCTGCGCGGCATCCCCGCGCCGAACGAACCGCACACGAACCGCATGAACGTGGCCGCCGGTCTCGCGAAGAATGGTGATCTCCTCGTGCTCTGCTCAGGGTGGACGGATGTGAAGCAACCGCAGCGCCCCAAGCAGCCCGTTTTCCGCGATGACATCCTTTCACTGTGGGTCTGCCGCAGCAGCGACAGCGGCAAAACGTGGTCGCAAATCAAAGAGTTCCCCGCGCCCGATGCTGGCTGGACGCATTACATTCCTTTTGGCGACATCAAACAAGGCGCGGACGGCGCTTTGCACGTCTCCTGCTACGGCGGCGAGTTCACCGATCCCACGAAGAGCACCAAGACCAAAGGTTATCGCTCCTGGCACTTCCGCAGCGATGACGATGGCAAAACCTGGCAGCGCACCGGCACCATCGGGCCAAAGAGCAACGAAACGACCCTCCTCCACCTCGGCGGCAAACGCTGGATGGCCGCAGCACGCGAGACCGGCATGGACCTTTTCATTTCCGAAGACGACGGCGTCACCTGGGGCGAGCCGAATCGCGTCACCGCCAAAAACGAGATCAACGGCCATCTGCTCCGCCTCGCCGATGGTCGCATCCTGCTCGCCCATGGCAGCCGCATCAAAGGCCAGACCGGCGTGCTCGCCAAGATCACCGCCGACGAAGGCAAAACCTGGACCGAGCCCGTGCGCCTCGCGAACACCCTCGAATCCGACTGCGGCTACCCCAGCACCGTGCAGCGTGCCGATGGCAAACTCGTCACCGCCTGGTATTCCAAAGCCAGCGAGAACCACCAGCGCTACCACATGGGCGTTGCGATTTGGGACGTGCCAGCCGCCAAGTAGCGCCTTGGCAAACGCCGGCAGGCGGCCTAAACTCTCGCCATGCCCGCCCTCGCTCGAGATCTGAGCCAAGTCGAAGTCCAAGCCTTCCCGCCTTGGCTCGATCTGCCGCCGGGATACATCGTGAACGACTGGATCGCCTGGCAGAAGGGCAAGCTCGTGGCGCAGCGGCTGAGACAGCACCCGGAAGACGTCCAGCACGGCATCAACTGGCTGAAACGACATGAAGACCGGCTGTCCGCACACGATTTGGAATGGCTTCAGATGCTCCAAAACTGGCCGCTGAGCCGTGTCGCCGATCTTTTGGAGGCCGGTGATGACGAAGGGCAACGCCTCCGCTCTGGCATGCCCTTCAAAGGCGAGCCATTTGTTTCCAGCCAACAGATGGAGGCCATCCGTGAAAGAGCTTACTGCGGTTGATTTCCTTCGCCTTGGACCTCAGCTCCGGCGTTTTCTACCTGTCGCGGTGACGGAGATCTGGATCATGGGCAGTGGTGGAGTGGCCGCCATTCATCCTGCGATACCAGCCGAGCTTCGCACGAGCCGGGATGTGGACATCGTTCCCATCGGTATTCCTGTGCTCTACTACGACGGAAAGATCATCGAACGTGAACTCGGTGAAGACAGCGCGTTTGCTGATGAGAATCTGTTCTTCGTTGATTACGTCACGCCAAGCCTCCTCCGCTGCACGCCGCCGGGCTGGCAGCAGCGCGTGACCCTTCTCGACCTCGCTCCTGGCTTGCGTGGTCACTTTCTCGATGCCCATGACATCGCCTACAACAAACTGTGGGCCGGTCGTCCTAAAGACATCGCATGGGTGAAAGGCCTGCTCCAGACAGGTATCATCACGCTACTCCGTCTGCACGAACTCCACGCGAGCAATCCCATCGCCGACGAAGATCAGGCAAAAGTGTGCCGCTCGTTGGACGCTGTCTCCGCCGAGCCGTGACGGCCAAAGCGTGACGATGCCGTCGAAGGCTGCGAGGCCTGCTCGTAGGCTCGTTCCCCAGAACGAGAACGCCGCGCCGCATTCTGGCGAATGCGCCTACTTCACATGGTTCCCGCTTTGTCGCTGCCGCATGCTCTTCGAGTCAAATTGTTCGGCCCAAACGGCTTACTTGGCCGAATAGCCCTTCCACAGCCACTCCAGCGCCTGCGGCAGGATTTGCGATCGCGCAGGGCCGAGGCCGTGACCGGCATTGAGGCAATAGACATACTGATACGGATAGCCTTTGGCCTTCAGCACCTTCGCCATGCGATGATTGGCCTCCACCCAGTCGTGCATGTCATCACGCATCACGTTCGGGTTGAGCAGATCGCGATCGCCGACGGCCAGATAAATGCGCAGCGGCTTCTTGGGGCTTTCGGGGATGAGCTTGTTGTGAAAACCCCACGCGCCATCCGGCGTCTCGGGGTTGAAGGGCCACTGCTGGTTCACAAAGGTGCCCGAAGTGGTCAGCACGCGGTGATACAGATCGGTGCGATACCACGCCATCGCCAGGGCGCAGGAGCCACCGGAGCTGCTGCCCATCGTGGCACGACCTTCGGGATCCTTGGTGAGTTTCACGCCCGCGTTCTTCTCCACCAGCGGCAGCACCTCGTTCTCGATGAACTCCGCATACAGGCCTGACATCGTGTCATACTCGCGACCGCGCTCGTGCCCCTGGGCATCGCCACCGCCGCTGGAGATCTGGATGAGGACCTGTACCGGCACGCGTTTCTGCGCGATGAGGTTGTTCAGGATGTTCGGCATCATCATGTCCGGCTTTCCACGCGGTCCGTCATGCCCCACGAGAAACGGCACCTCCGTGCCCGCGACGTATTGCGCCGGCACATACACCGTCACGAAGCGCTGGTAGTCGATCGGATGCGTCTCCACGATCAGCGTCTTCGGATTGTTCGGGTCCACCGTGCCGAAAACATCCCGCGCGATGCCGGGATTGAAGAGCTTGCAGTCCTTCGACTCCATCACGAACTGCATCACCTTCCCCTGCGGCACGCCTTCCACCACCTTCGTCTCCGGCGCGGCGACGTAGTCAGGCCCGATGACGAAATCGCCATCGACATCCGCCGGGGCATTCACACCCGGCTTGCCATCCAGTCGCGTGAACTTGGGTGCGCTCGGCGCATCAAACGGCCGCGTGAGTGGCTGCGGGCGATCCGGTTTCTTTTCCTTGGCCTTCTGGGCGAAGATCGGGCAGGCGAACGCGGTGAGAACGAGTAGAAAATGAAGAGAGCGCATAAAGTTGAAATGTGCTGGCTGAATGAAACTCACTTCACCTCGGTGACCTCGACCACGTCGAGCTGGACGAACTGGCCGTTAAAGGGCTGCGGCGCCGGCGCGATGCCAGGCACGACGAGCTTGGAGAAGTTCGTGATCATGTGGCCGTTTTGACCATCGCCGTGAAGCGTGAGCGTGGCACCGCTGTCAATCTCGATGGAGGCGGTGTAGTCGATGGTGAAGATGCGGTGGCCGACCTTGTCATCGCGATTGAAGAAGAAGTGCTGCGCCGGTGACGACACGCTCAGTTGGTAGATGTTGTAGGTCTTGTTGTTCGGCACGCCGCCGATGTAGAAGCGCTCGCCGACCTGCTGGCCGTCCTTGTACATCATCGGCTCCACCACACCGCGCACACGCAGGGTGACTTTGTAGCGCTTGCCCGCCTCGCCGCCGAAGGTTTTCACATCGGTGAACTTGTCGTTCGTCTTCGGATCATCCGTCATGCGGGCGGAGATGCCGTCCGCGCCGGGCTTCGGGCTCTCCGGCATCGGATCGCGGCACGGAAACTCAAAGCGATAACCGTCCAGCGATGCCGCCACCTTCTTCAAATCGTCAGCCGCACGGGCCATGGGCATGATCAAAGACAAAACGACAAGGCTGGAGAGAAGGCGCAGACGATTCATGATGGTGGGTGCATGAAACGGCGGAACTTCACCGTGCTTGCCGGTTTTGTGGGAGCATCAACGCTTCACGCCCGACGCGGTACTTCGGCGACTTGACCGTTGATCGTGACCCACACGCGATCCTCGGCTTCACGTGCAATCATCTTCAAGCCGGTAAAGTCGCCAAACGCAGGCAGCACGAGGGCGCCGCGGCGCTGCCAGAAGCATGGGAGCTTCACTTTGCGCTGTCGTGCGGCACCGAGCGCGATGCCGGGATGCAAATGGCCGCACAAGGTCGGCTCGACGGGCTCATCCGGTGGGAAATGGCGCACACACCACGGGCCGACACGTTCATCTTCTTCGAGGATTTCGGCTCCGGGCAGCCAATCGGCCCACGGAACGCGTTTGTCATGATTGCCGGGCACCACGAGCCATTTCACGTCGCCGCGATGCTTCGCGAGCTTTTCGACGACTTGCTGCGTGCCGGGAGATTTCGCATGAAACACATCGCCGACCACCACGAGGGCCTTCGCGGCTGTTTTCGCGGTCAATTCGGTCAAACGCGTCAAAATCCGGTCATCCGGTCCTTCGGGTAACGCGAGGCCTGCATCACGAAACACGGCCGTTTTGCCCAAATGAAGGTCGCTGACAAAAAGCAGGCCGCGCTGCGCATCGAAAGCCGCGCCTTCGGGGAGCAGTTGGAGTTCTTCGGAGCCGTGGAGGATGGCGAGCATGCGGATTGATCTCACGCAAAGGCGCAAAGACGCAAAGTCTGAATCCATCAGTCTGAACTTTGCGCCTTTGCGCCTTTGCGTGAGACTTCAACGGCCGCTTCCAATTCCTGCAGCATCCTCGCGAGCACCTCCGCAGGATCATCTTTGCCGACGGAGTGCGAAATGCGATCCGCCCACAGCGGGAAGGCAAGCGGCGTGAGGCGGGCGCAGTCGCGCAACACCAATTCGCGGCGTTGCAGAGCATGCATCGTTTCCGAAAGCCGCGTGAAGTCCATCTGGCGCTCCAGCACCTCGCGTTGCGATTGGGCGAGCAGGAGATTCGCGGGGTCGTATTGCGAAAAGACATCCCACAGCAGGCCGCTGCTGGTTTGCAGGCTCTTCAGCGTCGGCGGCGAGCCGGGTGTGCCGCTGAGGATGAGCCCGGCGACGCGCGCCACCTCGCGAAAGTGATGCCGGCCAAGCTCCGCGGCATTCACGGAGGCCAGCACATCGGCGAGCAGATCGTCCGGCGAGAGCAGTTCACGCCAGCGGGCCTCATCGCACTCAAACGGCGTGCTGCTGAAAAGCTCCACGCCGTAGTCATTCGGCGTCACTCGCAGCGTGAGCGGTTTCTCAAGGCCCAATCGATAACCGATGAGCGTGCCGAGAGCCCCATTCACGAGGCGACCGGCAAACGGATAAACATACGCATGATAGCCATCGCGAGTGCGCGTGGTCTCAATGAGCAATTCGTCGGGATTCGGCACGAGCGACCACTTTGCCTGCGTGGCGAGGATCGGGGCGACTTTGCGCATCTCCGGTGTCGCGTCGCGTTCGCCCGCGCGATAGCGGCGCAGCTTTTCGCCAACGGCGGCGCTGAGTTCGGAGGAGAGCGGGCTCTTGCCGCCCTGCCAGCTTGGGATCTCGCCCCGCGCCTGCTTTTTCGTCGGCACCTGCACCGTCGCGACGAGCGCATGCACACGCACGAGTTCCCAAACGCGACCGCCAAAAATAAAACACTTCCCCGGTCGGATGCCGGCGATGAACCACTCCTCCACGCTGCCGAGCCTGCGACCATTTTTCAGCCGCAGCGACACCGCCGCGTCGGCGACGATGGTGCCGATGCTCATGCGATGGATGCGGGCCATCTTCGCGTCGGTGAGGCGATGCAGGCCGTTTTCATCGACGCGGAGCTTTTGATACTGCGGGTAGGCCTTCAAAACGCCGCCTGTGGTCACAAAGGTGAGCGTCCACCGCCATTCCTCCTCGCTGAGTTGCGCAAAGGCATGCGTGCCGCGCACTTCGGTGAGCATTTCGTCCGCTTTGAAGCCACCGCCGAGGCCGATGGTGATGAGATGCTGCGCGAGGAGGTCGAGCGGCTTCAACACCGGCCGCCGCTGCTCGATGCGCCGCGCCTCCATCGCCTCGCGAGCGGCGGAGAACTCAATGATTTCGAGCGCATTCGTCGGCACGCCGAGCACGCGACTCGTCTCGCCGGGGCGATGGCCGCTTCGGCCGGCGCGTTGCAAAAGCCGCGCGATGCCTTTCGGGCTGCCGACTTGAATCACCTGCGCCACCGGCGAGAAATCGACACCGAGATCGAGCGACGAGGTGCAGACCACACACTTCACCGTTCCCTCGCGCAAACGCTGCTCGACCACCTCACGCTCCTCGCGGTCGATGCTGCTGTGATGCATCGCGAGCTGCTCGCTCCAGTCAGGTCGCGCCTCCAGCAGCTCCTGAAACCAGATCTCCGTCTGCGAGCGCGTGTTCGTGAAGAGCAGCGTCGTCTGCGCGGCCTCGATGCGCTGCACGACGGACTTCACAAGCTTCACACCGAGGTGACCGCTCCACGGAAAGGTCTCCACATCCTCCGGCATCAACGTCTCCACCTCAATGCGCTTGCGATCCTTGCCATGAATGAGCACGCCGTCCTTCGCCGCGCTTCCGAGCAGCACGCTCATGGCTTCGTCGAGATTGCCAATCGTCGCCGAAAGGCCCCACACACGCAGTTGTGGATTCAGCGCCCGCAATCGTGCGAGACAAAGCTCCGTCTGCACGCCGCGTTTCGAGCCCATGAGCTCATGCCACTCATCCACGATCACCGCGCGGAGGCCGCCGAGGTTCGCTTTTTGCACTTCATCGGTCAAAAGCAGCGAAAGACTCTCCGGCGTCGTCACCAGAGCGAAGGGCGGCTTTGCCTTCTGTCGAGCCCGCACACTGCTCGACGTGTCGCCGGTGCGTGCCTCCACCTTTTGCGAGCCTTCGACAACCTCCTGCAAACTGCGCACCGTGTCCGCCGCCAGCGCCCGCAGTGGCGTGATCCAGAGCACCCGCAGACCGCTCTCCTCGCCATGCGTCATCACCGGCCCCAACCACGCCGCGAGTGTTTTGCCCAAACCGGTCGGCGCATGAATCAAACCGCTTTTTCCCGCCGCATAAGCCTCCCACGTCTCCTTTTGAAATGGCATCGGCTTCCACCCACGCGCCTCAAACCATCGTCGAAGATTTGGTGAAAGCGGAGCAGGCATGTGAATGCGATTGGGATGGCTTGAGCGGCAATTCAACGCTTGCGCAGACGCTTCAACTTTTCACCCACGCGGACGATGGCCTCGATGGCGGGTTTGAGTTCGCCACCGACATCCGTGAGAGAGTATTCGACCGTTGGCGGCGAGCTTGGCTGTTCGTGACGCTCCACGACGCCGATCTCGACGAGATGACGAAGACGCTGCGTGAGCATTTTCGCGGAGATGCCGGCGAGATCGTGTTTCAGCTCGCTGAAGCGACGTGGACCGCCGCTGAGATACCAGATGATGTTGGGTGTCCAGGCACCGCCGAGGAAACTCATGCAAAGCTTCAGCGGACAAGTGGTGGGCGGCGGTGTGACTCTGCTTTTGCGGCGAGGAACCATGATGGATGGGGCGAGTTACCAATCGGATACTGGATTTCGCGCGAGTGACAAGCCTCGCGGTTTACAAAAGTAACCACCTGCGGCAATTCACCTCACTTTCCCATGAACATCCTCGAAGCCATCGAAACCCGTCGTTCCATCAAGCACTACGATCCCGCCCACATCATGCCGGAGGCAGATGTCGAAAAACTGATGGAGCTGGCCTGCCTCGCTCCATCGTCCTTCAACATGCAAAACTACCGCTTTGTGCTCGTGCGCGATCCGGAACTCCGCCGGCAAATCCGCGCCGTGGCCTGGGATCAGGCGCAGGTGACCGATGCCTCGCTGCTGGTGGTGATGTGCGCAGATTTGAAGGCGCATGAGCATCAACCGGAGCGCTACTGGAGTCATGCGCCGCAGCCGGTGCAGGACATTTTGGTGCCAGCCTTGAAGGGCTTTTACGCCGGCAAGGATCAACTCATCCGCGACGAGGCGATGCGCTCCAGCGCACTGGGCGGCATGACGCTGATGCTGGCGGCGCGTGGACTCGGCTACGAGAGCTGCCCGATGGTGGGATTTGATCCCGAGGCGGTCTCCAAGATCATCCGGCTGCCTGCGGATCATGCGATCAGCTTCATGATCGCGATTGGCAAAAGTTTGCAGGAGCCGTGGCCGCGTGGCGATCGTCTCGACAAGAGCGAGACCGTGATCACCAACCAATTCCCTGAGTGAGCATGAACGCGTTCACATCACGCATCGGCATCGAGCATCCGATTGTGCAGGGTCCGTTTGGCGGCGGGCTGTCGTCTGTGCGGCTCGCGGCGGCGGTTTCGAATGCAGGCGGCCTCGGCTCCTTCGGAGCGCATCATTTGTCTCCGAATGAGATGCGCGAGGTGATTCACGATCTTCAAAGGGCAACTGCGAAGCCCTGCAATATCAACTTGTGGGTCTCGCGACATGATGCGGGCGCGGAAGTGATGACATCGGAGCATCACGCGCGCGGTTTGCGGCAGTTTGCGCCGATTTATGAGCGTCTCGGCATTGCGGTGCCGCCCATCGAGCCACCAGACGATTTCACGTTTGAGCAGCAGGTGGAGGTGATTCTCGAACTGCGGCCCCAAGTGTTCAGTTTCGTGTTTGGCATCCCAAATGCCGAAATCCTGCTTGAATGCGCCCAACGCGGCATTTTGACCGTGGGTGCCGCTACGACGCTCGAAGAAGCCGCCGCACTCGATGAGGCCGGCGTCGATATGATCGTCGCGACGGGTTCCGATGCAGGCGGACATCGTCCGAGCTTTCTGCGTCCGGCCGAGGACTCGCTCACGGGCACGCTTTCGCTCGTGCCGCAGGTGCGAAAAGTCACGCGCAGGCCGGTGATCGCGGCCGGAGGCATCGCGGAGGCCCATGGCGTCCGTGCGGCCTTTCAACTCGGGGCAGACGCGGTGCAGATCGGAACCGCTTTTCTCGCCTGCGAGGAATCCAACTGCCCGCCGCTGCATCGCGAGGCTCTTTTCACACCCGCAGCGGCCCGCACGCGACTCAGCCGACGTTTTACCGGCAGGCTCGCCCGCTTCATGAACTCAGCTTTGTTGGAAGAACTCGAACGCAGCGCCGAACCGGCCCTGCCATTTCCACTCCAGGCTGCATTCAACCGGCCCGTGAAGGCTGAAGGCGTGAAACGAAACCAGGCAGACCTGCTGCCGCTTTACGCCGGGCAGGCGGCTCCGCTGATCCAGCATCGTCGGGCGGCTGAGCTGATGCGTGAACTGATCCGGAGCATTTGATACGAAGGGGCCGGTGGTCTCGTTTAAGCGGGCCATGAACCTGCTCAGGAACTCCATCTTGGGTTTGTGCGGCGCTTTCGTCGCGCTTTCCAGCTTCGCCGCAGAGCGCACGATCCTGTTCGTCGATGACCACGATGTTCTTTTTCGCGCCGGGACACGTCGTGTGCTGGAAAAGCCGGTGCGACATGCCGCGAACCCATTGATCACGGAGGACAGGCCGTGGGAGATGGCCATCGGTTGGACGAGCGTGCATCGTGACAAGAGCGGGAAGTATCAGCTCTGGTATCAGGCTTACGCGGGAAAGCGGGCACAGCTCAAAACGCACGAGTGTGTAGTCTGCTACGCCGAGTCGGCGGACGGCGTCACGTTCACGAAGCCGGAGCTCGCCTTGTTCGACTTTAACGGCGAAAAGAGCACCAACATCGTGCTCATCGGCAGCGGCTTGTATGGCGATCGCTACTGCAACAGCGTCATCGTGGATGCGAAGGAGCCGGACGCGGCGAAGCGCTACAAGATGCTCTATTATGATTGGGCGAAGAATGCGAAGGGCGAGCTGATCGCGGGGCTGCATCTGGCGTTTTCACCGGATGGCATCCACTGGACGAAGCATCCTGAAGCGCCGCTGTATGGCACGTCCTTCGGCGGAAAGAACGTGCCGCCGCCACTGGCGGGCACGAACCCGTTTCAGGAGACGACGCTGCCGGACGGTCGAGTGAAGCGCCAGCTTTTGCTGCCCATCAGCATGTCCGACGCGGCTGATCCTCTCTTTGATCCAAAGCGCAAGCTGTGGACGATCTATGGCAAGGCCTGGATGCACGGGCCTGAGGGAAATCTGGGTTGGAAGCACGCCATGGGACGCATCGAGAGTCGCGATCTGTTGCACTGGAGTGCCCCGCAGATCGTTTGTTTCCCGGACGAGCGGGATGGGACGCGGGAGTTTCACACCTCGCCAGTGTTTTTCCGTCACGATCGCTACTTCAGCCTCAATCAAATCCTCGACCGGCCCGGCGGCGGAACGATGGAGATCGAACTCATGATCAGCCGCGATGGCCTGGACTGGCAGCGGCCGTTTCGCGACGATCTTTGGCTAAAGCGCAGCCCGGGTGAGCAATTCGACAGCGGATGCATCCTGACAAACTCTGACATCATCATCGAGGGCCATGAGATGCGGTTTTACTATGGAGCCTACAGCAGCGGAGCCGTGGGCGGCGGCTCGAACATCACCGGCGACCAGCAAAAGAGCGGCGTGGGCATGGTTTCGCTGCCGTTGGACCGATTTGCGGGTCTGCGCAGCGTACCGCAGCCTCCGTCGCCGAAGGTGAAATCACCACCAGACATCGGCCAGATCACGCTGAAGCCCCTCGACCTCTCTGGGCGCACGGAAGCCTATGTGAATGCCAACACGACGAAGGGAGCCGTGTGGTGTGAAATCCTCGACGAGCATGGTTTTCGAATGCCCGGCTTCGAAAAGGACGCGTGCACTCCTTTGAAGAAGAAGGATACGACGCGTTACCGCTTCGCGTGGAGGGACAAGAAGCTGTCTGACCTGCCCAAGGGGTCCTATCTGATCCGGCTGCATCTGCAGAGCGCGGCGGTTTATGCCGTGAGCCTTCGGTGAGCCGTGGTTCGCCGCCATGACCAGCGTGCAGGCATTGCGCGGCAGCGCCTCCGCTTCATTCGTCCGGCCGCATGAGCACGCTGACGCACGCCGACCTCCTCCAACTGAAGCGCTGGAACACGCCCACCATTTACAACGGCTGGGAACAAATCACGAAGCGCGACTCCGCCGCGGCCGCGTTCAACATCGACGAGACACGTGACTTCATGCCGCAGATGGGACCGATGGTTGGCTACGCGGTGACGGTGGTCATCGAGCCTTCGAACAAAGCGCACCGCGAGGCGAATCCGAATGCTGGCAATGAATACCGCCGCTACATGGCCTCCGTGCCGGGACCGAAGATCGTGGTCGTCCAGGATCTCGACAGACCGCGCGTGATCGGCTCCTTCTGGGGCGAGGTGAACAGCAACATCCACCGCGCTCTCGGCTGTGTGGGCACGATCACCGATGGAGCGATCCGCGATGTCGATGAAATGACCAACGCGGGCTTCAAGGCTCTCGCACGTCGCCTGTGCGTGGGTCATGCGCATGTGCATCCGGTGCGCTGGGGTTGTGAGGTGGAGGTTTTTGGCCGCGTCATCCGCCCGGGTGATCTCATTCATGCGGACAAGCATGGCTTTCTCGTCGTCCCGCCGGAAGAACAGGCCGCGCTGCTCGATGCCTCACGCTTCATGGATGCGAACGAGTGCGAAACGGTGATTCCTGCTGCTCGCTCGGCCGCTGGAAAAACCACCGAGGAGGTGCTGACCGGCATCGAGGCCGCTGTGAGCCAGTTCAGCGCGAACGTGCGGAAAAAATTCCGACGCGATGGTGAGTGGTGATGGCTTGTTTGGATCAACCCACCACGCCGCCGGTCCATTCGGGCTGGCGTTTGGCGAGGCAGTCGGAGAGCCAGCGGACCATCTCGGCGACAGGCTCGTGCTTTTTGCGCAGCGCGGAGAGCGCCGGCCAGTCGATGGCGTGACGCGGGCTGGCGATGGTGATCTTTTGCACGTGGAGGCGGTTGTGCACATGCTCGAACTCGCCGGAGCTCATCGAGCGGATCTCCTTGGCCGAGGGCAGCGCATCGAGCTGCGTGAGCTGGATGCCGAGCGTGCTGATGCCGACACCAAATTGATGCCCGAGACTGCGCAGCGCATCGACGAGTGCTTCATCCGGCAGAGGCTCGGCGATGACGAGCTCGCTTTGCAGCGTCCAGCGTGTGGCGCTGAGGGCCTGGAAGAAGTCGGCGCTGAAGGTGTCGAGCGTGACACCGAGCTGCAGACGCACACCGGAGAGGCCCACTTCAGGTCCACCGAGGTGGCGACGGAGATTGAGCATGCTTTCGTCAAAGCGAGCACCATCCTCCGCGGCGGGATCGAGGTCCCATTCGGCGACGACGAGGTCTGGCACATCCCATTCACCCTCCATGCTCGGCGCACCGCTGCTGGTGCGATTCAGCAAGAAAGGATAATGGCCGCGCAGGAGGCAGAGACGTTCATAAATGGCCACGAGGCGCAGGTAGCGTGACCAAGCCTGATCACCTTCGCTGGCATCATCGAAGAAGCTTTGGCGGATGATACCGTTCGAGCCGGAGAGCTTCTTTTGGCGCTGATAGTAGCCCTGGCCCTGATCGACCTTGGCGATGGGCGAGGTGGGATCGTAGCTGAGAATCGAGAAGTGATAGCGCAGCGTGGCATCGCTGTAACCATCTCCCAAACGCAGGCGCACGAGACGGATGAGCTCCGTGCCTTTGATGGCATCCGCCGGATCATCCGGAAGGAGGTCAGGCAGGAGATTGCGGAGTTGTTCGCGAAGATTCATCCGTGGGAAAGCGGCGGCGAGGATGGACGAGCGCAGGCGCTTTGGTCAAGGTGTAAAACGTGTCTCACGCAAGGCCTGTGCCATGTCATTTCACGCGCACTTTGGCGTGGTAGATGGCGGCTTTGCCACCTTCATGACTCGAGTAGTAGGTGACATGCAGCATGCCATCATGCCACCAAAGGCCGGGATGGCTGCAATCACCGCTGCTGGGCAGCTCGATGAGCGGATCGAGCCCCGCGGCGGACATTTTGTAGAGCACCATGTGCGGACCGGGCGTGGCACCAAAGCCACGTGAACCGGCGATGAGACGGCCATCAGGCAGTTCGATGAAGTTGGGACCGCCGATGGGTTGCTTGAGCGGCGTCCACGTCCAATCGCGGTAAGGCGCTTTCGCCGTGCCGAGGGCTCCGAGGCGGTTTCCGCCCTCACGATTCACGAGAGCCATGGCGCTGCCGTCTTTGAGGAAGCGCACGGTGGTCTCCGTGGGCTGGCCGGGCACGTTCAAAAGCGATGCGAGCTGCCAAACAGAGCCGTCGGTGCTGGCGTATCCTTTGAGGGTGTATTCCTTTTCAGGAGCCGGGCCGCCGGAGTTGGGATGAATGTTGTAGCTGACACCGAAGAAGCGGTTGTCCGCGGGATTGATGGTGACACGCCAGAGGGTATCACCTTTGGCGAGAAGCTTCTGAAAGGGCGTCCACACCTTGCCATCAAGGCTGGTGCAGTAGCGTGACTGACGACCACCATCCGCGGTGACACCGGCACAGAGGAGGTAGAGGCGCTTGCCATCCGGTGTGACGATCAATTTGGGATCGCGGAGGTCCACGCCGGACTCGCTGAGAGTGACATGCTCGATCCATGTATCACCGCTGGCGGAGAGCATCATGCGGACGGTGCCGGTGCCTTTCGTGGCGGACTCACCCTCGCGGAAGCAGCAGTAAAAGAGGTTCTGGAAGCGGACGAGGTCCGTGTAGCCCTGGTGGTTGGACTTGTCCCAGATCTTCTGCGTGGCGATGACCTCCGCCTGCTGCGCGGCGGCTGGCAGGGTGACGAGGATGAGCAGTGAAAGCGCGGCGTGGAGGAAGCGTGCGGTCATGGTGCGGGAGAATACGCCGTGAACGGTCGCATGCTACTTCTGCATTTCAGACTGCATGATCTGCATGATTTTTGGCGTGAGGTCCTTCATGCGCTCCTGCGTGATCTTGGCGATGTCCACGGCCATGCCTGCCTGCTTTCCCACATAGAGCTTGCCGGTGGGTGTCTCCATCATGGCGGCCACCTCGAGGGCTTCTTTCTCCGAGAAATTCTTGCCGTAGGCCTCGACGAGGCCGGGCTTGAGCTTTTCCCAGCTCATTTCGGCCATGACGGCGGCCATCACTTTCTCCATCGCACCGTTGAACTTGTCCTGCTGCTCCTTCGGCAGGGACTTGATCTGGTCCTCGCTGACACCGAGGCCGGCTTTGAGGCCGGTGGCGAGCGATTTGGCCATCACTTTCTCGGTCTCCATGACGGTGAGCAGCTTTTCGATGGCGGCAGAGTGGGACGCCGTGAGCTCGGCAAAGCTGCTGGAGAGGGACGAGGCGAGGACGACGAGGATGAGGAGTTTTTTCATGACGGCGGCGGTTATGCGATGAAACACCACCGGAAGGCAAGAACGAACTGAACCGCCTTTTAAGGCCTGAAGCGCTTCAATTCATCCGCCGCGGCTGGATTCGCCTCGAGCGTCTTGAGATAATCCGTCAGCGGCTGGTCCGATTGGGGATTCAACGACCGCTTGGCCGGGTCGGCGATGAGCCAGCGGGCGATGCGCGAGGCCGCGTCCGAGCCCTTTGCCTCCTTTTCGACATCGGCGAGCGCCGCATCGTGCGCGGTGATGTCGAGCTCCTCAAGGCGGCCGGTGGGCGTGACGCGGTTCCCGGCGAGTGTTTCGGCAAAACGCAGGAACCACTCTGGCAGCACGGCGTCCTGCACAGGCATGGGCATGGTGAACCAGCCGAGCTTTTCGAGGCGGAAGAGCACTTCCTTCCCATCATCGCTCACGCGTGCCTGCACGAAGCCGGTGCCGTGGCGGATGGCGGGCGTGAGCCCCTCGCCGGTGCGAAAGCGCCAGACACGCATGTCACCCTTCTCCGTGAAGGTGGCGAGCGTCTCGTCATCCGGCGCGAGGGCCAGCACCTCGACAAAGGAGTTGTGCGGCATGGCGGCGATGGCTTCGCCCGTTTCGACATTCCACACGCGGACCACCTGGTCACGACCGGAGGTGATGCCGATCTTGCCATCCTTCGTGATGGCCACGGCTCCCACGGCGGGCGGGTGGCAGAAGGGCTTGCCGTAGTTCACACATTCCGCGCCGGCAAAGACAGCCACGTTTCCATCCACATCCGCGGCGATGATATGCGTCTGCTCGCGATTCCAGGCGGCGGCGACGGAGCTGCGCACAAACGATGGCGCCTTTTCAGGCGGCACAGGCTTCGGAACGAGCAGCTTGTCCGGTGAATCGACAAACACGCGGCCGCTCATGGCTTCGTGGATGTTCCAAACCTGAACGAAGGGCTCCATGTTCGGCGCCAGCATGAGCATGGTGCAATCATCCGTGATGCTCACGGCGGAAACGCTGCGCTGCAGACGCTGCGAGAGCCTTTGACCCGTGCGCGAATTCCATATCTGCACCTCGCCGTGTTTCGACACGCTGGCCACCAGGCCGCTGGCGGCGGACACTTTCGCCGCGACGATCTCCCCATCATGCGCCTGGGGCGGATGCAGTGGCTGAGAGCTCTTGATATTCCACGCATGCATGTAGCCGGCGTCATCGCCCACATGCACCGACTCGCCGTCCTGGGCCAGATGCACCTTCATCACCGCTCCGGGATGAGTCAAAGGCGCGGCGATGAGCTCCTCCGTCTGATATTTGCCCACATACACCGTGCCGCCATTTGTGCCCACGGCCACCAGCTCGTGGTCGCGATGCAGCGAGAGGCAGGAGAGACCCTTGTCGGTCTCATCGACCTCGATGGGCTTGCCCACCGGCTGCATCGTCGTGACGTTCCAAACCTGCCCGTGGCCCTCGTTGCTCGCCACGACGACGAGTTCACCCTTTTCGTCGATGTCGATGGAGGAAATGCCCTGCCCGTGCGCGAACTCGCGGGCAGGCTGCTGTGGCTGGCGCAGGTTCCACACATGGCACATGCCCTGGTTATGGTGCGCCGGTGAGGCCTCGCTGCCCACGGCCAGCGTGGAGCCATCTTCAGACAAAGCCACGCAGAGCGCGATGCTCGGCAGCTTCGGCTGGAGCATGCGGCGCTTGCCATCCGTCAGCGACCACAGCTCCACGGTTCCATCATCCTTGGCGATGACGGCCTGCTTGTCTTGACGCAGAAAGCCCAGGGTGCGCATGTTGTGCAGCCGGTCGGCCAGCTTGATCACCA
>CALMTT010000378.1 GCA_937872615.1 uncultured Verrucomicrobiaceae bacterium | reverse complement strand
GAGATGGGCGACCTGGCCTTGGAAGGTCGTTTGCACCTTATCGAGGCGCTTTGCGAGCGTCTGCTGCGCGGCGAGGGCCTCACGTGCGGCGGTGGCGAGCTTTGCCTCCATGCGAGGCAGCAGCACGAACGCCCCGGCGCACCAGAAGGCGGCAAAGACGGCGGCGGCGAGCAGGCAGCGCACGGGTTTCATGAAGGATGGCGGAGGTCAGGCGGCGGCAGCCTGGGCGATCACCTCATCAATGGTGAGGCGACGGACGTGCCCGTGCTGATTGGCCTGGATAAAAACGTCCGTGCTCACGTCCATGCCGGTGAGCCATCCTTCGCCGTAGGCCCAGGTGTCGATGCAGAGGCATCCGGGCTTGATCGCGGGCAGGCCGTTCTTCTGCGCGGTGTGACCGCAGATGAGGGTCTTGCCGGAAAAATGCGCATGTGCATCATCGAAGCGCCGCCAGAACAGCCAGTCATCGCCTTGATCGGCGAGCGGCAGCACGGCATTCACACCCGCGTGGGCGAAGATGTGCGTCTCGGTCTCGAAGTAGCGCTGGCATCGCGTTCCCATGAATTCCCAATGCGCCTTTGGCACCGCCGTCCATTCCGGCACGGGGGCGCCTGCGTAGCTTTCCATCGTGGCGCGGCCACCGATGGCCAGCCAGGACTCGAAGTCGATCTCACGCTTCTTCGCGTCGAGCATGAGAATCTCGTGATTGCCCATGATGGGCACGAGCTTCATTTGCGAATCGAGTTCGATGAGGCGCTGGATGACGCCTTTCGAGTCAGGCCCGCGGTCCACATAGTCGCCGAGGGTCACCAGCGTGTCGTCTGCTCCTGGCGCGAGCTCTTTCAATAGTACATCCAAGGCTGCGGAACAGCCGTGAATGTCGCCAATGACCAGAGTGCGCATGGTTGGGGGTGCGGAGAATGCGGCACGAGGAAGAAATGGCAACCCCGGATTCGGCGGTAGAGGAGGGTCAGACGGTGAGGATTTCCTTCTCCTTGGAAACGACGTGCTGGTCGATTTCGGCGATCTTTTTGTCCGTCATGGTCTGCACGTCCTTTTCGAGGCGGCGGAGGTCGTCCTCGGTGATGCCACCGTCTTTTTCACCGGCCTTCAGAGCTTCCAAAGCACTGCGGCGGGCGCTGCGCACACGCACGCGGGCTTCCTCGCCGAGCTGCTTGCACATTTTCACCATCTGCTCGCGGCGTTCCTGCGAGAGGGCCGGGATGGGCAGGCGGATGACCTTGCCCTCGATGCTGCCATTCAGGCCGAGGCGGGACTCGCGGATGGCCCGGTCGATGTCCGTGAGCGTGCTGGAGTCAAACGGCTCGATGCGGATCAGGCGCGGGTCCGGCGTGGTGATCATGGCGAGCTGCTTGAGCTTCATGTGGCTGCCATAGCTGTGGACATGCACGTCCAAGTTTTCGACGAGCGTGGGGCTCGCCTTGCCCGTGCGCACCGTGGCGAATTCGTGGATGGCATGCTCGACGGCCTTCGTCATGGCTTCTTCGCATTCCAAGATGGTCATTTCAGCGTCCATAGGTGAGATTGGTTAAGTGGGCAGCCTTCTTCGTCGCGGCAGGGCGCAAGCTCAAGCGCATTCCTGCATCAAGAGGCGAGCCAGCTCACAATGATGAGCAAGATAGCCAAGACCACTCCGATCAGAATGGAATGTCTTTGGAAAAGCAGCCAGAGCAGAGGCTGCCAACTGCGGTTGTGGCGTGCGATGTGCCTGCAGGCACGGGTGACGTAGTCCTGGCCCAAGCGGCTTTTCTCATTGCAGTTCTTGAAGCCTTCGACCGCCGCCGAGGCGCCTTCATCAAAGTGCTTGGCGGGCTTTCCAGGCTGATACCACAGCAGGGCATTCACGAGATCGAGCACGCGCAGGCTGAAGCTGGATAGCTCGGGCTTGTGGACTACCTCAAGGTGCCTGCGAGCTTGCTCCTCGCGGCCGGCGAGGAGATCCTCCAGGGCCGCGTAAAGGTGGAAACGCATGGTGGTGTCGTCGTGGCGGGGCAGTTCGAGCCCGCGGGCGAGCACAGCGGCCGCCTCGTCCTTGTTCCCCTCCGACTGAAGGGAGAAAAACAAGTTGTTCAGCATGTATGGCTCCAGTTCGGAGCGTTCGCGCCAGTCGGAAAGCCATGCGATGACCTCCCGGTTGCGCTTCATGGTGTGCAGCGTGAATCCTACCATGCCCCAGGTCTCGTCGCGTGAGCGGAGTGCCTCGCGGTGTTCGCGGATGAAACGGGCCACTTGTCGTCCGACCCACCAGGCCTGGAGCCCGCCAAACTCGCTACCCTGCTTTTTCTCCCAGCGCTCAGCAAGATGACTGAACAATCGGACAAAGGCCTGCTCGCCACCCTCGTCATCCAGCGCCACCTCCCGCATCACCTCATGGGCGGGAATCATCCCGAGAAAGTGGGTCAGCGACACGTAGAAGGCCGCGGCATGGCTGTTTCGCGTCTGGCGAGTCTGGATGGCCTTGGCGACGTCTCGTTTGAGCAGCACGCACTCGTTCCGCACATGAGACAGCCGGATCTCGTCCATGATACGATTGAAGGAATAGCCAAAAGCATTTTCCAGCGAGGCCATCTCGAGCACGATGGCCCTAGCCGGCGCATGCTGACGCTGCCGCCAGTGCCACAAACAGAGGCGGGAAAGATTCTCTACTTGGGGAAAGTGCGGCCGCGCGGTGTCGAGGATGTCTTTGGCTCGTCCAAACTCGCCCTTCCCGCAATGGTGGTCGAAAAGCTTGCGCAATCCGAAGGCATAAGCGGGATCGATCTCTAAGGCGCGGGCATAGGCGGTCATGGCCCCGGCCGTGTCGCCACGGCGCTCCCGCACATCGCCGAGCGAGCCGAGATGCACCGCTTCGCCGGGCTGGAGCTGGCTGAGACGCGTGATCGCCTCCTCTTCTGCCGGGAGATCCTTGAGTTCCTGATGCCATTCGGCTAGCAGACGCCAGCCCCAGATCATGGCCGGATCGGCCTCCAAGGCCGTGCGCATGCGTGAGATGGCGGCTTTCTGGTCGTGTTTCTTCCACAGGATCCAGGCCTCACGGGCGATGATGGATGCAGGCCTGACAGGATCTGGCTGTGCCTCGCAGGCGGCGAAAGCCTCGTCAAACCGTCCGGCGAGGGCCAGCAGGCGTGCCTTCTCATCATAAGCACGTATCGCATGAGGTGCGGCCGCGATGGCTCGGTCCAGGGTGCTCAGCCGCGTGGCAAAATCCCCCGGCTGGGTCATGAAATCCGCCAGGATCAGCCAGGAGCGTGCCTCGTTCGGGCGTGACAGAGTGAGCGCCTCGGCGGCTTTTTTGGCCGCGTCTTTCTCACCCATCTCCGGCCCCCACTCGCCGAGTCTTTCCCATGCCCAATCATAACCTGGCTCCAGATCGACGGCTTTTTTCAGGTGATCAAAGGCGAGCTGCTTCTGGCCGAGATGCCAGGCGATCTCCGCCACCCAGCCATGGTTCCGGCTGTCTTGCGGCGCGTGGCGCACGGCCTGCTGCATGACATTGAGAGCCTCCTCATATCGCGCGTCTTTTTTGAGCGCCTCGGCGAGGTTTCGCATGCCCCAGCCCCAGCCGGGATTCATCTCGCGCACATGCATGGCGGCCTCGATCTGCTGCTTGCGGTCCGGGCGTGCTCCGTGGCACTCGGCGAGCTCCATCCACACACGCGGCAGCAGCGGAAAACGCTCGCAGCAGGTCTGCATGAGCCGCACAGCCTCATCCACGCGGTCCGTCTCACGCAGAAGCTCGGCGAGCGTGACCCAAGTATGCCAGAGATCAGGGCGCTGCTCATGCGCGTGACGAAGGAAGTTCTCCATCTCACCGAGGTCGAGGTAATTGCGAGCAAGCTCGGCGAATTCGAGCACGCCGTCGCCGTTGGTGACCTGGCGGATGAGCTCGCTCTGAATGTATCGCAGCTCGGTCAGCCGCTCCGGCTGCGTTTTGCACAAGGAGAGCAGCGAGTTCATCGGCGGCGCGGCATCCGGATCGATGGACACAGCCTTGCGGTAGGCGGTTTTGGCCTCCGGGATGCGCTTCTCTTTCTCGTGAATGGTGCCGAGCACGTTGAAGTGCCACACGCTTTGCGGCTCGAAGGCGAAGGCCTGCTCCATCGCTTCGTGAGCTTCGGCGAAGCGCTCGCGATTTTTCATCGAGAGGGCGATCTCACGCCAGGCCATGCCGCTGCGCGGATCGATGCGCAGCAGCTCGCGAGCGGCGGCCTCCATCGCCTCCGGGCTGTCGTTGCGGGTCCAGTCGCTCCACATGTCGTGGAGATGCCAGTTGAAGGGAAAGCGATCGCACGCGGCACGGATGTGATCGAGCGCCGCCTGCCGGCTTTCGAGCTGCTCGAGCAGGTTGGCCACGCTCCGATGCGCATCCATGGCCTGCGGCTGGTGGGCGAGGACTTTCCGCCATGCCTCAAGCTGCCGTGGCAGATCACCCTCCTGCCGGGCGAGCTGCGCATCCGTGCGATGCCAGGCACCGGGAGCCGTGCGGTCCTTCACGCGGACCAGCACCTCGCGGGTGCTTTCCAGCCGTCCAGTGCGCAGGAGCCAGCGGGCATGCTCCAACGCCAGATCCATGTCATCCGGACGTCGCTCGCAGGCTGCCTTCAGCACGTTCACGGCCTCGTCCGTGCGATTGATCATGTCGAGCGCCTCGGCGAGGCAGGTCGCGGGCTGGGAGGAAAGATGGCCGTCCTTGTCAAAACGGTGCCGCAGCAAGGTCAGGGCCTCTTCCGTGCGGCGCACCCACCGGGCCGCTTTGAAGTAGGACATGGAAAACGACTCATTTTTGTCATTCAGGCAGCTCGCCAGCCGGTAGAGCACCGTGGCCTCTTCACGCCGCTGCGCATCCCAAAGCAGATTGGCGGAAGTCAGCACCGCGGTGGCATCCATGCGGCTGCGGTGATAGCGCCGCAGCCAGCGGGAGGCCTCCGCGATATGACGCGCCTCCCAGTGGAGTTCACGTGCCAGCATGCGCCACAGCAGCGGATGAGAATCCTTTTCCGAGCAGACTTTCCGCAGCTCCTCGGTGAAAACTTCCCGCCCGCGCATCTCGCGCAGCACGTAGAGGCGGTCGATCTGCCAGTTCACCGTCGTGGGATGCATCTTCAGCATCGCCTCCAGACCCTCCAGACGGGACTGCGCATGATCATCATAGCGGGCGAGCTCCAGCTCCACATGCCAGCGCAGCCGTTCGTTTGGATATTGATCACGCAGCGTTTGCAGCGTGGCCAGCGCCGCGGCGCGGTCGTGACGAGTGAGCGCCGAGTCAACGGCATGCTTCAGATCATAGAGATGCCGCTCCGGCAGATCGAGCCCGTCGAAGAGTGATTCACGCTCCGCCGGAACCATCGCCAGGCCACGCGGGCCGAAGGGCGCCTGTCCCTCCAAAGCCTCCAACGCAAGGAACTCCGTCGTTGTCCGCTCGGAAGGATCACGCACAAAGAGCACCTGGCGGTATTCATCGTAACCAATGACCGCCTGTGCATGGGCGTTGTCCGGATACACCATGCTCAGAATGATCGGGATGCCGCGGTCGATGAGCTGCTTCGCCGCGTCCACCGTCACGCGGAATTCGCGCACCGCCCACCCGTTCTTTTCCGCCCAGTCACGCTCGCGGTAATGCGGCGTGCCATCGTAGCAGATCTCGTCCGCCAGATCGAGGTGGTCCACCGGCTTGCCGAGAAAGGCCGCCACCGCGCTCACCGTGGCGGGGGCGCAGGTCACATGATGCTGAGCCACAAATCCGACCGGCAGGATGCGCCGCGTGAGCTGCTGGCCGTTCGTCTTCTCAAGGTAATCGGCCACCTTTTTGTAAAAGCCGCTGTGCTCGCCCGCGATGCGCGACTGCTTCAAGGCCTCCTCATGATCTCCCATCGCACTCGCGAGGTCGCAGCGCCTTCCCGCCTGCCAGCGGCGCAGATCCTTGTCCATGAGCGGCAGCAGCTCCTCATGGCGTGCGATGCTCGCCAAAGCCGCCTCATGCTGGCCGAGCTCGATTTGATGCGCTGCCAGCGTCCTCACCAACGAGGCGCATTGCGTGCGGGCACAGGCCTGCTCCAGCTTTTCGAGAGCTTCCTTTTCCCGCCCCAGCGCCATCAGCATGTCAAACTGCGAATGGAGGGAGGAAATGTGTGTCGGCTGGATGCTCAGCGCCTTCTCAGCGGCCGCGAGGGATTCCGCCCAGCGGTCCTGCCACTCCAGCAGATCCGACTGCACCGACCAGGCAAAAGCCGTGCCCGGCTCCTCAAGCAGCAGCGGACGGATCAACAGCTCCGCACGCTCAAAATCCCGCAACTTGCCCAACACCCAGGCCTGGATCCCCGGATGATCGTGATGCTCCTCCTCCGGCTCCTCCGCGGTCGGCGGATGTTTCTCCAGCCATTGCCACGCCAGAAACGCCCCACGCATGTGCAAGATCTCCCAAAACAGATCTTCGCGCACCACATGGCGGGTCGCTTTGTTCCGCCAAAGCTTCAGCAGGATCTTGCGCTCCCTGCCGTCATCACCCAGCGAGCGCAGCATTCGCGCTCCCACCACCCGGTGCTCCGGATTCGTCCACTCCTCGGGTGGTGAAAAGGGCTTCAGCAGCTCCCAAGCATCCAGGAACAGCGCCTGCTTGCGCAGTTCTTTGACTTTTTCGATCACTTCCGCATCCGGCTCTCGCATCGACGCGTGCTATCAAAACGCCCCAGAAATGACAAGCGTAGAATCCGGGCTTCCAGCAGGTTTTCAGCCCGCCGCATCCACCAGCGTGCCAATATGCTCGCCGACCAGTGCGCGGCGGATGTTGTCGGGTTCGTTCATGCTGAAGACGCCGATGGGCATGTTGTTCTCCATGCAGAGGGAGAAGGCGGTGGCGTCCATGACCTTGAGCTGACGCGTCAGGCACTCGTGGAAGCTGATGCGGTCGAATTTGACGGCGTTGGGGTTTTTGTTCGGATCGCTGTCGTAGATGCCATCGACCTTCGTGGCCTTCAAAACGATGTCGGCGCTGATTTCGCTCGCACGCAGCGCGGCGGTGGTGTCGGTGGAGAAGAAGGGATTGCCCGTGCCGGCGGCGAAAATGACCACGCGGCCGAGTTCGAGGTGACGCATGGCCACGCGGCGGATGAAGGGCTCGGCCACGTTGTCCATCTTGATGGCGCTTTGCACCCGCGTGGGCACGTCCATGGCCTCCAGCATGCTCTGCACGGCCAAACTGTTCATCACGGTCGCCAGCATGCCCATGTAATCGGCCGTGGCACGCTCCATGCCCTTGTTTGAGGCGCTCACGCCGCGCCAGAAATTGCCGCCACCGACCACGAGGGCGATTTCGAGCCCGGTCTGGTGCGCTGCTTTGATCTGCGCCGCCATGTCCTCGACGATGGGCGGGCTGATGTTGTCGGTGCTGCCCGGCTGCCTCAATGCCTCGCCGCTGAGTTTGAGAAGAACACGACGGAATTTGCGAGGAGTGGTATCGGACATGGAGAAGAGCGAAGTTGAACCATAAAGCATGCAGCGCCGAGCCTTGCAAAGGTAAATCTGCCTTCGCTGACACCGCAGTTGAGGGGAATGAAGCCGGTTGTCAGGACTTCACCAAAGCCTTGCCGATGCGCCGATCCTCCGCCATTCCTCCGGACCCATGAAGGAAGACCCCACCATCCCCGCCGACGCCCGTTTTGAGACCCGTGCCATCCACGTCGGGCAGGACTGGCGCAGTGAAACCGGCGCGGTGATCCCGCCGATCTACATGACCTCGACCTTCGAGACGGGAAACCCAGGCGGCTTTGACTACACCCGCAGCGGCAACCCGAACTTCCGCAACCTCCAGGCCACGCTCGCCTCGCTGGAGAATGCGAAACACGCCACCATCTTCGCCAGCGGCATCAGCAGCATCAGCGCCATCATGTTCTCGCTCAAAGCGGGCGATACCATCCTCAGCGAGCAGCAGATCTACGGCGCGACCTACCGCCTGTTCGAGCGGGTGCTGCGCCGCTTCGACATCAAAATCAAATACGCCGACCTCACCAACCCGGCGAACTACGCCCTCATCAAAGACCTCAAGCCGGCGCTGGTGTGGCTCGAATCGCCCACGAACCCGCTTTTGAAGATCCTCGACATCAAAGCGATCTCGGATGCCGCGCACAAAGTGGGCAGCATCGTCGCCGTGGACAACACCTTTGCCTCCAGCCTGCTCCAGCAGCCGCTCGATCTCGGCGCGGACCTTTCCCAGCTCAGCACCACCAAATACACGAACGGCCACAGCGACTGCCTCGGCGGTGCGGTTTGCACCAACAACGACGAGTGGCAGGAAAAGATGATCTTCGCCCAAAAAGCCCTCGGATTGCAGCCGAGCCCGTTCGACGCCTGGCTCGTTTCCCGCGGCGCGAAGACCGAAGCGGTGCGAATCGAGCGCCACAGCTCGAACGCCCTCGAACTCGCCAAACGCCTCGAAGGCCGCAAAGGCGTCAAAGCCGTGAAGTATCCGTTTTTGACCAGCCACCCGCAATACAAGCTCGCCAAGAAGCAGATGAAACTCGGCGGCGGCATGCTGCTGGCCGATTTCGGCCTCAGCTACGCGAAGACGCTCGATTTCATCCGCCGTCTGCGCCTCTTCACCCAGGCGGAAAGCCTCGGCGGCATCGAAAGCCTCGTCGCGCATCCTGCGAGCATGACGCATGCGTCCTTCCCGAAGGATGTCCGCGAAGCCGCCGGCGTCACCGACAGCCTCGTGCGCTTCAGCGTGGGCATCGAGCACGTCGAGGACCTCTGGGAGGACATCGATCAGGCGCTGAAGAAGAAGTGATTCCTCACTTCGACAGCGTCATCACACACTCGAGGTGTTTCGTCTGCGGGAAGAGGTCGAAGGGCTGGACTTTGTGGAGCTTGAAGCCGGCTTCGTGGAAGAGAACGAGGTCGCGCATCTGGGTGGCGGGATTGCAGCTCACATAGACAACGGCTTTCGGGCCGAAGGCGAAGAGCTGCTCCAGGAACTCGCGGCTGCACCCGGCCCGCGGAGGGTCGATGAGCACCACGGTATCCGCTCCGGCATGCGGGACGACTTCGAAAACCTTCTGCGCATCGGCGGCAAGGAAGCGACAGTTCGTGATCTGGTTGAGCTGCGCGTTGTGCGCGGCCTTGGCGACGGCGGTTTCGGAGATTTCGACGCCGATGACTTCTTCGAAGGCCTTCGCGGCGGAGAGAGCGAAAAGGCCGCTGCCGCAGTAGGCATCGACCATGTAGCGGGCACCGCAGGCCTTGGCCTCGTCCACAGCATGCTGCACGAAGGCGGGCAGGATGAAGGGATTGTTTTGGAAGAAATCGCCGGCCTGGAACTCGAACTTGATGCCGTCCACCTCCTCGATGGCGATTTGATCGCTCTGCGTGAGCACGCCGTTCTTCGCCGCCCGCATGAGCAGCGTGGCACCGCGTTTGAACTGGTCGGACTTCGCCTTGATGTCCTCACGCAGGGCAGGCAGGGCCTCGTTGATCGCCTTCATGGCGATCTGGCACTGCGGCACATCCACCAGGGCCATTCGGGTGCCGATGCGGAGGAAGCCGATGTCGCGGATCTGGCCTTCCCGCGGCTTTTGGAAGTGCGGGGTGATCTTCGACCGGTAGCCGTATTCCATCGGCGAGGGGATCACCGGCAGCACCTCGTGCTCGATCTTCGCCATGTGGCGCAGCAGCTCGGTGACCTGGTTCCGCTTCCAGATGAGCTGCTCCTCATACGCGAGGTGTTGATACTGGCAGCCGCCGCACTGGCCAAAGAGCGGGCAGGGTGGCTGCAGACGCTTCGGCGAGGCTTCGAGCACCTCGATGAGGTCTGCCTCGCTGTAGTTCTTGTGATTGCGGAAGACGCGGCAGCGCACGCGCTCACCCGGCAGGGTGAAGGGCACAAAAACGACCCAGCCGCTCACGCGTGCCACCCCGGTGCCCTCGTTCGTGAGGTTCTCGATGCTCACCTCCAGCTCCTGGTGGTAGTGGAACGGGTGGGGCAGGAATTTTTTCGGTCGTTGTGGGGCGTCCATGTCAGTGTCGCCCTCGGAGTAGCCTTCTATCGACCGTTGTCCACGGTCGATTGCCTCACGCAAAGCAGATCGCTGAAGGAAGATGGGCTGTGGATGGCCTGATTGACGGGCGATGGCGTCCCCGGTATTCTCGCGGCATCATGAAACCATCCGGTGAAGCCTTGCACGAAGATGACGCCAGCGGCGAAGTGTGGTTTCAGAAGGGGGTGACGGTGCTGGAGGAAAAGAAGCGGGAACGCGAGTTCGAGGAGTTGCTGAAAAAGCAAATGGCGCACCCGGCGGCGTTTGAGCCTGCGTTTTGGATCGGAATTGTAATGGTGGTTGCCGCTGCTTGGGCGTGCACGATCTCAAATGAGCTGTGGCTCCGGATTTTCTGGGCGCTCATGATCATCATACAGTTTTGTTCCGCGCTGGAATCAGCTTCTCAAAAACGCATGAAGGCGATGCTGGAGTGGATCGAACATCAAAAGAGCAAGCAGACGCCGGAGAGCTGAAGCGGGCGCGGCAGCGTTTTGGACTGCGGTGGGAAGCCTGGGCGCGACACCGCTTTCGTATGCCGGATGGTGAGCAAGGGGCGGATGGTATTCTCCCGGCGCTCGAAAGCGGCGTCGTCGATGCGAGGCTTCGCTCTCGCATCTTTGCCGCCGCACTCCACGACGCTGCCGCGGGTATCGAAAGCGTCAGAACAAGCCCTTCACCTCCTCCGCGATGATCTCCAGCCCTTCCTGCACGATGTGCGGGGGCTGAGAGTAGGTGAGGCGGAGGCATTCGTGGGGGTGTTGCCAGGGCTGGTCGAGGCCGAAGGCGAAGTAGTGGCCGGGGATGACGAGGACCTTTCTCAATTTGAGTCGGCGATAGAGTTCGGCGGCGGGGATGGGCAGGCCTTTGAGCCAGAGCCAGAGGAAGAAGGCGCCTTCCTGCGCGTGCAGCGCCCATGGGACGTTTTCGCCGAGGGCGGCGGTGAGGATGCTTTTGGCGTGGTCGCTGCGTTCGCGATAAAACGGGCGGATGGTGTCGCGGCCGAGTTTGATAAGCGTGTCATCGGCGAGCAGCGGGGTGAGGATGGCCTGGCCGAGGTTGCCGTTCGAGAGCGCGGTGATGGCGTTCATGTTCGACAAGGCTTTCACGATGGGCGCGTCGGCGACGACGATGGCATTGCGCACGCCGGGCAGGCCGACTTTGCTCATGCTGATGCTGAAGATCATGCCGGGCTGCCACTTCGGCTGGAAACCGTTGTGGATGACGCCGGGAAATGGATGGCCGTAGGCGTTGTCGATGATGAGCGGGATGTTTTGGGCGACACAGAGAGCGTGGAGGCTCTGGAACTCGTTTTCGGTCAACACATTGCCCGTGGGGTTCGTCGGGCAGCTCACGGCCATGGCGGCGATGCTTGGATCGAGGCGCAGGCGGTCGAAATCGACGTGGTATTTGATCTTGTGCGGGCCGGTCTCGGTGATTTTGGGCAAACAGGCGGTGAACTGGCCTTCGCAGAGCGCCTGGTTCGCGTAGCCGATGTACTCGGGCAGCAATGGAAAGAGCACGCGGCGTTTTTTGCCGGCGGTATCGCCCGCGAGGAGGTTGTAGAGCAAAAAGCAGGCGCTTTGGCTGCTGGGCAGCACGGCGATGTTTTCACGCGTGACATCCCAGCCGCACTCACGGCGCAAAAAGCCCGCCATGGCCTCGCGGAAGATCGGATTGCCGCCGGGCGGGTCGTAGTTGAGCAGTGCTTTGTCAATGCTGCCATCCGCGAGCATGTCGGTGATGCGCTGACGCCACAGCGCCTGCGCCTGCGGGATGGCGGCCGGTTGCCCGCCACCGAGCATGCGCATGTCCGGATGCAGCGAGAGCGCCTCGCCGAGGTCATCCATGAGCTCCTGGATGCCGCTTGGGCCGCCCAAGCGGGTGCCGATATCTGAAAAGGTGGTCATGAGGTGGGAGTGACGAATCATGCTTCGTCATTCGGAATTCGCCATTCGTCATTCCGCCGGGCTTCATCCCACATGCGTGCTCACCCAGTTCCGAATGTCGAAATCCTGCGCGGTCTTTTCCACCTGCCAGCGGCCGTCGGCGTTCAGGCGGAAGCTGCCGATCCAGCGCTGGTGCCACTTTTCGGGCTCGATCATGCTGAGATGGCATTTCGTGCCGACTTCATAGAGGTGGTAGATTTCGCCAATCACAGGCTCAAAGCCAAAATGGGCCTCGTAGATGAGCTTGTTCCAATTGAAGGCATCGATGACCTCCATGTAGCGCTCCTGGATCTCCATCATTTCCTGCTGGAGCTCCCGCTCCACGCGGGAGACACCGCGGGATTTGAAGTTCGTGAGGTCCTGCGGAATGATTTTCGCCGCGAGGCGTGACACCGGATAGGCGAGGTAGTTGCCGCGCGGCTCGGGGGCTTGGAGGGCTGTGTCGATGGGGTCCAAAACAGATGGGGAAAGTTAAGGAGATACGCCGGGCTTCAAGCGGTGGATTGAACGGAGGCGTTGCCAGCCTCTCAAAGTCCGCCTAATCTCGCCCCATGAGCCGCCTTTTCATGTTTCTCAGTCTCGCTGCCTGCGCCGTGCTGGCCTCCTGCGCAGCGTCCACGATGGATTCCATCCCCACAGGAGCCCAGATGCAGATTTACAAGCAGCAAGCCCAGCGGGAAATGGGGTCGGAATACTCGCGGCTGGCTGAATTGAGGCATTCCAACGTGCTGAGCGAGCCGGAGTATCAGGCGGAGCTTTCCAAACTGGATGATCGAGTCGTTTCTCGTGCCCACACCCTTGCCTGGGAGCAGCACAACCTCGCCGAACTCGAGCGGAAAGCCCAGGGCGTGCCCACGCCGGACCAACCCGTCCAGCTCATGGCTCCCAATGCCATGAACGGTGGTGCCGGCGGCCAGTCCCTTTATCGCAACTACCAGCAGCAATACAATATCACGGCGGGCGTGGGCGGCAGCAACATGCTGGGTTCCAGCATCATGGGCTCGACTTCTTCCAGTGGCGGTGGCGGCGCGCTTGGTCGCCAAAACTATCCCGGAACGGTTTACGACGCGCCCACGACTAACCAGTAAGCCTCAGCTTTCTGCCAGCATGGCTCGCAGGCCGGAGAAGAAGTTGGTGTTTTCCTCCTGCGTGACGGTTTCGTTCATGTGGCGGCTGTAATCCATCTCCTCGACGAACTTGCGGTCGAGCTCCTTGAGGAACGGGCTGGGCAATGAGGTCTGCTTCTGGCCCCATTTCACGCGGTTGCGGGTGTAGCTGATGGTCAGGCGCTGCTTCGCCCGCGTGATGCCGACGTAGAAAAGACGGCGCTCCTCGTCCACGCGGCCTTCTTCATAACTGCGGCGGTGCGGGAGAATGCCCTGCTCGAGGCCGGGAAGATACACGATGGGGAATTCGAGCCCCTTCGACGCATGCATCGTGATGAGGCAAACGCCCTTCTTCTTCTCGATGTCGTCTTTGTCCTCACGCTCGTCATCGAGGCAGATCTCATCGAGGTAGCCGGTGAGGCCATCGCGCTGATTTTTCTCGTCGTAGGCAGCTAGACTCTTGAGCATCTCGTTCACGCCGGTCTCCCAGCGGACGGTATCCTCGGGTGTTTTCGCGCCTTTTTTGAGCCAGGCGAGGTATTCGGTCTCCTTGAGCAGCATCTCGCCCATCTCGGACAGCTTCGTGCCCTCCGCGGTGGCCGCGGCGTTGTATTTGGTGACGAGTGAAACGAAGCCGCGCACGGCCACGCGGGCCTTCTCCGGCACCTGGCGCTGCCAGTCCGGATCGCAAAGCGCCACCCACACGCTGTGATGCTTTTCCATGCTGCGTTCGCGGGCCAACTCGGCAATCGAAGGCGTGATTCCACGGGCCGGCACGTTGATGATGCGGAGCAAATCGATGTCCGAGTGCGGATTCGCGAAGACCTTCAGGTAGGCCACGATGTCTTTCACCTCGCGTCGGTCGAAGAAGCTGCGGGCGCCGACGACGCGATACGGGATCCGACGCTGGCGGAAGGCCTGCTCGAGCACGCGGGACTGGTCGTTCGTGCGGAAAAGCACCGCGAAGTCCTCCCACTCGCGCTTGTCGCGGTAGTGCGTGGCCTCGACCTCCTTCGTCACCATGTCCGCCTCCTCCTTTTCATCGGCGGTCACGATCAGCTTCACGTTGTCACCCTTCTCCGCACGGCACCACAGGCTCTTCGGGCGGCGTCCGGCGTTGTTTTTGATCAAGCTGTTTGCCGTGTGGAGGATGGGCGTCGTGCTGCGGTAGTTCTCCTCCAGCTTCACGACGTGCGGATTCGGGAAGAAGTTCTCGAACTGCGTGATGTTCGTGATCTCCGCGCCTCGCCAACCGTAGATGCTCTGGTCGTCATCGCCCACCACGCACACGTTGAAGGGCGGCGGCACCAGGGCCTTCAGCATGCGCATCTGGAGCGAGTTCGTGTCCTGGAACTCATCCACCATCACAAAGCGGTGCCGCGATTGAACCTGCAGGCGCACCTCGGCGGTGTTTTCGAGCAACTGCACGCCCAGCAGCAGCAGGTCATCGAAGTCCATGACATTGCGAGCACGCATCTCGCCTTGGTAGCGCTCCATGATCGCGCCCTCGGTCGATTCTTCGGGATTGCCGAGGCTGTTGCCGTCGTTCTTCGCCTTGCTGATGCGCGAGAGCATCACATTGGCGTCCATCGACTCGTCGGAGCTGAGCAGCGTTTTGAGCACCTGCTTCATGAGGCTTTCCTGCTCCGACTGGCTGTAGATGACGAAGTTCTTCTTGTAGCCCACATGCTCCGCGAACTCGCGCAGAAGTTTCGCGCAGAACGCGTGGAAGGTGCCCACGCCGATCTTTTTGCCCAAACCATCGCGCACCATGCCCTTCACACGCTCACGCATTTCGTTCGCGGCTTTGTTCGTGAAGGTCACGGCCAGGATGTGCTTCGGCTCGATGCCCTCGTTCACCATGTGGGCGATGCGGGCCGTGATCACGCGCGTCTTGCCTGTGCCTGCGCCCGCGAGAATGAGCAGCGGCCCGTGAATGTGCGTGGCCGCCTCGCGCTGCTGGGGATTGAGAGTGCCGGTGAATCCGCTCATGACCGCATCGCGCCGCGTGTTCCCAGGTGGTTAAAAACAGATTTCATGCCCTGCTCATGGCACGAAGCCGCCGTCATGCAAGCGACCGATCATCGCGATGAATTTGATCTTGAAGCGTCCCGCGTTCCGTCCCACCGGAAGCGACCCTTTTGTGACCAAACAAGCCGTCCTCGACCAACTCCGTGCCGTGCTGCAGGCCGATCTCGACACGCTCACGCGTGCCGCGCAGGGTGCCTTTGCCGCGGCGACAGACCCGGACAGCAAGGCGGAGAACAAATACGACACCCGCACGCTCGAGGCATCCTACATCGCCCGCGGGCAGGCGAAGCGTGTCGCGGAGCTTCAAGAGGCCGTGCAGGCCTTCGCCGCGCTTTCGGGTGTCGAGCTCGATGAAGGTTCGCCGGCTCTTTTGGGCTGTTTGGTGATCTTGGAAGGACCCGACGGCCGCGATCACTACTTCATCGGCCCTTCCGAGGGTGGAACAGAGATCGTTTACGAAGGCCGCGAAGTGGTCGTCATCACGCCGAGCTCGCCGTTGGGCCAAAAACTCGTCGGCAAACGAGCAGGCGACAGCGTGCCCATTCGTCCCGGCGTGTCGGCGAAAGTCGTGAGCGTGCTGTAAAGCTCACCGCACGGCCAGGCCGCGTTGACGCCATTCGTGGAGCACTTTGGGGAGGAGGACGTGCTCGACTTGCTTGATGCGATCGTGCAGCACGGCGGCGGTGTCGCCGGGGAGGACGGGGACGCGGCCTTGCTCAAGGATGTCACCGGCATCGATCTCCGCGGTGACGAGGTGGACGGAGCATCCGGCCTCGGCATCGCCGGCATCGAGAGCATCCTGCACAGCGTGAGCGCCTTTGTGTTTAGGCAGCAGGGAAGGGTGTACATTGACGATGCGGCCGGAGTAATGGCTGATCACGGGCTCCTTCAGGATGCGCATGAAGCCCGCGAGCACGACGACATCGGTCCGCGCCCGTTCGAGATGCTCGAAGATTTCCTTCTGCGCGGCCTCGCCGAGCTTTTTGGGGTTCGTGCCGGGATCGACGAAGTGGGCGGGCAGTCCCGCTTGCTTCGCGATGGTGAGGAAGCCGGAGTCTTTTTGATCCGAAAGGGCCGCCACGACCTCCGCGTCGAGTTTTCCGGCCGCGATGGCCTCGACGATGGCTTTGAAGTTCGAGCCGACGCCGCTGCCGAGCACCGCGATGCGCAGCTTGCCGCCTTGCGGTGCATGCATTTTTTGAATCGTGGCCGTGGTGGAGCGGCCCGGCACCAGTGGCAGGATGCGGATCTCCGCGCCGACCGATTGCAGCGCGGTCCGCTCCTCGGCGTTGAGCGACTCGACGGTGTAATCACCCCCTTTTGCATAAACATGCGGGTGGATGGTCTCGATGAGGCTCGTGGCCCGTTCATCGCCAAAAACCACCACTGTGTCCACCGCTCGAAGACCGCACAAAACCTCCGCGCGATCGTTTTCGTTGTTGAGCGGCCGTTCGGGGCCTTTCAGGGCGCGAACGCTCGCATCGGAATTCAACGCCACGACCATCGCATCGCCCAAAGCGCGGGCTTCATTCAGGTAGCGCACATGGCCGGCGTGCAGCAGGTCAAAGCAGCCGTTCGTGAAGACCAGCTTCTTGCCCTGCGCGTCCAGTTGATCCCGGAGCTGCCTCACTTCGGCAGCCGTGGCAGGGGTGAAATCCGCATCAGTCATGGCCTTGCTCATGGCGTGGAGGCATTCGCGATGCAAGGGGCAAGCGTTTCAAAGCTCGCCCGCGAGCGTCACCGCGCCGGTGAGCACCGTGTTCCCGGCGTCATCGCGGATTTCACCGCTCACCTGGCCGAGCGTGCCCATCACCGCATCCAGCTTGGCGCTGAGATGCAGGCTTTGGCCGGGCGTGATGCTGCCGAGGATCTTGATCTGGCGCACAGCGGTGAGACGCAGGTTTTTCAGCGGCGCGATGCCGGGCCTTGTTTGCACCAAAATGCCGCCGAGCTGCGCCAGCGCCTCGATCATGAGCACGCCGGGCATCAGCGGTGCATTCGGAAAGTGACCGCGGAGGAATTCTTCACCGCCTTTGAGCTTCCATTGTGCCTTTCCTGCGATGCCGGGATCGAGCTCCGTGAGCTCGTCGATGAAACGAAATTCAGGACCATGCGGTAAAGAGGAAAGAGCTTGGAAAAGGTCGGGTGCAGATGCCATGATGCGCCATAAGCATGAACCAGAGCGGGAGCAACGAGCAAGGCGGCACGGGAGGCGTGAGCGTCTGGTGCGTGATGCATGGGCTACGCATGCTGGTGGCCAGTCTGGCGAGTCTTATCTACTGGGTGGTCGGCGGATTGCTGTTTGTGATCGCGGGGCTCGTGTGTGTGCCGTTTCTGCCCGGCGAGACCTCGCGTGCGCTCGGCCAGTGGCTGCTGCAGGGAGCCTTCCGCACCTTTTTGCTGCTGCTGCGAGTGCTCGGCGTGCTGCGGGTGGAGTATCGCGGGCTCGACAAACTGCGCGACAGCACCGGTGGCCTCATCGTGGCGCCGAATCATCCCGCGCTGTGGGACGCCGTGTGCGTCATCGCTCGCATCGAGGGCCTGCGCTGCATCCTGAAGGCCTCGCTGCTGCACAATCCCATCCTCGTCGGCGGTGCCACGCTGGCCGGTTTCATCCCGAACAAGCCCGTGCACAAAATGGTGCAGCGCTCCATCGAGGCCCTGCGGCAGGGCGAGAGGCTGCTGTTCTTCCCCGAGGGCACCCGCACGCGGAAGCAAGAGGGTGTGGTGAATCCCTTTCAAGGCGGCATCGGCATCATCGCCGCGCAGTCGGGCGCTCCGGTGTGGCCTGTCTTCATCGAAACAGACAGCGACTACCTCAGCAAAGGCTGGCCCCTGTGGCGCGTGCAGCTCCGCCGCATCCACATGCGCATCACCGTCGGCGAACCCCTCGCCTGCGATGCCGATGAAACCGCCCAGCACTTCGTGAAACGCCTCGAAGAGACGTTCATCGAGGCTTTGGGCTAGGTGCCTTCTCTTCCTGTGCTGAGGAAGATATTAGCAAGCTGAACATGAGCGTGATGGTGGCAGATGTCATTCGGAGGCAGGCAATCAATGGAATGCACATCATTCTTGCATCTTGGGAGACGCGGTCTGGGGGGGGCGATTTGGCGTTATCGCAGGTCACCAAGTGCGAGTGCTATTTGGCGGCAGGCGGGTTTAGTGAATCAGACAACAATTGTTTTATCTTCACAGGCAGCGTGCTTCTCGCCAGCGCGTTCAAGAATGATTGTCGAGCCTCAATGGCCTCGACTTGAAGAGCTCCAGTTTGCTGAACTGTGTCGCGGGCGACGAAACGCAGTATGAAAACTAGGTCATCGACTTTTTTTTGAACTTGGCGGTCAATATCTGCTTTTTGGGCATTCGCTTGGTTGGCGTTAATCCGCTCAAGGTATTCCTGCCGTTCCTTCGCGTCTTTAATCTGTGAAGGGTGCGTTCCGACCTCATACCCCTTCGGTGGGTCAACAAACGTAACTACCTTTGGACTTTTTGATGCAGCAGGGTGGATTGACAGTGCCGCTTCGACTATCGAGAGCCGAATCTCCAGTTCGTGTTTAGGTTTTAGGTTACGAGCAGCAGACAGGGCATCGTCTGCTTTAGCGAGTTCCTTAATGTCGTGATTTTTCCGGAACTCCCGGAGAAGATGCTCGACGGATTCGGTGGTTCTCTGAGCTTCGTCTAACGGAGCCGAAATGACAGTGATTGAGAACAACAACGCGGTCGCCCCGGCAACAGTCAGGCGCGTCATCAGGCAAAATTTCTTCTTCATGGCTGGTTGGCTTCGGTTTTCGCTTTGTCTTTGACCAGTGTCAGTCTGGCTTTTCCATTGGACCTAACAAAGAGTTCTTTGATGTGCTTTACGGTTGTAAACTGGTAGGGGTTTCCGTCACAAACATAACGCCACGGGATCGACCAAGTAAAAGTGCCTCTAGAATAGGGTGTAAAAGGTGCGTCACCACTTATCAGGTCGGAACCATCGCACAGCCACCCCTTGCCAGCCACCAACGTGGAAGTGACCGCAAGAGGAACTCCAGGAATATGTTCAATGTTGGCCTGTGGCGCGAAGTATCGCTTCGCTTCCGGCATAATCCGCAGTTCTTCGATTTTTATTCCAGCGAATGACACATCGGTCGGGCCAATGTGCCACTTGGCCGTCATCCGCGCCAGCATAGGGTGTGTATTCACCGGGGCATCACTATTCGGCTCCTTGGCAACATAGTATGAACTCGGTTTGACCACGTTATACTGAATGGATAGCAGGCGTCCGCCAACCGTGGCTGTGACCACAGGTGTGCAACTCTCATCTCCGGCTCTGAATCCAGTCCTATTTGCCCCCGCGACGGGAAACAGTTTGCCATGCACACTGTTGTTCACAACGGTCCAGTTTGAAACAGATAGTCCCGATGGGCTCAGGGAGACTATTGTTTGCTCAAATACCCCGAGTTTGGTGCGTTTGTCGTTTGCAGGAGCCATTGCGAACGTTGTCGAGCTAAGCTGTGCACATGTCACAGTAACACTCTTGCCCTGAGCCGAGAAGTCGATGCTGTCATCATGTGTTCCCATCATTTGCTGCGGGTCGTCAATGATGATGGCGCTGTCGGAAGAGCTGGGGCCATTTTCGGTGATGTTGAGCTGGTAGTCGAAATCGGGCCTCGGCTCGTCGGTGTACTTCGGATCGGTGCCGCTGTGAGAAAGGGTGACGGTGTGGCGGGTGCCCTTGGGGAGGGTGATGGTGGTGGATTCTACCTGGCCGAAGCGGGCGTTGGTGAACTTCCGCGCCTGGCCTCCTCCCTCCGGAGTGATTGTGACAGTATATTTCTCGGAGTGACTGCCGCTGGGATCACCCCATGTCAGGGTGATGCTGCTGGTGCCCTGTGCCGGGGCGGTGCTGCTGCTGGCGTTGAGCGGATTGCTGGCTTGCTGGAGTTCGGCGTTGTCTTGGACGCCGTCCCCATCCGTGTCGGCGAGCAGGGCAAGCGTGCCATGATAGGCTTCCTGGAGGTTGCTCAGGCCGTCCTGATCCGGGTCGGCACTGGCATTGTTACGCGGATTGGGATCACGGTCGTTGTGCAGCAGCGCGTTGTAGCCGCTGGCAATCTCCCATCCATCGTGAAGGCCGTCCCCATCCGTGTCAGGCTGGTGTGGGTTTGTGTGATGGATGGTGATTTCCTGCTGCGTGGTCAGGTCATCGTTGTCGGGGTCGCCATTCCAGTCGAAGCCGGAGGCATCAGCCACCGCAGGGTTCTTGTTTTCGAGGAACTCGATGCAGTTGGGAAGTCCGTCGGCGTCAGGATCGCTCCATTGGTCCGTGCTGGAAGTGGGGTTCAGACCGTGGGTGACCTCCCAGCCGTCATTCATCCAGTCTCCGTCGGTGTCAGGATCATTCGGGTTGGTCTGCTCGATGACCAGCTCGCTGTAGCGGTTCAAGCCGTCGTTATCCGTGTCCGCATAGGGATCTCCAATGGAAGGGCCGCTTACCGGGGTGCTGGTGCTGTTGGGCAGATAGCCCCAAGCGGTGTAGTAGAATTCCAGCAGGTTGCTATAGCTATCTCCATCGAGGTCGGTGGAGGCATCGGCGGCAGACAGGGCGTTAAGCCCGTTCGAATGCTCCCAGCCGTCGGTCATGTGGTCGCCATCGGTGTCAGCGTTCATTGCATCGGTGAGGCTGGTCTGGAGTTCAAAGGGATCGGACAAGCCGTCGAAATCACTGTCCGCGAGGGCGGGATGGGTGTGATGAGTGTTTACCTCCACGGCATCTGGCAAGCCGTCTCCATCGGAATCCACCATCAGAGGGCTGGAGAAATGGAGGTGGAATTCCGCCCCGTCGGACAGCGTATCCCCATCCGTGTCAGAGGATTGAGGATCGGAGCCTTCGCGGTATTCGTCGAAATTCCCCAGGGTATCTCCATCAGGATCACCTGAGGCACCATTTGCCCCGGTTGCACTGGCTGGATCAAGACCATGATCCACTTCCCACCGATCAGGCATGCCATCGCCATCACTCTCCACCTTGGTCGGGTTGGAGTGGTGTGTAAGTACCTCAGCACCGTCCAGCAGGGTGTCATCATCTGAGTCTGTGTCCTTTGGATCGGAGAGGTGAGTATTGACCTCCGCGCCATCAGAGAGACTGTCGTTATCGGTGTCCGAATCATTCGGCAGGGTGAGCAGGGTGTATTCGGCACTGTTGAGCAGGCCGTCACCATCAGGGTCACCAGTGGCACCGTCCGCGCCTGAGGCGCTGGCAGGATCAAGGCTGTGCTGCACCTCCCACGCATCCGGGAGACCGTCCCCGTCGGTATCTGGTTCCAGGGGATCGCTCAGGTGGGTGTTCACCTCGGCACCGTCAGAGAGGCCGTCGTCATCACTGTCTGCATCTTTCAAACCCGTGCCGTGCAGGAAGTACTCGTCACCATCGGAGAGGCCGTCATCATCACTGTCTGCATCATTGAGGCCGGTGCGGGTTTCGATAGCCTCAATGTAGTTGGAAAGGCCGTCACCATCCTTGTCTCCATCCGCGCCGTCCACCCCGGTGCTCGAATTGGGATTAAGACCTTCGGAAACCTCGAAGCCATCTCCCAAACTGTCCCCGTCTGTGTCCTCCAACCACGGATTCGTGCTTTGGAGCAACACCTCCGCCTCGTTGGAAAGACCGTCGCCATCAAGGTCCATCTCCCAAGGGTTTTGCTCGACGGGAGCGTAAAAGGGCTCGACCCGCACAAACAACTTGGATGCTGTCGAACTCATCCCGATGGAGAGCACATCATTGACACCCGCCTCCAGAAACGGGGCGTAAGTCCATGTCACCAAATCTTCGGACACCTTCACAAAATACCCCTCCAGCTCCGTGCCCCACCAGGAGATTTGCAAATCGCCCGGATTGGCACCCGGCGCGATGTAAGGCCCATACTCATAGCCTTGCGAACTCTGTGCCCACCCTGTTGAAAGAGAGGCCAGCAACATCCACGATGCGGCGAAAAAGCGCTTCATTTCGACACCGCGCCCCCCTCGCTGTTCTTGCTGTTGGCAGCAGCGGCAGCCCGTCCCCCTTGGATTGTCCAAAAACGCACCACCGGTGTCGATGGGGCAGCGGGGGGTCTTGAAGCCTCCTCTGCTTTTGAGGCCGCCAGCGCCTCCTGCTGCCGGACGTGCTGAGCTTCGAGCGCAGCCTTATTGTCCACGAGATGTGCCACCAGCAGGTCGAGAGCGCGGGCCGCATCCGTGGCCGGTGAATCAGCCCGGGATACCAGCTCCCAACCCCTGCCATTTTTGTTTTCCAAGATCTGCCGTGCCTGACGAAGGTCCGCAGGAAACGGCATTGAGAGCGGTGCTGGCACGGCAATCACCAGATAATCATAAAAGATGCCCTCCCTCTCCAAGGTCAGCGCACCGGGCAGCACCCCCGCATTCACTGCTGCCCATACCCTGAAAGAGGTGGCGGAGCCCGCGCTAAAGCGCAGTTCCGAGCCCGCACCGGCAAAAGTCCGGGCCTGCACCGTAACCCGCATGCGCTTTTGAGCCGCCCTCTCCCGCATTTTTGCCACCTGCTCCTCACTGAGCACCGGAGTCGTCACCGGCACGGTCGCGGGCGGAGCCACCTTTTGAAACGTCACCGTTCCGCCATCGTCCTTGCTCACCACGGTTTCGCTAAGGACCACAGGACTTGTTTGCTGGGCCGACAAGAAGCCACTGTAGGCTAGGAATAACCGGAAAAGCTGCCGGTAAGCGGTGCATCGTAATATCGAAGGGAGTAGTTTCATGGCTTGGGAATCAGGTGGACTCGGTCTTCCTTTTGTTTCTTGGGCACAAAAGAGGGCGCGAACTTGTTCGCACCCTGTCCTGAGGCACCGCGAAGCGCCCATGAAGCAAGCACGGCAAGCCGCGCCCCGGTCGGGCGCGCTCCCTTGGATTGCTTCATTCGGGCTATGAAAGTTCGCGGTTTTCAGGACAGCCCCGCTGCCCTCGCGGGCAGCACGCAAATTGGGTTATGTCGGTTCAGTGAAGGTGTTCGATAGGCAGGAAAAGTTGATGGCGCGGTTATGCCTCCACGCCCCGAAGCTGTAAATACTTATTTCCGAACTAAGGCGTCGGTAGTTTTTCCGAGGCCCCGGCAGAGGGAACGCAACCTGCCCGAAGGCGGGACCGCAGAAATCTGACCACCTCAGCAGATTCTTCTGTTCAGGCTGCCTGCAGTCATGGTATTTTCCACGTCGATGAAGGCTTTTTCACCAGATGAAGCTCATTGGGCGCCGGAACCGCTGGTTCTGCGCTCCCCGAATCATTGGGGGCGGTTTTTTTCGGGTGCAGAGAGGTTTGGGCGGACGGCAGTTTTCCCCGCTTCCTTGGCAAAATCAGCCGCTCGTCCGGCAGAACGCTTCGGGCGTCCATCAGCACGGTTTTGTCGTTCCGCAGAATCATCCTGCGCCCGAGCAGAAAGGGCCGTTTCCACGACAAAACGACCCGGCGCAGCGCCAAAGCGGCCTGCACGCACGATTCAGGCTCCGGCGGACGCATCCGGGCGGTTCTGCGCAGGCGCAGAGCCGTTCCGTTCCCGCCCCCGGCCATTCTGCCGTCCATCCGGACCGTTCTGGCGTCCGCCAGAACTTCCCGCTTCCACAGCTCAACGGGCCTGACGTGGCCCCTTTCCGGTGCAGCGCCCGCCGCTGCACCCATGACCCGCTGCCGCACCTGCCATGCCGAACTGGAACCAGGCCACCTACAACTCCGGA
>CALMTT010000377.1 GCA_937872615.1 uncultured Verrucomicrobiaceae bacterium | reverse complement strand
GCCTGGACATCGCCCCCAACCAGGCGATCAAGTCGGTGCACCGCATCCTGCACAAAAACTCGCTCCAAGACTTCCTCTATAGAAGCAACCTGCCTGGCGGTGGTGAAGACGAGGCCTTGAGCCAGTCGAAGAACTTCTGGCACCTCATCGACGAGGGAGCCAAGACCCTGCGTGTCGCCTGATGCGGACCGTTCAATGCCTTGCGCCGGACGCGGCCAGCGTTTAGAGAGCGATTTATGCTGGACGTCAACGCTCTCACCCACGTCATCACCCGCAAAGGCAAGGAACCGCTCAACGTGCTCGACCAGGTCGGTTTCGTGGTGCCTGGCGGGCATCTGCTGGCCCTCATCGGGCCTACCGCCAGCGGGAAGACCACGCTCCTCCGCATCCTCGCAGGCCTCGCGGAGCCGAAGGAAGGCACCATGAGCCTCAAAGGCCGTGATCTCGTCGCCCGCCCGCTGCATCCCAACGAGCTCGGCTGGGTCAGCCCGCATGATGATTGCCTGCATGCGCACCTCACCGTGCGTGAGAGCCTGATGAGCGCCCTCATGCTGCGTGGCAAGGGCCTGAGCCGTGATCAGATCGTTTCCAAGGTCTCGCACATTCTCGTCGTCGTTGGATTGGAAAACATCGCCAGCGAGCACGTCAGCACGCTCGCGCTCGCGCAGAGGCGGCGGTTGAAACTGGGCCTCGCCCTCGTGTCCGATCCCGTGCTGGTGCTTTGCGATGACTTCACGCACGGTCTTGATGTGCGTTCGGAACGTGAAATGGAGGCGCTGCTCCGTCTCGTGGCCGCTGATTCGCCCGGCCGCATCGTGATCCACGCCACGGACAGTCTCGCCAACCTCGCCGCCTATGACACCGTGGTCGTGCTGCACGAGGGCTTCGTGACCTACCATGGCCCAGCCAAGGCCCTGCCACACTATTTCACCGTGCCCACGTATGACGAGGTCTATTCCCGCCTCGCCAAACGCCCTGCCCAGCGGTGGGGAGACTCGTGGATCCGCCATCGCGATTCGTATTATGCCGCTTTCAAACTCGGCGTCACCGGCGAAGAACTGGCCGCTGCGGAAGAAGATACCACCGATGCGGATCGCACGGTCGTCATGAAGCAGCAAGAGGCCGAGGAGAAGCAAAAGCCCGCATCGGATGACGATGTCCGCCCCGTTCTGCCTTTGCCTGGCCTCTTTACGCAGGCCATGCATCTCATGAAGCGTCGCTGGTCCCTCATGCGGCGTGTGACTCGTGAGTGGGTGACGCATGTCGGCCTCATGGTCGGCACGCCGGTGATCGCCTGGCTTCTCGTGCAGCCCAACCTGAGGCACTTCCAGCCCGGCGCCGAGACCTGGGCCGCCGCCTACACGACCTCCATGATCTACTTGGTGATGGTCACGCTCGTCCTTTTCATGAGCCTGCGACTCGCCTCCCGTGAGTTTGCGGCGTCCAAGACCGTCATCGAGCGTGAGCGCATCGCCGGTGTGCGCCCTGCCGCTGCGCTGCTGGCCGCGCTGCTCTTTGTCCTGCCGATCTCGCTGATGCAAAGCTTCTGGATGGGCATGTTCATGGAGCTCGTCACCGGAGGCCTTCCCGGCCAAGGCGGCGCCCGCCTGCTCCTTCCCGCCCTCACGGGCATCGCTTTTGCCTCGCTCTGCCTTGGCATCTCCGCGAATTCCTCGAATGCAGGCCGTGCGCATAGCGCCTGCCTCACGCTGCTCGGCATCAATGTGCTCTTCAGCGGTGCCCTGCTCGGCTTTCCGCGCCTCTTGGGCCATCTCGTGAATCCCTTCATCACTGCCCACTACGGTTGGTCCGGCATTCTCGACACTTTGAAGACCGACAAGCTCTTCCCCGCCCTCACCACCTTCGTGCGCACCTGGTTCGCCACGCCGGACATCGCCGCAGGCATGCTCCTGCTGCATTTCCTCGTCGGCATCGTGCTGGCTTGGATCGGCTTGCGGCGTCGTGAGGCGTGAAAAAGGCGTCTTCGAGAGCAGACCGGGTGAAAAAGCTCTTGCCAGAGAGCCGGGCCTCCCGCAATGTCCGCGCCGTTCACGAGACTCAGGACTGAGTTCTGGACACTGGTGACTCCCCGGCAGGTCTGCCGCTGTTTTCCTGGCCACAGCGCCATCAAAACGTTCTGCGCATCCCCCATGCGTGCGGGCATTCCTCTTGGAGTCATCGCGGCGAGGCCGCTTCCCTCCTCCTTTCTCCATACCAACCCAGCACGGTATGCCGCTCACGTTTGAGCGTCTCACCGCTGCCACCGATAACCGACATCGCACTCCCTCATGGCTGGCCACAATAAATGGTCCAAGATCAAGCGCACCAAGGCCGGTAAGAATCACATTCTCACCAAGAAGACCGCAAAGCGCAAGAATGACCTCGCGACAGCTGGTTACGTGCACGAAGCTGATATGGGCCGTGTAGAACGCCTGCTCGGCATCAAGTAAGGATCAACCATGCGCGCCACAAACGGTACCATTCACAAAAACCGCAGAAAAAAAATACTCAAAAGAACGAAAGGCTTTCGTGCCGGTCGTCGTCGCCTCTATCGCACAGCGAAAGACGCGGCGCTCAAGGCCGATATGTGGGCGTTCCGCGACCGCAAACAAAGGAAACGCCACTTCCGCGTCCTGTGGATTGCGCGCATCAATGCGGCTGTCCGTCCAGAAGGTTTAAGCTACAGCAAGTTCATGGCAGGCGTCATCAAGGCAAAGATTGCCCTGAACCGCAAGAGCCTGAGCGAAATGGCTGTACTCGATCCGGTTGCATTCAAAGAAGTAGTGCGGATCGCCAAAGCAGCCTAAAAGCTGCTAGCAGAATAATATTTTTTCGAATTTCCTCCTCTGAAGTTTTCCGCAAGGGAAACCAGGCCCCGCAAGGGGCCTTTTTTGTGCCTTGTTTGTGTGAGCGGCTGCGCCGCTCACACAAACAAGGCCTGAGTATTGCCGCCTTTTATTGGGGCGTGTGCACAATTTTCCCCAACGGCTGCGCCGTTGGGGAAAATTGCGCTATAGCGCCTTAAATAGCGTTTCGAGTTCGGGGAACATGGTACGCATGCGCTCTTCCATCGCAACCACCGAAAAATCCGGGTTTTTCACAATGCTGCGAATCTGGATGCGAAACGTCGCGATGAATGCTTCGGCAAGCGTCATGTTGAGGCTCTGCAGGTACTCGGGGCGCATCAGCTCACGGAAAAAAACGATAATCATATGCGCCAAAATCGACGGATTCACGTCGTGCACGTAGTTTTTCTGAATGCCTTCTGCAAAAAACTTTTCGAGTTCCTGCTCCCAGACAAGGTACGTGGCGCGGATGCGCTCCCACAGCTTTGGCAGGTTATTACGCAGATCGGCAAGCAGAAGAAAACCGATGGGAATTTGCGACGGTGTGAGAAAACTTTCTTTGAGAATGACCAGTAGAGAGAAAATGGAAAGTAAACCCAACAAAAAGACAAGGCGATAGAAAATAAACCAGAAAAACGTTTTTCG
>CALMTT010000376.1 GCA_937872615.1 uncultured Verrucomicrobiaceae bacterium | reverse complement strand
GCCGTTGCCTGTTGAATCATTGCTGACTCCCAACACATCCGCATCAGCTGACTTCTTGAAATAGAGCCTTGGCGCGCTCGCGCCAGTCGACACGACACCATTGTCTGTAATAGTGGCAAAACCTGTCAGGGTGCGGTTCTCTGTCGTTCCACTCGGCAGTGGCAGGTAGCTGATTGCCGGCGGGAAGACATCGTTGCTGAGCGAGAAGGCTCCGGCATCCGCGCCAATATCCGCCGGAGAAAGACCCGCACGCGCCTGCCCGTCAAAATCGTCTGTGACCGCCGCGAGCACCAGGCCACTGCCCTCCGCCGGATTGCTCGCTTGCAAATGCAGGTCCACTGCTGACGAACTCCCTGTGGCGTTGACAAAGAGAGGGTCTGCCACGGCGCTTGTCGTATCCTGACCGGTAGCGGCCCACCATGCTGGAAGTGTGGTCCTGTCTCCGCCGTTGTAGAAGCCGAGGACTCCACCCGTGCCGCTGACAAGGAAGATGTTGCCACCAGCTGTCAGCCCGGCAGGATTGACGGAGGTGCCACCATACAAAACGGCATAATGCTTTCCCGTTCCACCACCATTGCCGCGGGCGTTGACGAACAGGTTGTTTTGGATGGCACGTGCATTGCTGGCTCCATTGCTGACAAAAGCATAGGTGCTAGAGGCGCCGGTTGTTTGAGTTCCGCCCAGGTAAACGGAGTTGTGGAAAACATTCCTGCCAGGATCCACTCCACTGTCATGAATGCCTATCACGAGCGAGGCTGCCGCTGTGCCGCTCCCGGCCGCGTTGATACCCACGCGAACCATGTTGTTCTGCAACGTGAACAAGCCAGCGTCCAGATAGATCCCTTTCATCACCGAGGATGCGCTCGTGGAAGATACTGCCAGGCTGTGCACCCAATTCCGCGCCACGACGTTCGTGCCGCTGGCTGATGCGGCGGCGTAAATCCCCGTCACAGACACAGTGGCGGAGGCTGCCGTGTTCGCGAGCGTATGCACCGTGTTTTGAGAAACGGTCTGTCCGGCGGTGGTGGATCCCTGAAATATTCCGTAAACCGAATGGCTGGTGGTGGCGTTCGCATTCCGGCTCGTGGTCGTCAGATTACGAACCGTGTTACCGGTGATGGTGTTCGTTCCGGCAGATGCGACGATTCCCCGAATCTGGGCGGTTGTGACTGTGGCATCGACGTTGTTGTGCAAATTGGCCACCGTGTTGCTCGTGATACTCGTGATGCCGCCGCTGGTGCTGAGAATCCCGGTGACATGCTGCGCGCCTGTCGCGGCCGAAGCAGCATTGAAACTGCTGGCGGTGGTCGTGCTTCCAATGGTGTTGCCTGTAATGGTGTTGTTTCCCGCGGTCACTTGAATGCCAACGATGGAGGCGTCCAAAAAGCTGGCGGCATTGGTCGTGATTGAACCAATCGTGTTGTTGGCGATCGAAACCGTTGATGCGCTGGCCGAGCACACACCAATGGTGGCCCCCTCATTGGTGACAGTGACCGATCCAGTGCCGGACCCCGCCCCGATGGTGTTTCCCGTCACACTACCGATATTTGCCGCTCCTGCCTGCAGATAGATGCCACTCCACACGCCCGGCAGGGTAGTGTCTCCGCTGCTGCTCGACCAAACAAAATTCTGAAGGGTGTTCCCGTTCACATTGCTTGGGACGCCGGTGCCGACATTCAATTGGATGCCCGTGAAGAAAGAAAACGCCGTCCCTGTCGCCGTCCAGGCACTGCCGCCGCACGCGGGCGCCCTGCCCCCAATGAAATTGCCGGTGATCGCAAAGTTGTTCCCAGAGGTGTTGTTGACGAAAATCGGCAGCACTCGGGCCCCCGCTGCCGTGCGGCTGACCGTCTGATAGAAGCTGTTTCCGGTGATGGTCCAGTCTGTATTCCCGCCCTCGAGCCTCACGCCCGCCGAATCCACCGACGTGGCGGTGTAAAAGTTGAAGATGTTGCAGTTGGAGATGGTGTTGCCGCTGTTGTTTTGAGCTGCCGTGGTGGTCGTTCCGAGTCCGTAGACAGCATTGGTCGGGGTGGTTGCCCCTTCCCGGATGTCACATCGGTCCAGTGTGTTGCTGTCGTTGCCGGCGGCACCCGTGGTAGTGCTAAAGACGACCACGCCGCTGCTAGCGCTGGTGTTCACGCCCCGGAGCGTCGTGTATCGAATGGTGTTGCTGGCAGCTTCATTAATGAATCGAAGCGCCACACCGGAGGTACTGGTGTTGGCGATGGTCAATTGAGACACCGTTCCTGTGCCGCCGGGGCGGCCGTCGATCGTCAGGTAGGAAGCCCCGTTCAGGTCCACCGTCGCGGCCGTGGTTGCCGCGCTGGAAATGGAGAGTCCAGTGGCTCCAGCGACGGGGCGCAAGGTGAGTGTGTTGATGGCCGAACTGCCCAAATTGGTGAAGGTGAGCGGGAAGGTCTCGACCGTGCTCACATAGGTCGATTGCAATTCCAAAACCAAGGGGCCGCCAAGCGTCTGCGTCTGGATATCCGTGATCGCCGCTCCAATGCTCGTGTAGTTCCCCGTCGGGCCGATGGTCTTGGTGCCGGACAACGGTGCTCCACGCACGGCTGAGACGACCATGGCTGTCTGAACGAGAATGGCGATGATCCAACGTGTGATAATGGGTGGCATAAATGCTGAGGGGCACTTGAGGTTGTCTTCTGCCGATCTGGGTGATCGAAATGCCGTCAGCGGTGATGCCGCAGCGCCATGGTGGTCGCACTCAGTGCAGCATTCATGGACATCAGAAGGTTCGAATGGCGAGAGAAGTTCATGACAGACCGAGCGCTATAATCTCAATTTCTGCGCGGTTTTATTCCAACCCGCCGGGAGCTCTCAACAAATTTCTGATACCACCGTGCAGTCGAGGTGGGATTTCACCTGTCGCCGTCAGACGTTTGCTTACCATCCTCCACCTGTCAGGCAGCACTGACGCCATGGACAAAAGGGCCGCGCCGTCCATGCCAGCGTGGCGACTCATCATTGCGGTTCGATTCCTCTGCCCCCCCCCAATGCCTGATGCCAGCTTGGCTGGACCACCACCCGCCCTTGGCTGGCCCAATACCCTGGCTAGGTGTGCTCGATAACCTACCCCGGAAACGCCAAATCCTACCCCGGTGACACCGATCACCTGACTAGGTGTGACCCATATCCTAGCCCGGAAATGCCAAATCCGACCCCGGATAGCCCGATACCCTGGCTAGGATAGACCGGGATCCGCCCCCGGAAATGCCAAATCCGACCCCGGATAGCCCGATACCCTGGCTAGGATTGACCGGCATCCTACCCCGGAAACGCCAAATCCTACCCCGGATAACCCGATACCCTGGCTAGGATAGACCAGCATCCTACCCAGGAATTG
>CALMTT010000375.1 GCA_937872615.1 uncultured Verrucomicrobiaceae bacterium | reverse complement strand
GCTGCATCGCCGGCGCGCTCGACGAGAACGACTACCGCGCGAAGCTTTCCGCCGCTCTCCTGATTCTTTAGCGCAATGTAGCCGTTGTGAATTTCAGGACTCGTGAGCATCCAACTGCCATTGCCATCGGGAATGTAGTAGAGCGGGCGTTTGTATTCCTTGGAAAACCCGCCCCAGGCGGCTGGCACGACATCAATGTCCATGTCTCTGAACTCGACGACGATGGCGTGAACATCCCGCCCAACCTTGGTGTTCGGCAAACGTGCGCTTATTTCCCGGCGGAATTTGTCGAGAATAGTGGTGGAGGATTTCCATTGGTTGCCCCACCAAACCTCGTCGAGCGGGATCTGCGCGAACACGTCAACATCACTCCGCCCCCGGATGAACGTCCCTCGGCTGAAGCTCCCAGCCTTCGGGAATTTCTTCGCTGCGAACACCGTTTCGAGTCGCGTCTTGATCGTCTCAAAATGCGTTGCCGCTGCCTGCACCTCGCCGCCCGTCGGCTGGATTCGGTTCAAGAGACTTTTTAGTGCATCTGAAACAGCGCTCATTGACGAATGGTAATAAATTCAACTTAAGTAGCCAATGCTTGTGTCGAGAAGCATGTTCCTCTCGATTGTCGTTAAGAATCGCCGTGACCAACGCGCGGTTTGCTTCGGTGCGACGTGAAAGTCGCTCAAGTAATTGTTCGATATGGATAACACCATAAGTCGAACCTGCGGTTTCGTCCGCAGGAGCCTAGCGGCACCGGCGCAACTGGCAACGGTTGTGTCGGAAGCTGCCGTGACAACACATCTCAGCCCGATAGGGCGAGGAGACAACCGTGAGGAAGTCTCCGCGACTGCCAGCGTAAAGGCTGGTCGGAGAGTCAGGCTGAAGGACATGTCCAACACAAGTGAACTGTCGAAAGCACCGTGAAACGCAACAAGCCAAAGATGCTGACAGGCTTGCGCCAAAAGGCATCGCAGCCGGTTGCCTCACTCGAAGCTTGGGGCACACGGACATTCAGGGCTGCCGGTGAAGAGACAGGGACTAACTCCTTCATGTTACTTGAGCGGAACACGGTAAACCCGACAACTCGCCTCTCTGAGGCAGGCGTTGCTGCAAGGCGCGTTGATGAGTTGGCGGGCAAAGGATGCTGGAGAAAGCCAACGCCGTCCGGTAATCGGGCGGACAGGGGTTGCAACATCACCCCGCCGCGCAAGCGGGCTGACTTCCAGCGGGTCGTTCGTGACGAGATAACTGGTAGAACCTTCGCAGGAGGAAATCGCAAATGAACATGGAGTCATCCATGTGTGCATCCTCCGGCAACGCACCACACGGGGAACAGTTGGACTGGCCGCAGTGTGAACGCCACGTCAGAAGGCTGCAAGCACGCATCGTCAAGGCAACACGGGAAGGCCGCTGGGGCAAGGTGAAAGCCTTGCAACGACTGCTGACCCATTCGTTTTCCGGCAAAGCCTTGGCCGTGAAACGAGTGACGGAAAATCAAGGCAAGAGAACGCCCGGAGTGGATGGAGTCATCTGGAAAACTCCGGGAGCCAGACACAAAGCCATCGGATCGTTACGACGACGCGGGTATCAACCACAACCGCTGCGCCGCGTTCACATCCCGAAAGCCAACGGCAAGTTGCGTCCACTCGGTATCCCGACGATGAAAGACCGCGCCATGCAAGCCCTGCATTTGCTGGCGTTGGAACCCATCGCCGAGACGCTGGGGGATTCACACTCCTACGGTTTTCGCACGGGACGCAGCACGGCGGACGCGATTGAGCAATGTTTCAGTGTGCTCAGTCGGCAGAACCACGCGCCGTGGGTTTTGGAAGGCGACATTCGCGGCTGCTTCGATTATCTCAGTCACGAGTGGATGCTGAATCAGATTCCCACGGACACGGAAGTTCTGCGGCGCTGGTTGAAAGCCGGCTACGTCGAGAATCGAACCTTGTTCCCCACGGAGGCAGGCACGCCGCAAGGCGGCATCATCTCGCCGACGCTGGCGAACATGACCCTGGACGGATTGGAGCAACTCCTGAAAGTCGCCTTTCGCAGGCGGCGTGATGGAGCCAGGCAATACCGGCTCAAGGTCAACCTCATTCGTTACGCGGATGACTTCATCATCACCGGCCCGACCAAGGACGTGCTGGAAAACGAAGTCCGACCGCTGGTCGAGCAGTTTCTGCGCGACCGGGGTTTGCAGCTCTCGCCCGAGAAAACCTGCATCACGCCTATCGAAGAAGGGTTCGACTTCCTCGGACAAAACCTCCGCAAATACGACGGCAAGCTGCTCATCAAGCCGTCGAAGAAGAACACGCATGTCTTCTTGGAGAAAGTCCGCACGATCATCCAGACGAATGCGACCGCGACACAGGAGGTGCTGATTCGTCAACTCAACCCCGTCATCCGGGGTTGGGCGAACTATCACCAATCCATCGTGGCGGCGGACACATTCAGCAAGGTGGATCATGTGTTGTGGCAAAGTCTCTGGCGCTGGGCCAAACGCCGACATCCGAACAAGTCCAGCCAATGGGTGATGCGCAAATACTGGCACACCATTGGACGACGAAGCTGGACGTTTGCGGTGGACACCGGCGACCGAACCCCGAGTGGCCAGATCGTTTGGTTGAAGTTGCATTACGCAGCAGAGACCAAGATACAGCGACATCCGCAGATCAAAGGCACGGCCAATCCGTTTGATCCGCGCTGGCGTCAGTATTTTGAAGACCGTGCGTTTCTCATGCGATTCGGCATCCATCGGTGCGAAGCCGGGATTAAACCGTCGTGAATACCGGCTCTGCTCAGGCAGGGCTTGGAAACGGCTTGAGCCGGATGAACGGAAACGTTCACGTCCGGTTCTGAGGGGAGGGAGTGGCAGCAATGCCATTCCCTTACCCGACCTGCACGGGCTGCCCGTCGCCCTGTTCCCCCCTCGACGACGCCCGCTCCACTCCGCAAATCCGCGTGCTCGTCACGAGCGGGCATCCGCAAAATGCCGCAGGTGCGGCGCGCTTCCGTCTGCGGCCCGGCGGCGGGCCGTTCCGCTCCG
>CALMTT010000374.1 GCA_937872615.1 uncultured Verrucomicrobiaceae bacterium | reverse complement strand
CCATTTCTTCGGCCAGCGTCGGCTGGTAACCCACGGCGGACGGCATGCGGCCGAGGAGGGCGGACACTTCGGAACCGGCCTGGGAGAAACGGAAGACGTTATCGACGAAGAAGAGCACGTCCTGGTTCTTTTCATCGCGGAAGTACTCGGCCATTGAGAGGGCGGAGAGGGCGACGCGAAGACGGGCACCGGGAGGCTCGTTCATCTGGCCATACACGAGAGCCACTTTGGAGCCGGGCTCGCTGATGTAACCGCCCTGGTCGTTCTTCACGATGTCGTGACCGTTCTTCTTCACCTTGATAACGTCGGACTCGATCATTTCGTGGTAAAGGTCGTTCCCTTCACGAGTACGCTCGCCCACGCCGGCGAACACGGAGTAACCACCGTGGCCTTTGGCGATGTTGTTGATGAGCTCCATGATGACGACGGTCTTGCCGACGCCAGCACCACCGAAGGCGCCGACTTTACCACCCTTGGTGAAGGGGCAGATGAGGTCGATGACCTTGATGCCGGTTTCGAGGATCTGAGCGGAAGGATTCTGGTCAACGAGAGCAGGAGCGGCGCGGTGAATGGCGTAGCGCTTCTCGGTGGCGGGGGAGGGCTGGTCATCGCAAGCGTCGCCGGTGACGTTGAAGATACGGCCGAGGACTTCTTCGCCGACAGGGACGGTGATCGGGCCGCCGGTGTCGAGGACGTCCATGCCGCGCTTGAGGCCTTCGGTGGAAATCATGGCGATGGAGCGAACCCAGCCGTCACCGAGGTGCTGCTGCACTTCGCAGATGAGGCGTGCGGCCTTGCCACCCTGCTCGAACTTGATCTCGAGGGCGTTGTAGATGGCCGGAAGCTTGCCGGAGGCGGAGAAATCCACGTCCACGACGGGACCGATGACTTGGACGATTTTGCCGATGTTGCTCATGTTGGGAAGAAAGGGGTTAGATTCCTGTTTTCTGATTCTGGAAAGGGATTAGAGGCGGACGAGCTTGGAGCGCAGATGCGGAGGAACGTCGGCGATGGACATGACGCGGATTTCACCTGGCTTGCGGGAAGTTGCGAGCGTGGGCGAGGCAGGTGCTCCGAAGTGCACGTTCTCAGGCATGGTCCACATGCCGCCGGTCAGTGGATCGATCAGCAGCAGTCCAGGTAGACCGCCGAGGACAAAATTGCCCCAATACCAGCCGCTGATGCGAGTCTCGAGCATGGAGGTTCCGACCACTTTGCCACCGCGACGGAAGCTAAAGGTATAAGTCTGGCCCTTCATGTAGCGATAGCCGGTGCCAAGACGCACGGTGGCAGGTGTGGTTCCGGTTTGGAGAACCTTTCCATCACGGTCTTTGATCTCGAACGACAGGCCCGCGGGCGTGGAACTCACAGCCACGTTCTTCTGATTGCGATTGAAAATGCTCGCACAGCTCGTCAGCAAGGCTGCGAGGCAAAGGGCGGTGGTGAATGCGAGCGTGGTTTTCATAACAGAAGGCATGACCGGTTATTCGAGGGCCATCTTGGCTGTCGTGATTTCGAGGAGTTCGTTGGTGATCGCGGCCTGGCGGAGCTTGTTGTACTCGAGGCTGAGATCCTTGAGCATCTGCTTGGCGTTGTCGGTGGCGTTCTTCATGGCCACCATGCGGCTTGAGTGCTCGCTGGCGCGGGATTCGAGCACCATCTGATACACGGTGTCGTTCACATACTGCGGGAGCACAGTCTCAAAGACCACGGCGGCGCTCGGCTCGAAGCTGTACTCCTGCGTGGCGGTCGCGGTGGCGATCTCCGGCGCAAAGTCACGCTTGCCGCCAAGGGTCACCGGATTGACGGGCAGGAGCTGCTCGAGCGTCGGGACGACGGTGACGGTGTTGATGAAGTTGTTGAAGAGGACGACGACCTTCTTGTACTCGCCCGTGAGGAACTTTTCCTGGAGGAAGCGGCCCACGCTGCGGACTTCGGCGAACTTCGCGGGGTCCTTGATGGGGAAATCGGCCAGCAGGGTGCGGCGCAGGCGGTTGATGACCTGGACGGATTTTTTGCCGATGGTGACGTATTCGACCTCACCGGTGCCGAAATCAGTGGTGAGGAGCTTTTTGAAGAGATTCGTGTTCAAAGCGCCGCAGAGGCCTTTGTCACTGGCGATGAGCAGGACGAGCGTTTTGTCGCCTTTGCCCTCGGCGAAGAAGGGATGGGTGCCTTCCTCGGCGTTCTCCTTGAGGTTCACGAGCACCTTGTTCAGCAGCTCGGCGTAGTGACGGCCGTTAGCGGCCTGGTCCTGCGCTTTTTTCATCTTCGCGGCCGCGACGAGCTGCATGGCCTTGGTGATCTGGGCCGTGTTTTTGACCGATTTGATTCGGCGTCGAATGTCGCGAGTGGAAGGCATGGAGCGGAGAGCTTAGGGCTGAGGACGGAGAGCCAGAAAATTACTTCCAGGAGGCCTTGAAGTCATCGAGGGCGGATTTGAGACCTTCTTCGACCTTGTCGATGGCCTTCTCATTGGCGAGCTGCTGCATGAGGTCGGCTTTGCGGGTGCTGAGGTAGTCTTCCAGCTTGGCCTGGAATTCCTTCACGCGATCGACGGCGACGCTGTCGAAGTAGCCCTTCTGCATCGCGTAGAGCGTGCTGACCATGATGGGCAGGCTCTTCGGCTGATACTGCTGCTGCTTGAAGAGTTCCACGATGCGGGCACCGCGGTCGAGCTTGGCTTTCGTGCCGGCGTCGAGGTCAGAACCGAACTGGGCGAAGGCGGCGAGCTCGCGGAACTGCGCGAGGTCGAGCTTCGTGGTGCCGGAGACCTTCTTGATGGCCTTCGTCTGCGCGGCGGAACCCACGCGGGAGACGGAAAGACCGACGGAGATGGCGGGGCGGATGCCTTGGTAGAAGAGGTCGGTTTCGAGGAAGATCTGGCCGTCGGTGATGGAGATCACGTTCGTCGGGATGTAGGCGGACACGTCACCGGCCTGCGTCTCGATGATGGGCAGCGCGGTCATGGAGCCGCCGCCGTATTGATCGCTGACGCGGCAGGAACGCTCGAGCAGGCGGGAGTGGAGGTAGAACACGTCACCCGGATAGGCTTCACGACCGGAGGGGCGCTTCAAGATGAGGGACACCTGGCGGTAGGCAACGGCCTGCTTGGAAAGGTCATCGAACACGATGAGGACGTCCTGGCCCTGATCCATGAGGTATTCGCCGATGGCGCAGCCGGAGTAGGGGGCGAGGTATTGGTTTACCGCGGAGTCGGAGGCGGAGGCGGAGACGATGGTGGTGTATTCCATCGCACCGGCGTCTTCGAGGGTCTTCACGACGCGAGCAATGTTCGACTGCTTCTGGCCGATGGCGACGTAGATGCAGTAGAGGGGCTTGTGGCCCGCGAGCTTGCCCTGTTCGGCAGCCTTGTTCTGCTGCGCCTGGGAGATGATGGTGTCCACGGCGATGGTGGTCTTGCCGGTGGAACGGTCACCGATGATCAGCTCGCGCTGACCGCGGCCGATCGGGATCATGGCGTCGATGGCCATGATGCCAGTCTGCACGGGGACAGACACGGACTTACGGGCGATGATGCCAGGGGCGAGCTTTTCGACGGGATACTGCGCCTCGCCTTTGATCTCACCTTTGCCATCAATGGGCTGGCCGAGGGCGTTCACGACGCGGCCGAGGAGGGATTTGCCGACGGGCACGGAGAGCAGGCGGCCGGTGGTCTTGACTTCATCGCCAGCGCGGACGTTTTCACCGGAGCCGAGCAACACGCAGCCGACTTCGGTTTCTTCGAGGTTCAGCGCGAGGCCGTAAACGCCGCCGGGGAACTCGATCATCTCATTGAGCATGACATCGCTGAGGCCTTCGATCTTGGCGGCGCCGTCGCCGATTTCACGGACGATGCCCACATTGGACTTCGTGACGGCGGTTTTGAGGCCGGCGATCTGGGATTCGATTTCCTGGAGGATGTTGCTCATCTGATTTTTGATTTAGGATTTAAGATTTTTGATTTGGATCGTGAATTAAGCCGCGAGTGAGCTCGCGAGGGCTTCGAGACGGGCCTTCACGCTGCCGTCCCACACGTCGGAGCCGACTTTGATGCGGATGCCGCCGAGGAGCTCGGGGCGGGTCTGGAATTCGAGGCTGAGGGTGCGGCCGTATTTCTTCGAAAGGCTGGCCTGCAGGTCGGACTGGATCGCTGGGGTCAAAGCGGTGGCGCTTTCGACGATGGCACGCTGGCGATCGACTTCATTCGCCACGAGGCGGGCGAAGGCATCAAGGATGCCGATGTAGCCGCGGGGCTTGCTCTGCGAGACGCTGCTCACCACGGTGCGCACACGGGCCTCATCGAGCTTTCCATCGGCCATGCAGGCGCGGAAGAGCTGGCGGGAGGTGCGGCGGGCTTCCTTGGAAATTTTCATCGCGGTAGTGGGAGCGGCAGAAAGATAAAAACGGAAAGATCAAAGATGAAACCGATCAGGCCGAGACCTGGGCGGCGGTTTCCTGGTTGATGCGGCCTTGGTCGTCGCTGTTGAGGACCTTGCCGGTGACACGGCTGGTGGCGTCGGCCACCATGCGGCCGAACTCGCGCTTCAACTGGGACATGAGCTGCTCTTTTTCGAGCTCGGCAGCCTCACGGGCCTTGGCGATGATGGTGTTGGCGGAGGACACGGCGTCCTGCTGGCGGCGCTCCTGGAGGGCCTTGGCGGCCTCATCGGCTTCCTTCACGAGGCGGGCCGCATCGGCCTCTGCCTTTTCAAGGATGGCCTTGGCGTTCTTTTCAGCCTCAGCAGCGTCTTTGGTGATCTTTTCGAGCTTGGCCTCGCCATCGGCGATGCGCTGACGACGCTGCTCCAGCATGCCGAGGATGGGGCCGAAGGCGTATTTCTTGAGGATCGAGAAGACGATCCAGAAGATGATCACCTGCGCGAAGAACTTAGGCCAGGCGAGGCCGAACTTCTCGACGAGAGCGTCCACTTTGGAGGCCGCGAGGATCGTAGGAAGAGAAGAAAGCATGTTCGTTATCAGGTGATCGAGTTTGAAGAGAAAAAGAAGGGGAAAGGGGTGGTGGCGGACCGCACACGCGATCCGCCACCGGAAGGCGAATTACAGACCGCCGAGGTAGGCGATAATACCAAGGCCTTCAGCGAGGGCCATGGCGATAATGCCGAGGGTCAGGATGTTACCGAAAGCGCCGGGGTTGCGACCGACGGCTTCCACAGCCTTGGAGCCGACCATACCGACGCCGAGGGCGGCGCCAGCACCACCGATTGCCATCGTAAGGTTGCCGGTAAGGCCAGAAGCAGCGGTAGCGCCATCAGCGGCCATGGAGATGAGTTCCATTGTCATAGTGTGTTATCGAGTTGGGTGTTGGTGTTGCATGCCCGCGTCCACACATTGCGCATGGTCCCGAGGGCAAATTCGAGGATTAATGATGGTCGCCCTCCTCATGACCGTGGTCGTCATGGGTGGTGGAGAGCTGGATATAAACGGAGCAGAGAAGCGTGAACACGATAGCCTGAAGCAGGCCGACGAGCAGTTCCATGAAGTAGAACGGAAGCGGGAGCAGCACGCTGCCGAGGAAGCTCATCACCGGGCCTTTGCCGTTGAGCATGTCGCTCATGATGTGGAGCACATTTTCACCGGCGAAGATGTTCCCGAAGAGTCGGATGGAGAGCGTCACCGGGCGGATCACAATGGAGACCAACTCAATCACACCCACGAACATGAAAACGAGAGCCACGATGAAGCCCATGATGCCCTTCAGGCCACCTTTCGGGCCGAAGGTGTGAACGATGAAGCCCCACACGCCCACCTCTTTCAGAGTCAGGAACACCCAGACGAGGAAGGCGGAGAGCGCGATACCAGCTGTGGCATTCAGGTCAGCGGTTGGCGGACGCAGAAGAGGGAAATGATTCGGATTATGCGAATCGAACTTCACCGAAAGGAAGCCGGTCCCTTCCGCCCAGCCGATGGTGCCGACGCCGGGAAGCAGGCCGAACCAGTTCGAGACAAGGATATAAAGGAAGAGCGTGCCGAGGAGAGGAAAGGCCAGCTTCGCCTGCTTTGCGCCGACAATGTTTTCGACCTGGCCGTAGAGGAATTCGATCACGAATTCGAAGGTGTTCTGTGCCTTGTGGGGCACGAGGGACATGTTCTTCGTGGCCTTGCGGGAGAACCACAGCACGATGCCAAGCACGCACAACGCGACGAGCGTCGAGTTCGTCATGAAAGCGAGGAAACCTTCCTTCGCGAACAGCTCCGCCGCCTTGCTGCTCACGTTGGCGAGCACGGGAGAAAACGGGGCTGAATGGGAAAACAAAATCGACATGGTCGTAGGGTCCTCCGGGGACAGGATGGGTAGGGTCTGGCCGGGATAGCGGGGCCGCATCTAACAAGTCCGGATTGGAGTGGCAAGCCCTTTTGTGAAATTTTTCACAAAGTCCCCCGAGGCCCGGTTTTTCAGGCCTCTGAAGCATTTCACCGCGATCTGATCACTCCTCACTCGAGGCTTCGGCAATGGCCTTGGCGGCCTCGCGGGCTTCTTCCTCTTCTTCGAGCTTCTTTTCCTGCTCGCGAGCCTTGGCGAGAGCCCCGGCGAGCAGGCCGGTGGGCACCGCGACGAAGCCGAGACCGCAGACTAGCACGATGGAGGTGAAAAGACGCCCGCCCAGGGTGATCGGATACACATCGCCGTAGCCCACGGTGGTGAGTGTGACCACGGCCCACCACATGGAATCCGGCACCGACGAGAACTTGTCCGGCTGCGCCTCGTTTTCGAAGTGATAAATGCCGACGGAAGCCAGGTAAAGCACGACGAGGGCCGCGCAGCCAAAGAGGATGAGCTCCTCCTTGGCAATCATGAAGGCATGGCGGTAGCGCCGCGCGGCCTTGCTGTAGCGGGTGAGCTTGAACAGCCGGAAGAGCCGCATGAGCCGCAGCGCCCGGGCGCTGCGCAGATCCAACCCCACGCTGAGGAAAAAGGGCGCGATCGAGAGCAGGTCGATGAGTCCGTAGAAGGAAATCGCGTAGCGCAGCATCGGGCGCGAAAGCAGGCAGCGGGCGAGATACTCCACCGTGAAGATGGCGATACTGGTCACCTCGACCACATTCAGCCAGTAGATCTGCTGCTCGGTGAGATTCGGCATCGTCTCGAGGGCCAGCGTGACCAGATTGATCACAATGATGACCTGAAGAACGAGATCGAGCCAGCGCCCGAAGTGAACATGGCCGTTTTCGTCTCTGCGGATCATGGCGGGGAGGTCAGATCACGCCCACTCGAGCGTGTACATGTAAATGGTGGTGGCCACAAAGATGAAGGAGCCCACCGAGAAAAACCACCAGCGCATGCCCGTTTTGAAAACAAGGCCGATACCGGCAAAGAACAGGCTCAGTGCATAGTAAACGCCGGCCAGGGAGAAGTAGTCGCCCGCGTTGTTGGCGTGGCTGCCCTCGTCAAACTTCACCTTCGCCTCCTTGTACTTCGAGTCGCTGTTCGCATACATGGCCTGATAATAGTCCGGGCTGAACTCCTTCCGCTGCACCAGCAGCAACTCGTCTTCCGGAATGCTTTCCAAGCCAGAGTCCTTGAACTCCTTCCGCGACTCCTGCGGCAATCCGAGAGCCTCGTAAGCCTCGTCACTGGCCTGGCGGAGGTAGAAAACGGCCGCCTGATGCAGCAGGAACTCGCGGTCGGCATTGTCCTGCGGCAGCAACTGCGCCCGCCAGATCATCTGCATGGCCTGGAGGTTAACGTTGTTGTCGTGTGTGATGATCGCATTCGCCAGACTGGCCGCGTCCGCCGCCTGGGTGGAGATCGTGGAGGCCTGGCTGTAGGCTTCCAGCGAAGCTCCATCCCACAAACCGCCCTGATGGCTGGCAATACCGGAAAAGATCGCGCCGAGGCCCAGCAGGATGGCGGTGCACAGCTCGAAAAGCTCGATGGAGGCCTGCTTCTGCTCCGCCGCTTCCTCAGCCGCTTCGAATTTCTCCAAAGCCACCCGGGCATCCACCGCCGCAGCTTCGGCGGCCTTTTCGGCATCCTCCGCCGCATGCTCGGCCTGCAGGGCGGCCAGCCGCGCCTCATCGGCATCTTCCACGGCCATGTTGATCTGCTGCGTCTTGCTTTCCTCGCTCATGCGTGGCGACACATGGCGGTGCCCGCCACGAACGCAACCGTGTTTTGGCATGCGCACTGCTTCGGAAAAGTGGCCCGATGGAACCCACCCGCATCATTCCCATCACCACCTCCCGCCCCTCGCAACCTGCCAACATCATCCGCATGGAAGCCGATCCCAGCCTCATCCGTCTGGAAACGGTGAATGGCCAGGAGCAGCTCAGCGGGGGCGAGCCTGAAAATGCCCAGCGCTTTGCAGGAGAGGTCCATTACGTCAGCTACTATGCCACACGGCTCGCCGAGACGCTCGGCATGCCGCT
>CALMTT010000373.1 GCA_937872615.1 uncultured Verrucomicrobiaceae bacterium | reverse complement strand
CGTGTGGCAGGTCGGCCAAGGCCGTGTCTTCTACTTCCGCCCCGGCCACGAGACCTATCCCGTCTTCCAGCAAACCGAGCCTCTGCGCGTGATCGAGAATGCGGTGCGTTGGCTGGCGCGTCGATGAGCAAATGATTCCCCTGCATCTGCCGCATTCACGATGGCGAATCGTCGCGGGCGGCCTTGAATGTCTTTTCTCATGTCACGCTGCCTGTTTCTACTCGCTCTCATCGTTTTCAGCACACACACGCTCGCCGCTGAACCAACCGCGGCGGAGTGGATGCCACGCGTGGAAGATCGCACTGCGCTTTGGTGGGTCGAAGGGCCGCCAAAGATGTTTGGCGATGCCACAAGACCGAAGGAGGAGGTGCTGGGCTTTGAGTTTGGGAAGCAGACGATGCGCTTCGATACGCGACGCGTGCGGCCGGTGGAGGGTGAGTGGGAATGCGCGGTGATCGTGGATGGACGGCGCTTTGTTTGCACAGGCCACACGCAGCCGGATGACGAGTGGCAGCAGCCGGTGCGCTTCGTGGAGAGCGGGCGCTTTTTTCAGCGGGTGGTGATCGAGGGGCTGACGTTTGCGGATGCAGAGGGGAAGGCCTTCGACGGCACGGCGCGGCTGGAGATCAGCGTGTGGCCGGACCGGCTGGCGTTTCGTTTGGAGAGTGACAGCGACGCGATGCTGGAGCTGCGGCAGGACGAGAAGACGGTGAGCGGCAGTCGCAGCGTGTTGCTGGAGGTGGTCGCGGGGGCTGCGAAGGCCGTGGTGGAGTCGGAGCTGGCGGTGACGCGGGATGAGGCGCTGGGTTGTCATCGGCTGGCGTTGCCGGAGGACCGCTGGAGCAATACGGGCGGCACTTTTTATCCCGAGGAGCATCTCGACCGCATCGACCGCTGGCGTGTGACCCTGCGCAATGATGCCGATGAGCCCACGGTGGCGCGGTTGATGTTCACGCAGGAGAAGCATCTGACGATCACGGGTTTCACGCCGATGCTGTGCGAGCTGGACGGCACGCCGACGGGCCTGCCGGTGCAGCTTTCGAAAAACTGGCACATCCGCGCGGAGAAGGGTCGCCTGCCGCATGACGGGCAGTGGTTTCATGGCTTCGCCTATGTGCATGTGCCGGCGAAGTCGCGGCGCGAGCTCGTTTTCCAGATGGTGCATGCACGCTACGGTGGTGTGTGTGCGGCGTCGCATGCGCAGCTCAGCCTCATCGGCTGGGGGCACAATCAATTTTGGGATCAGGCGGCGGTGGGCAGCTTTGGCGAGAGCATCTGCTTCGAGCCGGGACGCGTGCAGCGTCGCTGCTTCATCACCGATGTGCGTCCGCTCATGACGTTGCCCGTCGAGCCCAACGCGAAACGCTGGGGCTGGGCCGAAAACTGCGGCGGCGGTGATTTCCTCATGTGGAAGGACGCGCAGGGACGCTACCAAAAGATGATCGGCACGCGCACGGACTATCGGGCGCATGGGCCGTGCCTCACCGACGTGAGCTACAGCGAGGAATCGAGCGGCGGCGAGATCGCGGCACGCATGGATGTGTCCGTGCCCGCGGCGAATGATCATCTGCGCACCTTTCTGCGGCTGCGCTACGACGTGCGGAAGCCGGTGCGGTGGCAAAGGCTCGCGTTCTTCCAGCTTGGTGCCGATTTCTATAACGACGTGCCCGCACGCCGCGTCGCCATCGGCGATGTTGCCGGCCTGCGCGAGGAATGGGAGCCACGTCTCGCGAAGGACGAGTATGATCGCACCGCGCTGCCGCTCGATGGCGAGGGTGCATGGATCTCCGTGCATGGCGTGGAGCGCGAGGCCTTGAAGAAAGGCCACGCGATGGCGAGTCGCGGCCTCATCGTGCGCTCGTGGCGTGCGGTGCTCGGCGGAAAGCCCGTCGCGCCTCATGTGTCCAGCTTTTGCACTGAGTGGGGCAGAGGAAACCACAAGTCCGCCATCGAACTCGCCCCGCCGCCCGGCCTCACTGAGCTGCAACCCGGCGACTTCGTCGAGGCGGAACTCGAACTCGTCGTTTTCCCCGCCGATGCCGCCGCCTACTACGGCACGGACAATGCCTTGCGCGACTTCCTCACCCGCGAAGCCGACACCTGGCGTCCCGTGCATCGCGAGGCGAAAGGCAACGCGCTTCAAGCCCTCGCGAAACGCGGTCGCATCACGAAGAACTACCCTTTGATCATCGCCGTCGATGACGAGCAGCGTGCGCAGGTCGCCTTGAAAGGCGGACTCGGCCATGTGCCCATCGTTTTGACCGGCTTGAAGGCACCGAACAGCCACCGCGTGCTCGTGAACGGCCAACCCATCACGCATTGGCAGACCGACTGGGATGCCGCGGCGCAGCGCTGGCGAATCGTTTTCCCGGTCGAGTCTCGCGTGGGTGCGGAGTTTGAGGTGACACTCGACCCATGACCTGAGCGGCATTCGAGTCAGGACTCAGGCGTTGGCGGCAATGCCTTCAACATCCGGTCAAAGTCCGACTCAAACAGCCTGTCCTGCACGATGCGGTATTTCTCGAACTCGCTCAAAGCATGAGCTTCGGCGATCTCGGCAGTGACCTTGCCTGCATCTTGCAGAATCTCACGATCCGCCGCCGCGATGAAGCGATTCAGACGCGTCTCCCAGTCCTGCATCGTCATCGGAATTTCGCGCAGAGCCATGCTCTCGGCGACATCCAGGTAGGCCGAGACAAGGCGTTCGAGCTGCGCCATCTCGTTTTCCGTCAGGTAGTTCTTCGCCACCACGACATCGAACCTCTGGATTTTGCCTTGGGGGGCATCCTTCCACGTTGTCAGCCCCATGTGATCCTGGGTGGCATCCGCGCGGGACACGATCACCTCCGCTGCCGTCTTGCCGTGAATGGCCCAGTGCAGTTTGTTTTGCACGGTGGCAAAGAAGCGCTTCGTGGCCGCCGCCGTGACATCGTAGTCAATCGAGGTCGCGTAGATGTCCGTGATCTTCTGGTAAAACTTCCGCTCGCTCATTCGGATCTCACGGATGCGATGGAGCTGCTCTTCGAAGTATTGCTTGGTCAGGATGGAGCCGTCATTCTTCAGCCGCTCATCATCCATCGCATAGCCCTTGATCGTGAACGACTCAATGATGCCCGTGGCCCACTTGCGAAACTGTACCGCCTTCTCCGAGTTCACCTTGTAGCCCACCGAGATGATCGCGGCCAGGCTGTAGTGCTGAGTGGCGTAGGTTTTGCCATCGGCGGCAGTTATCCGAAAAGATTGGATAACTGAGCTTTCGTCAAGCTCATGGTCAGCGAAGACGTTTTTGAGGTGATAGCTGATCGTGCGGACATCCACATCATAGAGAACCCCCATCATTTTCTGGCTCAGCCAGACATTCTCATCCGCATAAACCGCCTCCACGCCTCCCTGCCCGCTCCCAGCCACAAAAGTCAGGTATTCAGCCGCAGAGGAACGCACTAACGAAACCTCATGTTTCTTTTTGGTGCGGCTGCTGGTGGGTTTACGTTTGCTCATGGGCTGGGTTCGAGTCGAGGCTGTTTGGCGTCCTAAACCCGTCGAATTCGACGGGTTTAGAAGCGTGGCGAGAGCGAGTTCGTGGTATTCACCATGATGGAGCTTCTACATGGTGCGTGCATAAGCGTCAACGCAACGGGTAGTGTCACATAGATCATCGTGAGTTTCAGCGCATCCGCGCTCTGAAACCGCCTCCGAGCGCCGTATGCTGTTTTTTCATGACGCGTTCTCTCTTTGCCCTCCTCCTCGCCTTCACCGCAGCGCTGCCTGCCGCTGAGATCACTCTGACCGCGCCGCTGGATCACTCGGTGGTGCAGCGCAGCACGCCGAGTCGAGGGCTGGTGCGCATTGAGGGCGAGCTTTCGGAGGAGGTGAAAGCGGCGGAGGTTTCCATCGAGGCGCGGCTGGTGGATGAGCAGCGGGAGTTGCCGTGGCAGCGCGTGGGCGGGTCGGTGGCGGGAAAGAAGCTCGAAGGCACGCTGGAGGCGATCGCAGGTGGTTGGTGGCGGCTGGACGTTCGCGTGATGAGCGTGGGCAAGGAGCTCGCAAAGGGCAGCGTGGCGCATGTCGGCATCGGCGAGGTGTTTGTCATCGCGGGGCAATCCAACTCGGCGAATCACGGCACGGAAAAGCAGACGACGAAGACGCGACGTGTGGCCACCTTTGACGGCAAGGCTTGGCGCATCGCGGATGATCCGCAGCCGGGCGCGAGCGGTGGTGGCGGCAGTTTCATCCCGCCGTTTGCCGATGCGGTGGCGGAAAAGGAAAACGTGCCCGTGGGCATCATCGCGTGCGGCATCGGCGCCACGAGCGTGCGCGAGTGGTTGCCGAAAGGCGCGACGTTTCCGAATCCGCCGACGCTGGTGAGTCGCGTGGAGCAGCTGCCGAGCGGCCAGTGGGCCAGCAAAGGTGCGGCGTATGAGGCGTTCATCGCGCGGATGAAGTCGGTGCCGCCGCGTGGCTTTCGCGCCGTGCTCTGGCATCAGGGCGAGAGCGATGCAAACCAGAAGGACACCACGCGCACGCTGCCGGGCAAACTTTACCGCGAGTATCTGGAGAAAATCATCCGCGACTCGCGACGCGACATCGGCTGGGACGTGCCGTGGTTCGTGGCGCAGGCGAGCTATCACGTGCCGGGCGATGAAGGCAGCGACGACATTCGCGCCGCGCAGGCCTCGCTTTGGAAAGATGGCATCGCCCTCGAAGGCCCGGACAGCGATGCTTTGAAAGGCAATCTGCGCGAGCGCGAAGGCAAAGGAGTGCACTTCAGCGGCCCGGGACTGCGCGAGCACGGCGCGAAGTGGGCGCAAAAGATCATCCCGTGGCTGCAGCAGCAATGGACCGCACCGCGAAAAGTGAGCGGCGGCACCGAGTGGAGTGATTTTGCGCAATTGCCCGAATGTCACAGCCTCGGCTGGGTGAGCGCGAACGTGCAAACGAAGTCCACCACGAGCTGGAACGGCGTGCTCGATGAAGCGAAGTGGGGCACTCCATCGCCGCAGCAGGCCGTGGCGCGAAATTGGGATTGGAAAATCAGTGAGGCGCAATGGCGCGAGGCCGTGAAGCAAAAAGGCGAGGGCAAGCGCGAGGAGGTCGCTTTTGATTTGTGGCTGCCGGAGGGCATCGAGAGCGTGAAAGGCATCGTCGTCATGTCCGGCCACGGCAGCGGCGAGGGCCTGTTTCGTCGCGCCGACCTCCGCACGCTCGCGAAGGAGCTGCACCTCGCGCTTTTCAAATTTGTCGGCAATCCCATGCAACGCGGCTTCTGGCCGCAAAGTCTGCTTTGGGAGCATTTGAAGGCTTTTGGCACCAAAACCGGCCACCCGGAGCTGCAGCACGCACCGCTGTTTTTATACGGTCACTCGAATGGCACAGGCTTCTCGGCCATTTTCACGTCGTATGAGCCGCAGCGCGTGTGGGGCTTCGTTTCGATGCGCCCCGGCACCACGTTTCAAGTGTATCAACCCGGTGCCGCGCAAGTGCCCGGCCTCGTCATTTTCGGCGAGGACGATGCGTTCCTCGCCCGGCCATCCAAAGAAGAAAACCTCGCCGTGGTGCCCGCGCTGCGAAAAAACCACGGCGCACTGTGGTGCAGTGCCGTCGAGCCGAAGACTGGCCACGGCCCCGGCGATAAAACTTGGCCGCTCGTCTTCTCCTTCCTCCGTCACAGCTTCACCGCCCGCATTCCCGCCGATGCCGATGCACGAAAAGGCACCGTGAAGCTCCTCACACCCACGCTCGAAAGCGGCCACCTCGGCCAAAACTGGTCCGCCACGAAAGGCGGCTACCAAGAACTGCCCACCGCACCCTTTGCCACCTTCCCCAGTGACAAATCCACCGCCTCGTGGCTCCTCAATGCCGCCTTCGCCCGCGACTGGCAGTCGTTTCAGCGGGATGGAGTCGTGCGATAGATCATCCATGACCACGCGATTTCTATTCGATGAAGCTTTTCACTCTTCTCCTCACTTTCGCTTTCGCCCTCCAAGCCCTCGCCGTCGATAAACCAGTCGAAACAGACCCGAGGCTGCATTCGGATGGCAAGGTCTGGAAGCTCAACCAAGCGACGATCCAGGACCCGAAGCGTCCGCGTGTGCTGCTCATTGGCGATTCGATCCTCAGCGGTTATATGGCGCATGCGATCAAGAAGCTCGATGGCAAGGCTTACGTCGATGCATGGGTGAATCCGTATAACCAGTCGGAGCATCTCAACACGAAGATCCTGCCGGAGGTGCTCGCGAAAGGGCCGTATGACGTGATCCATTTCAACATGGGCTTGCACGGCTGGCAGGAGGGTCGCATCAAGCCGGGCACCTTTGAGCCGCTCACCAAAGGCTACGTCGAGGCGATTCGCGCCAAGCTGCCCAACGCGAAGCTCATCTGGGCCAGCAGCACGCCTGTGATGCTCGGAGGCGATGTCAAAAAGCTCGATCCCGTCATCAACGGCACCATCATCGACCACAACCGCATGGCCGCAAAAGTCATGGCCGAGTGCGGCGTGCCGGTGAGCGACTTTTACGCCCTGCTCGTGGACAAGCTGGACCTCGCCCGCGGCGGCAAAGACAAGTTTCACTGGAATGCGACCGCGTATCAACTGCTCGGCGACAAATGCGTCGAGGAAGTGCTGAAGGCATTGCCAACCACGCGGGAATGAGTGTGGTTGAGTCCTCTGGACTCACCTGAGCAGTCCAGAGGACGGCACCACATTCTTCCACATGCACTTGAAGCCCGTTTTCATCCTCATCGCCGCGTTGCTGGCGGTCTTTGGCCATTCATACGGCATGGACCAACTCGATGTCGTTTACAAAACGACGGCGCAAGGCCCGCTAAAGCTCGATCTGCATTATCCAACCGCACCGAAGGCTGGAGCGACGTTTCCGCTCGTGCTCTTCACGCATGGCGGCGGCTGGGCGGCGGGCACCAAGACCATCGGGGATCGTGGGGTGCGCTTCCTGGGCGTGAAGGCGCTGAATGCACAGGGCTTCTGCATGGCCTCGGTGGACTACCGGCTTTGCACGAAGGAGGGAAACATCACCGTGCGAGATTGCGTCACCGATGCAAAGGACGCTCTGCGCTTTCTGGCGAAGAATGCGGCGCGGTTCTCGCTCGATGCAGAGCACGTCTTCACTTGGGGTGATTCGGCGGGCGGCCATCTCGCGCAGATGCTGCTGCTTTCGCCGCCGGAGTCGTTTCCCGGCGATCCAGCGCTCGCGGATGCGAAGTATCGCCTCATCGCCGGGGTGTCGTGGTATGGGCCGTGTGATTTCGAGAAGATGGACCTCTTTACTCCGCCCGGCGGCAGCGATGTGCGAGATCGTTTCGGCTCGCGCATCCTCAAAGCGGGCGCAGACGAGAAGACCAAGCTCGCCGCCTATCGCGAGGTTAGCCCGGTGAACTACCTGCGTCCCGAGAGCCCGCCGCTGCTCATGATGCAGGGCGACAAAGATCCGACCATCCCCGTGCAGCATGCGCATTACATGAAGGAACGCGCCGAAGCGGTGAAAGGCTATCAAAAATGCCTTGAAGTAGCACCTTTTGAACCGGAAGATAAGTATGCCATTCGCAAAGCAAAAGAGCGGATTAAAACGCCGTTGGATGCGAATGAAATTCAGCTCATCAAGGGTGTGAACTGTGCGGAGTCTTCACGCTGGGCAGAAGTGGAGCCATTCCTGAAGCCGCTTGCTGACAATAACGCACTTTCTAAAGAACTTCGCGCCGAAGCCTGCTACTACATGGGCGAGGCGTATCGCGGGCAGCAACGTGCACAGGAAGCCATTCCGTACTACCTCAAAGCCGTCGAACTCCAGCCGGAGCGCGAACGCTGGTTTATGCCATGGAGTTATTTCCGCATTTCCGAAATTTACAATGCACAAGGGAACCGCGAAAAATCACGTGCATATCTTGATAAAGCGAAAGCATTCAGTGATTACGACTTCCAAGAACCGCTTGCGTTTTTGATTGAACGCGATGTTACTTTGCTTAAATACTGATACTATGCACTATACTCTTCTCTTCGCGGCATTTCTGCTGAGTGTCGCCACTGCCTTCGGTCAAGCGCCAGCCACGCGCGACCTTACCGCCGAGCAATTATTCACACGGAACTGTGAAGGTCCCGTTGTGGATGGGCGGGGACGCTTGTTTGTTGTCAATTTTGAGCGCGACGGCACAATTGGTTTGGTCAAAACCGAAGGATTGAAGGAAGGTGGCAAGGCTGAGGTAGAGCGCTACGCAACGCTTCCGCAGGGGAGCATTGGGAATAGTCTTCGCATGGGCAAGCGGGGTGAAATTTTTATTGCCGATTACAAAGCGCATAATATCTTGCTTCTGGACACAGCAACCAAAGAATTTCGTGAGTTGGTACACTCCGAGCGTTTTCATCAGCCTAACGACTTATGT
>CALMTT010000372.1 GCA_937872615.1 uncultured Verrucomicrobiaceae bacterium | reverse complement strand
ATTCAAAATCAAGCGGTCAAGAACCCACAAGCCGAAGCTTGCAAGCACGAGGGCGATCACCCATGGACGCGTGGAGCACGGCAGATGCTCGTTGGTGGCAGGAAGAAGCACCGTGGCGAGCGTGGAGCCAAGCATCCAGGCCAGTTGGAGAAGGTTGGGCATGATGAACGCTGTCAAGGTTCCTCATCGCGAAAGACCTTCAATGAACCCAGGGCCTATCCCACCGTAAGGCATGCCTTAGCCGCATCTAAGACCACGGCGCGTGGAGTTCCTCCGAGCAGGTAGGACAGTTCTTCAATTCCAATTCGCGCTGGCTGGGGCACACGCCCTCAACCGATGGCGGCAGCTTGCTCGGATGGGATGTTCAAACATCCACAACTCATGTGCTCCGATATGATTTCATCAAAGCTATCTGGAAATTCAACTCATCGCTTGAACGCAACTCCGAGCCTTACCGCCGCCTTCTCAAATGTGGGATCACGCTAAACCCCTGCGGAATTTTCCTCACCTCAGCCTAAACCTCTTATGAGAAACCGAATCCTTATCACCGGTGGCGCTGGTTTTCTTGGCTCTCACCTTTCGGAACGTCTGCTCGCTCAAGGCCATGAGGTCATCTGCGCGGACAATCTCTTCACGGGTCGCAAGCAGAACATCGCCCACCTGCTCGATCATCCGCGCTTTGAGTTCATCCGCCATGATGTGACCGAGCCGCTGCGTGTCGAAGTCGATCAAATCTACAACCTCGCCTGCCCCGCTTCGCCTCCGCATTATCAATACAACGCCATCAAGACCATCAAGACCTCGGTCCTGGGTGCCATCAACATGCTCGGGCTCGCAAAGCGCACTGGCGCCCGCATCTTCCAGGCTTCCACCTCCGAAATCTATGGCGACCCCGAGGTGCATCCGCAGCCGGAGAGCTACTGGGGCCATGTGAATACCATCGGGGTCCGCTCCTGCTACGATGAAGGCAAGCGTGTGGCTGAGACGCTCTTCTTCGATTACCACCGCCAGAACGGCGTGGACATCCGGGTGGTGCGCATCTTCAACACTTACGGCCCGCGCATGCTTCCAGACGACGGTCGTGTGGTGTCCAACTTCATCGTGCAGGCTTTGCGCGGCGAAAACCTCACCATCTACGGCGATGGCAAGCAGACGCGCAGCTTCTGCTTCGTCGATGATCTCATCAGCGGCTTCATCAAGTTCATGGAGACCGATGACTTCACTGGGCCGGTGAACCTCGGCAACCCGGGCGAATTCACCATGCTCGAGCTCGCCGAGATGGTGCTGAAGAAAGTCGGCGGTCGTTCAGACATCGTTTTCAAGCCGCTGCCATCCGATGATCCCAAGCAGCGGCGGCCGGACATCACGCTGGCACGCACACGCCTCGGCTGGGAGCCTCAGATTGCGCTCTCCGACGGCCTCGACCGCACCATCGCCTATTTCGCGCAGCTTCTCGATTGTCCCCAGGACCGGCTGCCGAACCCCATGCCTCAACTCGTGCGGCTTGCCGCCTAACTCCCACCCCAAACCACCTCAATACTATGCGCATCTGTTGCATCGGCGCCGGCTACGTCGGCGGACCCACCATGGCGATGATCGCCTCCAAATGCCCGAACGTCCGCGTGGACGTTGTGGACCTCAACTCCGAGCGCATCGCCGCCTGGAACTCCGACACGCTCCCCGTGTATGAACCCGGTCTCGATGAAATCGTGCGCGAAGCACGCGGACGAAACCTCCACTTCAGCACGGAGGTCCGTCAGGCCATTCATGAGTCGGACATTGTGTTCGTCAGCGTGAACACACCCACCAAAACCTACGGCATCGGTGCCGATCGTGCCGCTGACCTGCGCCATGTGGAGGCGGTGGCACGCACGATCGCGGAAACAGCAGACCGCCCGAAGATCATCGTCGAAAAAAGCACCATCCCTGTGCGCACCGCGGAGGTCATCCAGACCATCTTGAAGCACAACGGCATGGGCTTGAGCCATCAAGTGCTCTCCAATCCCGAGTTCCTCGCCGAAGGCACTGCCATCCGAGACCTCTCATCACCTGACCGCATCCTCATCGGCGGCGAAACGAGCGAAGAAGGCCACCGCGCCGTGGAAGCACTCGCCGGTGTGTATGCCTCGTGGGTGCCGCGTGAGCGCATCATCACCACCAATCTGTGGTCATCGGAGCTCTCAAAGCTCGTCGCCAATGCCTTCCTCGCGCAGCGCATCTCCTCCATCAACAGCATCTCCGCCCTCTGCGAAGCCACGGGTGCCGATGTCGATGAAGTCGCCCGTGCCATCGGCACGGACTCACGCATCGGCTCGAAGTTCCTGAAGGCCTCCGTGGGCTTTGGCGGCTCTTGTTTCCAAAAAGATGTCCTGAACCTCACCTACCTCTGTGGACACTTCGGCCTTCCTGAGGTCTCCGCCTACTGGGAGCAGGTCATCCAGATGAACGAATGGCAAAAGCGCCGCTTCACCACGCAGGTGCTGAAAGCCCTCTTCAACACCGTCTGCGGCAAACGCATCGGCATCTGGGGCTTCGCCTTCAAGAAGGACACCAACGACACCCGCGAATCTCCCGCCATCAGCGTATGCCGCCAGCTTCTCGCCGAACGTGCGAAACTCGCCATCTACGATCCCAAGGTGAGCGCCGCGCAGATTCGCGCCGATCTCGGCCTCGCACCGAATGACACCTCCGTGGAGATTTGCGACAGCGCCGAAGCCTCGGCCGAGCAGGCGCATGCGCTGCTCGTGCTCACGGAGTGGGATGAATTTCGCGAGGTCGATTTCAATGCCGTGCATGCCCGCATGATGAAGCCCGCGTGGCTCTTCGACGGCCGCAACGTGCTCGATCACGAGCTGCTGCGCCAGACCGGCTTCCGCGTGCGTGCCATCGGCAAAGACCCCGCCCCGAGCTCCAGCGCCTGCTCGTGGACCGCTTGATGTGAAACCTCATCCCCTTCCCGATCATGGAATCACATCGTTACGTGCTCGTCCTCGCTGGCGGCAGCGGTCAACGCTTCTGGCCGCTCAGTCGCGACCATCGTCCAAAGCAGGTGCTGCCGCTGTTTGGTGGTCAAAGTCTGCTCGAAGAGGCGGTGAAGCGTCTCGACGGCCTTGTGCCACCGGAGCGCATCATCGTGCTCACGAACCAGCAGCAGGCAGCGGGCGTTCGAGCCCTACTTCCTGCCCATCCCGACGCCAACATCATCGCGGAACCGGAGAAACGCGACACCGCCGCGGCCATCGCATTGGGTGCTGCGGTCATCGCCGCGCGTGATCCGCAGGCCGTCATCGCCGTGCTGCCCTCCGATCATGTCATCGTGAATGTCGGCGGCTTTCAAAAGGTGCTCATCAAAGCCTGGCAAACCGCTGCGAGCGAAGCCGCCATCGTCACCATCGGCATCAAGCCGACCTGGCCGAGCCCATCGTATGGATACATCGAGCGTGCCGAGGCTCTGCCAGGCGATCACGAACCTGCCGTGTATGCGGTGAAACGCTTTTGCGAAAAACCGACTCGTGAGGTGGCGCAGACCTTCCTCGATGCGGGCACCTTCTGCTGGAATGCGGGCATGTTCGTCGTGTCCGTGCCCACCTTAACGGGCGAGTTCGAACGCCAGGCACCGGAGTTTGCCAGCTTCATCCGCGGTGCTGCGGCGCGTGCCGAGGTGCTCGAAGGCTTCACCACGCTGCCGAAGAAGTCCTTCGACTATGTCGTGATGGAGAACGCCGCCCGCGTGCTGAACATCGAGGCCTTGTTTGACTGGGATGATGTCGGCTCGTGGAGCAACTACGCCGAGTATCTGCCAGTCGATCATCAAGGAAACCGCTGCAGCACTCCGAAGATCACCGCGAAGGCGCAGAGCAATGTGATCGTCGGCCAGACGCCGCAGCACATCGCGCTGCTCGGCGTCACCGATTTGATCATCGTGGTCACCGATGACGCGGTGCTCGTGGCCTCCAAGGACCGCGCCGAGCAACTGCGCGGCCTCGTCGATGCCCTTCCCGCCGCGCTGCGGTGATTCATCTCAACCCTCTTCCCCCCAAAACCTGGCCATGAACCCTTCCTTTGCTTATGATTCTCAGTCCGAGGCTGAGTCCTGGCTCTACACCGTGCCGCGCACGGCGCTGCGCTTCGAGCCGCACTATCAAGCCCGCCTGTGGGGCGGACGCCGTTTAGAAACGGTGATGCACCGCCGCCTGCCGGATGCCACCACGGCCTACGGTGAGTCGTGGGAGCTCTGCGACCGTCCTGAATGCGAGAGCCGCGTCGTCGAAGGCGACTACGCCGGCCTCACGCTGCACGATTTATGGCGTAATCATCGCCGCGAGGTCTTTGGTCCTGCGTTGATGGCGCATCCTTCGCGTCGATATCCGCTGCTGATGAAGATCCTCGACGCCAGCGAGGGCCTTTCCGTCCAGGTGCATCCGCCGCCCAAGCTCGCCGTGCTCTTCGGTGGCGAGCCAAAGACCGAGGTGTGGTATGTGGCCGCCACGGAGCCGGGCTCGAAGGTTTACGCCGGGCTCAAAAAAGGCGTGACCGAGGACGCCTTCGTCGAAGCAGCGGAAAACGGCACCTGTGCGGACATGCTCCACAGCATCGAGATGCATCAAGGCGAGTCCATGTTCGTGCCCAGCGGCCGCGTGCATGCGCTTGGAGCCGGTTTGATTGTCTTCGAGATCCAGCAGAACAGCGACACCACCTACCGCATCTTCGATTGGAATCGCGTCGATGCACAAGGCAAGGCCCGTGAGCTGCATCTCGATGTCGGACTCGACTGCATCGACTTCCGCGACATCGAGCCAGAGCCCCGTCCAGCACTCGACAATGGCGTGATCGCGAAGTGCCCGTTTTTTGAGGTTATTGTGCGCACGGCGCAAATCGAGGAGACGCGTCAGCTTGGCGAATACGGTGAGCATCTCGTCATCATCCTCGTGCGTGGTCACGCGGAGATGGCTGGGCTCGATGCACGGCCCGGTGACTTCCTCATGATCCCCGCCTCGCTCGACGACAGCGAGCGCCTCGTGCGCCCGAAAGGCGTCTATCAGGTCAAGTGGCTCGAAATTCGCATCCCCACCGAGTGAACCCCGAAACCTCCACGAGCATGCAAAACGCCGCTGAAGCTCTCTCCACGCCCTCACCGCTGCTTTCGCGGTGGAGCTTTGGTGGAGCACGCTTGCGGCGTTGGAGCCTCAAACTGGCCTCGTATGCCTCGTTGAACATCCTCGGCCGGGTCGTGCAGATGCTCGCAGCCTTCCTCGTGGTGCGCTCCTTGGCAAAAACGGACTACGCCTGGTATTCGCTGGCACAAAACCTCATCGGCGCACTTGGCATGTTCACGGTGACGGGCATCTCGACCGGCCTGATGCCCATCGCAGGCGAGGCCGCGGGAGATCGTGAGCGCCTCGGCGTCGTGCTGGCCTCCGCCGCGCGGTTTCGGGCACTGTTGCTGGCCTTTGGAGCTCTCACCGTGCTGCCGGTCTTCGCGCATCTGCTGCATCACAGCCAGTGCCCGCCATGGCAAACTGCCCTTCTTACCCTCGCGGCACTCGTTGCCACGCTCACCAGCATCGCCTCGCAAATGATGGCCACACCGCTGAGCCTCGCGCGACGCTACAATGAGCCTCAAATCGAGGTCTTGATGCAGTCGCTGCTGCGTCTGGTGGTCATCGTGGCTCTCGTGCAGCTCAGCATGGCGGACGCGAGCAGTGTCATGCTTGCCACTGTGGTGGCTCCGCTGCCCACGCTGATGCTTTGGCTGGCACCGCGAGCACGCGAGCAGGCTGATTACTCGCAGAAGGCCGATCCCGCGATCGCCGCCCGGTTGAGAAAACACTTCTTCATCGGCCTGCCGACCAATTTGACCTATCTCTTCGAGGCACAGATCGCCGCGTTCATCGTCGCGTGGTTTGGTCACATGGACCAGGTGGCCGATCTGGGTGCCATCGGCCGCGTGGCGCTCATCCTGCAAGTGCCCATCAGCATCGTCTCCGGCATCCTCGTGCCGCGCATGTCGGAGGAAAAGAACATGCGCCGGCTTTGGAAGATGTGGATCAGCTCGAGCCTGCTCGGCGCGGCCGTAGGTGTCGTGGCCCTCGCGGGTGGATGGTTCTTCCGCACCGAGCTTCTTTGGCTCATCGGCCCTGCTTACCACGGCCTCGAGTTCGAGTTGGTGCTCTTCCTCGGATTCCAGGTCTTCGCCTTCATCACCACCATCGTGAGCACGCCGATCCAGTCACGCGGCTGGGTGCGGCACTCGTGGATCAGGCCGGTCATGGTGTTTGGCAGCCAGGCGGTGGCCGCGTGCTTCCTCGACCTCACCAGCGTCAGCGGCGCCATCGGCCTGATGTGGGCCGGATCCATCGGCAACGCCTCTCTGAACACTTTCCTCCTCATCAACGGCTGGCGTGGCCGTGCCACGCTCTGAACTCAACCCACACCCATGAAACAAGTGCTCACCAAACTCGGCCAGACGAAGGCCAACATCGACCTCAGCGGCATCGCCAATGCCCGCTCCGCCAGCTTGCTGTGCGAGCTGCTCGAAACGCAGCTCCTGCAGAACTCACGCTACACCGAGCCGAAATCGCTCATGCCCTTCCGGCAGAAATTTTTCTCGCAATACGGCCAGGACGGCATGCTCGCGGAGATCTTTCGCCGCATCGGTGAAGGTGGAAAACGCTTCGTCGAGATCGGCACCGCACCTCAGGAGAACAACTCGAACATGCTGCTCATCCAGGGCTGGTCAGGCCTGTGGGTCGATGCGGGTCTCCCGGCGGATGATCAACTGCCCGTGAGCGTGCAGGCGCTGCTTGGCACAGGTCGTCTGCGCATCTGCCGCGAGTTCGTGAACCGCGAAAACATCCGCGAACTGCTCCAGTCACGCCAGTCCGGTGAAAACCTCGACCTGCTGAGCATCGACATCGACTACAACACCTACCACGTCTTCACGAAGCTCCTCTCACTGCGCCCCCGTGTGATCTGCGTGGAATACAACGGCCTGCTTCCCGCTGAGCTGGACTGGTCCGCGCCTTACAACGCCTCCGCGGTGTGGGATGGCTCCACTTTCTTCGGTGCCACGCTCGGCACCTTCAGCGCCGCGGCGGAGATGGGTGGCTACTCGCTCGTCGGCTGCGAGCTCTCCGGCACCGATGCCTTCTTCGTCCGTCACGACCTGCTCGGCGATCACTTCGCACGCCCTGGTGACGTGAGCTTCCACTGGGAGCCGCTGCGCATGCACCTCGGCCAGATGCAGCGTCACCGTGCCGCGCTGCCGGTCTGCAATTGAGAAACCTCCAACGCATCGCGCCCATGAAAGTCGCCATCGCTTCTCGAATCCATCCCGCCTCCGTCGGTGGTCTCGCCGCGTATCAACGCGAGCTCGCCTCCGGTTTGCAGAGCCTCTTCCGCATCAACGGCCAGTTCCTCAGCGTCCAGCATGTGCAAACGGGTGATGCTGAAACAGCCGGAAACCTTCAATGGCCCTCCGCCGAGCTCATGCCGCAGGCCACCTGGCGCAAACAGCATCGCTGGGTGAGCCATCTCGCCTCGCGGGCACGCCTGTTGCCCTTCGCCGACACCTTGAGCCGCGTGATGAATCATCATGACTCATGGAACGCCGCAATCCGTCAGGTCGATGTGCTCCACTTCGTCGGCACTGGCTGGGACATCATCGGCTATCCACTCTGGCGTGAGGCCCGCGAGGCGAGGCTGCCCTTCACCGTGTGGCCTGCCGTGCATCCACAATCGTGGGGCGACGATGGCTTCGACGTGCGTCTGTATTCGAAGGCCGACGCCGTCTTCTGCCAGTCGGAGTATGAACGCTCTCATCTGCTCGCTCGCGGTGTGCCGGAGGAAAAGCTCGTGCGCTGTGGATTGCCGCCGATGTGCCGCAGCAATGGCAACGCGGCTCGCATCCGCCAATGGCTGGAGCTCGATGACCGGCCGGTGGTGTACTTTTTGGGCCGTCGCGATGCTGGGAAAGGTTATCCTGCCTTGCTCGATGCCTGGCCGCTCGTGCTGCGTGAATGCCCGGAGGCCGTTCTGCTGCTCGCAGGTCCTGGCGATGTCGATGAAGCGCGTCTTTCCCGCATCTCGCCGGAAAGCCTGCGTGATCTCGGATGCCCCACCGAGCAGGAAAAGGCCGATGCGTATGCCGCGTGCGATGCCTTCTGCCTTCCCTCGGCGCATGAGTCCTTCGGCATCGTGTATGTGGAGGCCTGGTCGTATGGCAAACCGGTCGTCTGCGGCACTGCACCCGCGAGTCGCGAGTTGGTCGAAAACAACGTCACCGGCGTGTGGGCCGGCCAGGAGCCCAAAAAACTCGCGGAGAGCCTGCTGCGTCTTTTGACCGATCCCGAGCATCGCCTCCGCCTCGGACTCGCGGGACTGCGTCATCAACTCACGCACTACACCGCCGAGCAGATGGTCGGCACGCATCTGAAAGCCTGGGGAGCCCAACTTCCAAACTAAGCCGCCATGCCTCTCGCCTCGCTCATCATCCCCACGTGCAACCGCCCGGCGGATCTGCGCCGCTGCCTCGAGCTGCTTGCGCCGCAATGGCCGGCTGATGGCAGTGTGGAACTCATCGTCACCGATGATGGCGCAGACGAGCAGGCATGCGAAATCATCGCGCAGGTGCTTCCGGCCGCGAAATGGCTTCGCGGACCTCGTCGCGGTCCGGCATCGAATCGCAATGCTGCGGCGAAAGCGGCTGCTGGATCATGGTTGATCTTCCTCGACGACGATTGCCAGCCCACGGAAAACTACCTCGCCGCCTATCTCGTGAGCATTCGCGAAGCTCCGAAGTATTGCGGCATCATCGAAGGCTCCACGCGGCGTGATCCCACACCACCATCGCTGCTTTGGGAGGCCCCGGAGACACTTCGCTTTCACGGTCACCTCACCTGCTCGTGCAACTTCGCCATCCGTGCGGACATTTTCCATGCGATGGATGGCTTTGATCATCGCTACGCGGGCGGTGTTTATGCCGAGGACACGGATTTCAGCGCTCGTCTCTCCCGCGCCGGATACCAGATGACCTTCGAGCCTCGCGCCATGGTCGTGCATCCGCTGCGGCCGATTCCTGGAGCGGCGAAACTCGCGAAACGCTGGGAGGGCAAGGTCATCTTCGCCTTCGATCAAGGTGCCTCGGCACTCACCGTGGCGTGGCGGCTTCCCTGGCATGTGCTTCGCGTGATCCAGTCCCGCTTTCGTCATCAGCGGCTCTCGTTGGAAAACCTCCGCGCTGCCTTCCGCTTCGCCGGTGAGTGGTTCCTCGTTGTCCTGCACACACCCGGCTGGGTCAAAAAATGGTCCACCGCACCGCGCAGCTCCTTCTGGGAGATCGGCCGCGGTCACGTGCCGAAGTTTGGATTCTGAAACGCCTTCACACCGCATGTCCGCCCTCCTCCAGAAAGCCTGCCGCCGCCTCGTGCTCGCCGGATCACCGGTGCAGCCGCTGCGAAAGCTGGCGCTGCGCCTGCGTGGCGCACGCATCGGACGCGGCACGCATCTGCCACGCGTGCAGGTCACCTGGCCGCATCAGATCCAGCTCGGTCGAGACTGCACGGTGCAGCCGGATGTCTTCTTCAATTACTCCCACTACTGGACACCCGGCCCGTCGATGATCTTTGGCGACCGCGTCTTCATCGGCCGTGGATGCGAGTTCAACATCCGCGAGCGCATCGAGGTAGGTGATGACTGCCTCATCGCCTCCGGCTGCACCTTTGTGGACACGAATCACGGCCGCGATGCCTCCCGTGCCATGAACGCGCAGCCGCTGCACAGCGCCCCGATCACGCTCGGACGCAATGTGTGGCTCGGCGCCGGATGCATCGTGCTCAAAGGCGTGCGCATCGGCGAAGGTGCCGTCATCGGCGCAGGCTCCGTCGTCACGAAATCCGTGCCCGCCGGCGAGGTGTGGGCCGGTGTGCCCGCTCGTCCCGTGAGCAAAACCATCCCTCATTGACCCATGAAACACGCCATCTCCGTCCTCATCATTTGCAGCGACCGGCTCGATGAAGCCACTCGCTGCCTCGAAAGCCTCCAAAAGCTCGGCGACCGCCTCCACGAGGTGCTGCTGCTGCAAAACGCGCCCACTTATCCGTGGCGTGACAACTGCTTCGAGTCCGTCGCTTCCTCCGTGCGGCGGAAGCTCAGCATCGTGATCTCCGACACGCGCCTGTTTCCCACCACCGGACGAAACAAGCTCGCCGAACGTGCCACTGGCTCCGTGTATCTCTTCCTCGATGATGACTCGCTCGTGCTGAATCGCGAAGGCATCGAGAAAGGCCTGTGCATCCTTGAACGCGATGCCTCCGTGGGCTCCATCGCCTACCCACAATCGACGGAGAAGGGCGAGCTCGCACCTTACACACAACCCGCGCCTGTGGAGCATGCCTGCTTTGCCTGCGGCTTCATGACCTGCGCCGCCATGACCCGTGCCGATGTGTATCACCAGCTCGGCGGCTTCCAGGAGCTGCTGCAGATGGCGCATGAGGAAAACGAATTCTGCAAACGCCACTGGGATGCTGGCTATGCCGTGATCTACCTGCCGGAGCGCTGCATCTGCCACAATCCCAGTCCCGTGGCCCGCAACAGCCGCCAGCGAGCGAAGCTCAATGCCCGCAACATCTGGTATCAAGCCGTGCTGCATGAGCCGCTGTGGCTTCTCTCCTTCACGCTGCTGCCACGTCTCGTGCAGGCCGCCCGCTACCTGCGCTACGCCGCGGAATGGACCGGCGGAAACTGGGCTCCGCTCTTCCGCGAGGCCTTGCGTGACTTCTGGCACGATCTCCCCGCCCTGCTGCGCCAGCGCCATCCGCTCTCGCTGCGCACGATGCGCCTCTGGCAGCAGCTCAAGCACGACCACTCACCCTGCGCCGCCCTCGCGGCCTGATCCCCTCTTTTCTTATGGACTACCTCATCGGAGCTATCGACTACCACGACTGGGCGGATGTGTGCTGCTGGCACCGTTCCGCGCTGAAAAGCGGCTTCAAAGGCCGCATCATCATGATCTGCTACGAGCACCTGGAGGCCTCGCTGCTGCGCAAAATGCAGCGCCTCGGCATCGAACTCGTCCAGGCGCAAAGCGACAACGATGTGAACCGCGACCGCCGCCGGGACATCGCGGCCTTTTTGGAGAAATGTGATCCTGAAGACCGAGTCATGGTGGCCGATGTGCGTGATGTGGCCTTCGCGGCGAATCCTTCGTATGTCATGGATCAGGCCTTGAAGGAAAAGCGCCTCTTCATCGCCTCCGAGGGCCTGCGCTACAAGGACCAGTGGTGGAACGAACGCTCGCTGCGCACGCTCTTCCCGCATCTCGCGGATGGGTTGCTCGACGCGGAGGTTTACTGCGCCGGAGTGATGGGCGGCTACGCGGCGGACATGAAGGCGTTTTCCGAGGCCTGCTTCGCCATCTGCAAAACGGCCACCGGCGGCTTCGGCGGGGATCAAGTGGCCACGAACCATGTCATCCGCCTGCCGGAGTTCCGCGACCGTGTGGCGCTGCTCTCGCCCGCCGATGGCCTCATCGCGCATTACGGCGCAGCGCACAAGCCCGCCAGCGAGGAGCAGGCCAAGGCCACCCGCTTTGACTGGTCCCGGCGCTGGGCCGTGACCTCGCATGGCATGCCCTTCCTCGTGTTTCATCAATACACCCGCGGCTTTGCCATCCGCAGCGCCGTGCTGCTGCGCTTCGGCTGCTTCCTCGATTTCATGCTCGGCAAGCTCGCCCTCGCTTTGCGTGAGCGTCTCGGACTCGCGCCGAAATGGAAACCCTTCTGGAAAGCCTGATCCACGCTCCTCATGCACCTTCCCTCTTACAACGGAGCGCTCGGCAAGACGCTCGCCAAGATCCTCCCGGACTGCGCCTGGGCCAGCTACCTGCTCTCCTGCCGCGTCTTCAAGCGCACCTTCGGCTGGTGGCCGAGCATCCGTCATCCGCGCTCCTTCAATGAGTGGCTCTTCATGCGGAAAGTCACGCTGCCACGCCGCACGAGCTTTGCGCCGTGGGTGGACAAGCATCTCGTGAAGCAGTTCGTGGCCGATGAGATGCGTGGCAGCACCGCCGAGTGCCGCGTGGCCAGGACCCTGCATCATGCCACACGCGCCGATGATCCGTTTTTCGACACCATCGTGCCGCGCTGCGTGATCAAAGGCACGCACGGCTCCGGCATGACGATCCTCGTGCAATCGCCGCGCACGCTCACCGCCGATGAAAAGGCCGCGCTGAAGTTGTGGATGGACACGGACTACTTCACCGGCTCCCGCGAGCCCGGCTACCGGCATCTCAAACCAGCCATCATCGCCGAGGAATTCCTGCCCAGCGGTTCGCTCGTGCCCGAGGACTACAAGTTCTTCTGCTTCCGCGGCCAGGTGGCTTTCATCCAGCACGACACCGGTCGCTACATCGAGCATCTGCGCTGCCTTTACACCACCGACTGGCGCTGCCTGCCTGTCTCGCTCGCTCACGACCGCTATCTCGCGCCCGCAGCAGCACCGCGTGACCTCGATGTGATGCTCGAGATCGCCCAGCGCCTGTCCCGCGAGCATGACTTTGTCCGCGTCGATCTCTATCAAACCGGCGTCGGCGTCTATTTCGGCGAGATGACCTTCTTTCCCGGCAGCGGGCTGGAGGTCTTCACACCGGCCTCCTTTGACCTCGCCATCCACGAACGCTGGCTGCGGAAGGAGCCGCGCCATGAGTCGTGGAACCTCGAAAGCCTCCTCCAGCAACCCGCCCTGTTGTCATGAAACTTGCCGTCAGCGGATACGTCTCCAGCCAGGAAGGCAGCGTGGCCTCGGCCAATGCGCTGCTGCTTCGCTCGCTGCTCGATGAAGGCCACGAGATCGACTTTTTCTCGAAGCCCTCCTTCGTCGATCCGCGTCCCTGCGTCGGCGAGCATCCGCTGTTCCGCTTTGTCTGCACGGACAACATCGGCCCGGACCGTTTTCGTGCCAAAGTGCAGCGTGTGCCCGCGCTCGGCTTCCTCGCCTGCCGCGTCGATTGCGCCACTTACACGAGCCTGCTGCTCAAACACATGCGCCGTGAGCATCGCCGCCGCCGCTATGATCTCTGCTTGTGGCTGGGCGACTATGCGCCGGGCCGTCTTGCGGGTGTTCCTTCCATCAGCTTCGCTCAAGGACCTCCCGGCACCGATGCACGCTCCATCATCAGCCGCTTTGGCGAGATCCGCCGCCTCGCTGGAGCCTGCACCGCCTTGAAATGGCTCGCCCTCGCCAATGTGCGGCTCTCTCCCGCCGGCCTGCCACCGCTGCGCCACTCCGATCACATCATCGTGGGCAGCCATCAATCGCGTGAGACGCTGCGTTCTGAGTATGGCGTGGCTTCCGATCACACTTCCGCGCTGCCTTATCCGATCGATCTGAGCCTGTTTGAAGCTTCGGAGGCCTCGAAGCCCGATTCGGAGGTTTTGAGGCTTCTGTGGCTCGGGCGCATCATTCCGCGCAAACGGCTGGATGTCTTCCTGCGCGGCCTTTCGCATGCCATTCGTGCCGGATTGCCGGTGAAGGCCACCATCGTCGGCGGAACGGGTTTTGTGCCTGGCTATGACAAGCTCATCGAAGGCTTCGAGTTCCCGCAGAGCCTTGAATGGATTCGCTCCATGCCGCGCACGCAGGTGCCGGAACTCATGCGGAGGCATGACGTGCTCGCCCAGCCGAGCGACGAGGAAAATTTCGGCTCGTCCGTGGCTGAGGCACAGGCCTGCGGACTGCCGGTGATCGTGGGCCAGACCAACGGCAATGCCGATTACCTCTGCGAGCGGGACATCCACCTCGCGGATGATCGGCCCGAAACCTTCGCCGCCGCACTTGCGGAGATTTCGCAACGTCGCAGCACGGCCATCACGCCTTCGCGAGCACTCGCTGAGACGCATTTCGATCTCCGCCGTGTCACACGCCGCCTCTCCAGCATCCTCCACGGTGTCGTGGAGCAGCGTCACCTCCCTCAAGCCGCCTGAACTCTCCCGATCATGGCCACCATCGACATCATCATCCCCACCTTGAAGCGTCCGGAGCATCTCCGCCGCTGCCTGGAATCCCTTTGCCAGCAGCAACTTCGTGCCACGCGCATCCGCGTCGGCGTGCGAGCCGATGACGAGCTCACACCGCCGGTCATCGCGGAGTATGCCACGCGACTGCCGGTGATGGCCGTGGAGGCCCGCGGCATCGGCGTGGTCGGCTCGATGAACTCCTGCCTCGCTGAATGCCGCTCGAACTTCATCGCGCTGCTCGAGGAGCAGGCCCGCGGCTGGAACGTCAGCGGCGTGGCGATGGAAACCGTCGTGGCGAGCATCCGGAAGGTCGATTTCAACCGGGTGCAGACCAATTTTTTGGTGCTGTTCCCGAACGGTTATTTGGAAAATGCGCCACAGTTCCGGGTGCTCGTGTCGCGGTCGGCCACGCCGGTCCAGTCGGCAAAAGTGCAGGGTTTGGTGGTCGAAAAATTCCCGAACGTCTCGGCCATCGACCTCACGCAAATCCTCCGGTCGGTGGATGAAATTTTGAAAAAAGTCTCGTTTGTGATCCGTTTCATGGCACTTTTCAGCATTTTGACCGGGCTTTTGGTGCTTTTGTCGTCGCTGTATTTGTCCAAATTCCAACGGGTGAAAGAGTCGGTCCTGCTGCGGACGCTCGGCGCGAGCCGCGCCCAGATTTTGTGGATAAATGGCCTGGAATACTTCTTTTTGGGCAGTTTGGCCTGCCTCGCTGGGGCTGGATTGTCGGTCGGAGCGGCGTTTTTGTTGGCCAAATTTTCATTCCATATCCCGTTCCACCTCGATTGGTGGCCGCTGGTTTTCACCACGGGCGGGATCGTTTTATTGACCGTTTTGATCGGCC
>CALMTT010000371.1 GCA_937872615.1 uncultured Verrucomicrobiaceae bacterium | reverse complement strand
TCCTGCGCGACGTTGTTCCCCTCATCGGCGAGCTCGTCTCCGTCGCCGCCGCCGGAGTGAACCCGATCGACGCCAAGACCCGGGCGGGCGCCGGCCTGAGCGGTGCGATCGACGGCTACCCCAGCACCCTGGGCTTCGACTTCAGCGGTGTCGTCGTCGCATCGCCCTACGAAAGCCACCCCTTTCCCGCGGGAACGGAAGTGTTCGGAATGGCCGCGTTTCCCCGTTCGGGCGGTAGCTACGCCGAGTACGTCGTCGCCCCCACCTTGTCCGTCGCCCGCAAACCCACGTCGCTCTCGCACGTCGAGGCCGCGGGGGTGCCTCTGGCAGCTCTGACCGCGTGGGGTCTGGTGGTGGAGACGGCGCACGCGCACGAGGGACAGCGGATCCTCATCCACGCCGGCTCCGGCGGCGTGGGCCACTGCCATTTGCCAAAATGCGCGGCACGATAGCTGCCGTTCGCCCGCTTGAGCGTGTTTGCCAGCGAGTCCTGCGGCCCGGCGTTCCACTGCCGCGAGCGTTTGTCCGTGGCGTTCAGGCTGGTGGTGCTGCGCCCCATTTGCAGCGCGGCACGCGAGCACTCGCACTTCGGATGAGCCGCGTAGGCCTGTGAGAAGGTCACGCCATTTGCCGCCAGCCTGTCGAGATTTGGCATGTGATACGATGCCGTGCGGCTGTCATCATTCCCCGGCAGCATCGCCACAGAGGTGCCGCTCCAGCCTTGGTCATCGACGAAGATGAAGAGGAAGTTCGGCGTTGGTGTGGCGGCCCTGCAATAGTGCGACAGCAAGGATGCTGCGCAGAGCCACAGGACGGTGAGTGCTTGTTTGATTCTCATGATGCAAAGCGTGGTTTCACTGCCCGATGCAGTAGATGGCCGAGTTCGAGCGCAGCAGCAGTGTGTCGCCCGCGATGGATGGTGTGGCGTTGAAGGAGGCGCTGTCGGTGGACATCACGTTGTGCGCGAGTTGCTCAAATTGCGGTTTCGCGGCGATGACCGCCATGCCGGCCGTTCGCGTGACGAGGTAGATCTTGCCATCGGCCATCACGGGCGAGGCATAGATGCCTTTGCGACCGCGTCCGGCCTCGATGCGCTCTTGATAAACGATCTCGCCATCCTTGGCGCTCATGCAGTAGGCCACGCCTTGCGAGTTCGCGAAGTAGAGGTGGCCGTCGTGAATCACCGGCGTGGGGAAGTCCGTGCCGCGTGTGCTGGTCCATAGCACATGCGTTTTCGTCACGTCGCCACTGCCGCCGACCTTCACCGCGACGGTGCCAGGGCCGCGATTACCTCCAAAGGCATACACCACGCCATCCTTGGCGACGACACCAGCGGCCATGTTGCTGGAGATCGGCACCTGCGCATACCAGCGGAGCTTTCCGGTGTCCGGATTGATGCCCCAGACCTCGTTTTGGACCGCGAGCACGAGATCGACGCGATCTTTGCCAACGGGCACGAGCACGGGCGTGTTGTAAACCTTCTCCAGGTAAGCGCCGCCATCCGTTTTCCAGCGTTGTTTGCCCGTGGCCTTGTCGAAGGCGAGGATCGCGCTGCTTTCATCGGCCGCGTTGACGATGACCAGGTCCTTGTGCAGCACCACGCTCGTCGCCGAGCCCCAACCGCGGCCGCTGGAGCCTTTTCCGGCATCCGCCTGCCAAAGTTGCTTTCCTTCGAGATCAAAGGCCAGCACGCCGCTTTTGCCAAAGAAGGCATAAATACGCTCGCCATCACACGCGGGCGTCTGCGTGGCGTAACCATGCTCGCTGAGCCGGTCGTTGTATTCGTCCTCCGCCGCATCCGCGGCCACGGAGCGGTTCCAGAGCACCTTTCCACTCGCCGCATCGAGACAGATGAGATGCCGCTTCAGCGCACGCAGCTCACCGGGCGAGTTCAAATCAAGCCCGTAGCCGCTGTAGCAGGTGACAAAAACCCGCTGGCCATGCTGGATCGGGCTCGAAGCTCCCGGACCGGGCAGCTCGGCCTTCCAGCGCACGTTTTTCGTGTCACTCCACTCCAGCGGTGGTTTCGACTGCGTGGCGATGCCTTGACCGTCACTACCGCGAAACTGCGGCCAGTCCGCCGCCTGAGAAGTGAGTGCCGAAAATGCCCCAAGAATGACAAAGGATGAGATGCGCATGGTCCCGATATAACTGGCCCTCTGTCAGGACGATGCAGAGAAACTCGCGGAGAATTGTCAGCGGCGCGTAAAGACTGCGGCTGGAAGACTCCAGCCTTGTTCCTCCGGCGCTTTGATGGCGCCTTCCGCGCTGCTCGAAACGAGCCGGTTTGATGTTCTGTTTTGATGCGGCATCAACAGCTATGTTCAGAAGAGCTGAGAATGATCTGCGCTGTATCACAACACCTCGGTAAAAACGGCCGCCTCTTCTTCCCGCCACCAACCGAGCAACGCTTTGCGAGCCCTATGAACACGCCCTTCCACTGCACGAACGGAACAACCGAGAATAGCTGCGCACTCCTCATGACTAAAGCCATCAATGGCAGTGAGAATTAGCGGCTGGGACAGCTTTTCGGGCATGGCAGCAAGCCCAAGATGAAGCTTTTCGAGGTCACTTTTCAGTTCGACCTGTGAAGCTGGGGATTGTTGCGGGCAATGAACGGTCTGAGGCAGATCGTCAAGCACAACGGTCAAACGTTGTTGCTTTGCAAAACGTGTTTTTGCCCTGTCACGGCATAGGTTTAGAGCAATCTGACAAATCCATGTTGAGAAGCTCGCGCGTTCCTCAAACTCCGGCAAGGCCTGCCATGCCTTTACAAAGGCGTCCTGACATACGTCTCTCGCATCTTCCTCGCAACGAAGCCAGCGATAGCACATAGAGTAGGCTCGATGCTCGTGCCTGCGCACGAGCCAGTCAAATGCCTCCATGTCGCCAGCCCTCGCAGCTCGCACTCTTTGGAGCTCAAAGTCTTCCACAGGAAGATCTTCCAACGCGGGCAGGTGGCCGGAAAGTGTGGCGACAATCGTCATGGATGGGATTCACCCTCCAAGATTGGATAACAATTGTGCAAGCTGATTGGAGCAGCTCGCACTCGGGTGATTTGCATCATGGATGCACATAATCTCAAGCGGCATGATCAAAGGTGGCAGGCGCATGCAACATTTTGGCCATGCTGAATGGGGCTCGCCCCTCCCGGACCGGGCAGCTCGGCCTTCCAACGCACATTCTTCATGTCGCTGCACTCCAGCGGCAGCTTCGACTGCGTGGCGATGTCTTGACCGTCACTGCCACGAAACTGCGACCAAGGAGCTGCCGCGGTTGCGAATGCGATCAGCAAGGCATTAAACAGGAGAAGAGAATGTCTGTGCATGGTGCCTTGGTGAACCTCGTGCTTTGTCGGCGCCGCTCGGGGCAGAGGCGGGATTTTGGTCAAGATTGTGTGAAGATGGAAAACTCATGCAGTGGTAATTATCGCTTCTTCTGCGACTGCCGGGCGGCCTCCTCGCCGGCGCTGGCGAGTTCATCACGCCGCTTCGGAGCCATAGATGCCGCGAGTTTTAGAAACACCGCTGCTTGCTCCGAGGCCATCTGGACCTCCAGGGCACCGAGTTCGCCTGCGCTGCTGCCAAGCGCTGGCATGTCCACCTTGGCACCATGCCGGATGGAAAGCATCGCGGAGGCGATCTGCGCGTGACGACCCTGATAATCGCTGACAAGACGGGCGTAAGCCTTCACCAAATCCAGCATCAGATATCGCTGGTCGCGGTCCAGCATGTTGAGGAAGGCTCCAACGACTCCCATGCGCTTCTCAGCGTCCTCTCGCTGATTTTTTCCACCTCCACGCTGTTTCTGCTGCTGCATGTCGGACAGATCGCCGAAATAATCACCGATGAATGACAGCGGTGAGGAAACCAATTCACGGCGGTCTTTGCCACTCCATACAGCCGCCCGCTCCAGAAGCACGATGGCTTCCTCAGTGAGTCCCTGGCGTGCCACGGCGAGTTTCTTGAGTTCGGGCTCGTCGAGCCGCTCCAGTCCGCTTCGTTGGAGCTTACGCCAGATGGCATTTTGCGCAGGCTCCAGCGATCCGAGCAGTGCGGTCATCACTCGCGCCTCGACGAGGGCCACGTTTAGCTCAGCACGACCGACTTCCGCTCCGGCGGTGCGCAGCTTTTGCAGATTCCACGCCGCTCCTGCCGCCGCGCCCTGTCCGCGCACTGCGGACAGCATGCTGGTGATCTCGCCGTGTTTGCTGCTGTAGTCCGGGAGGCGCTTCGCACGCTCGTCCAGCCCTCGGGCGAGCAGGTCCTTCTGCGTCTGAGTGAGCACGGTCGCCAGCAGCAGTCCGGGAGTGACCTCGATGGAATCGCGCAGCGTGGCCAGCGGATCATTCTTTTTGGCCGGGGGATCACGATCCTCATTCTTGTTCTCCTTGGCGCCTCGTTGGGAATCCTCCTCCTGCAGATCGCTGTCATGACCAAAGAATGGCGCGACCTGCTGCGGTGACTGGTTCTGAAAACTTCCGCCGGTGATCCAGGCCGCCGCGCGCACGGAGAGCTCAGCGAGCAGCATTCTCTCCTCCAGGCTGATATTCTGAAAGTCCTCCGGCAGCAATGGACCGACAGGCTCGCTCCTGCCCTTTCCGCCGCCTTTGCCACCACCACCCCCACCGCCCTTTTGCGCATGACCATCCATGCAGAAGACAAAGGTGAATGTGAGAAGAAGGATGAGCTGGCGATGAAGCGCGCCCGACGGCGCCCGACTGCTGACTGATTTGAGAGAGCGAAGAACGTGTTTCATAGTTATGGACATGAGCATGCGAGGCCAAAGTATGACGCGCGGAGTGTCAGGAGGGCTTCATAGGGGCCGGGGAGATTTGTCAGGTTTGGGTCAAGGAAGGAGCCTGGCTCACAACCACCGCGCCAAATGACGCAGGCGTGCGGGATGGCGCAGCTTCGCCATGGCACGGGACTCGATCTGCTGGATGCGCTGTTTCGTCAGTGCGGCAGCCCGGCCGATCTCCTCCATCGTGCGCAGATCGCCATCCTGAAGTCCGAAGCGCAGGGAGAGCACCTCGCGCTCCTGCGCATTGAGCACGGAGAGCGCTTCCTGCACGATGCTCGTGTTGTCGCGACGGGAGGCGAGTTCGTCCGCGGCTGCGCTTTGCTCGTCGGCAATAAGTTCGCCGAGCTCACTGCCATCGCCATCGGACGAGATGACCTCGTGGAGCGACATTGGTGCCCGGTAACTGTCCAGGACGCGACGAGCGCGTGACAACGGCATGCCCGCATGCCACGCCACCTCATCATCCTCGACCTCGCGGCCCGCCGCCTGCTCGAGCGATTGGCGGATGCGGTAGAGCCGCGCCGCTGTGCCGGAAACATAAGAAGGCACACGAATGAGCAGCTCTTGATCCTCGACTGCTCGCGTGATGCCCTGGCGTATCCACCAGCCCGCGTAGCTGCTGAAGCGGCAGTCAAAATCCTCCCCACAGACTTCCGCGGCGCGGATGAGTCCCAGGTTGCCCTCCTGCACTAGGTCCATGAAGCTCAAAAAGCGGCACGAGAAGTTTCGTGCGATCATCGGCACCATCCACAGATGCGATTTCACGAGCCGCCATTTGGCATCCAGTGCCTCCTGGTGATGCCGGGCGGCCAATTGCACATGCTGGCGAAAATCCGCAAGCGGCATCCACGCCTCGCACTCCAGCTTGTGCTGCTCTTCAACGCTCATTTCCCCCCATGTGCGCTGCTCCAGCCTCAGCAGTTCCTCGAGCGCATCCTCCAGCACGCGGAGCTTGAAGCATAACCCGGCCAGCGCTGCCCTCAGTGCCTCTGGGGGCGTGGTGCCTGGATTCTCTGCGGAAATCCGTTGCTGCTCGTCAAAGAGCCGCCGTGCCACGTCATGGCGGTTCTGGAAGGCCTCGCGTTCAATGCTTGTCCCGCCCAACATCCGCATGCGCAGCCATCGATTCATCCTTTCCTCACCTGCGGCGATACGCTGCCCCAGCGCCATCATGTGCCGTGCCGCCTGGCCGATGCCGGACAGGATCCTCAGCATCGCGCGCTCCGAAGTCCACTTGCGGTCTATCAGGGCGGTTTCCTCCTCACGGCTGGGGCGTGAAATGCCGCTGGTGCGCTCTTGGTAGGCGGGGTAGTTTTCGGGAAAGCTGTTCATGGTCATGCAGGGCCGCGAAAGCGGCTCGTCGCGCTTCTCAACCGCGAACGGATGCGGCAGGTGCGCGCACGCAACGCGCCGGAGCTGAGTCCTGCGAGCCTGGCCACCTTGTCCGGGCGGTCTCCTTCAAAGACGAGGTAATTTATGATCATGCGGTCCTTCTCGGGAAGCATCGAGATGGCGCTCAGCACCTGGCGGAGTTCTTCCCGTGCAGCGAGACCGTCATCAGGAGACGCGGATGTCATCAACTGTTCGGCCTCGTGCCACGATAGATCGTCCCACTCCATCACCGGATGTCGTGAGAGGCTGCGCAACATGTTCAAGCACACCCTTTTCACGATCATCACTGCCCACGAAGAGACAGAAATGCGCGGATCAAAGCCATCCAGCGAACGAAACAGCCGCACCCAGGCAAGCTGCACCGCGTCCTCAGCCATCCACTGGCATCGCAGACTCCGAACCGCAACATGGCTCATCAGCGGGGAAAGCAGACCGACAAGCCGGCAAGCCGCCTTTTCATCCCGACGGTCACGCCAACTCATCATCGCCTCCAGCGCCGGATCAGGTGTGAGAGATGTGGATGAGGCAAAAAAAGGGACGGATGCACGCATGGTGGCTGGCAGAATGAATTCCCGATGTCAGCATCTCATCAGCAAGTGAAAGACAGTTTGTCAGTATCAGGTGACAAGTCTTGTCACCGCGGACGGATGACATAACTGTGCTGGATGCTTCCATTTGGATCCTTGCTGCCAGTGACGCCAGCCACGGTGGTAAAGACATACTCGACCTTGGCCTCTTCGGCGCTCACGGTCACGCGGACGTGGCCGGAGGCTGGGCGGACTTCACCTTGGTAGCGATAATCTTCGGCGCTGCGTGTGTGGCCGTTGGCGTGACCGGGCTGCGGGACTTCCTGATACACGATGCCGTCTGCCTCCTCCTTCACATAGAGATGGTCGTGACCGTGGAAGACGGCGCTGACGTGATGTTTGACGAAGAGCTGATGGATCGGCAAGGCCCAGCCAGGGCGGTTCTTTGCGAAGCCATCCGTGCCATCGCTGTTTTTACCGCCCCACTCGAGATAAGGAACGTTCACGATGCCGCCGCGCACGTCATGATTCAGGCCGCCGATGAGGTGATGCAGGAACACGAAGCGGAACTTCGCCTTGCTGTCCTCCAGCGCCTTCGTGAGCCAGCGATACTGTGCCTCGCCGAGCGTGCGGTTCCAGTTGTCGCCGCCGCCGCGGTTGTCGCTCATCGTGGCCCAAAAGGGATCGAGCACGATGAACTGCGCATCTCCCCATTCCCAGGCGAAGTAGTTTTGCAGCCGACCTGCGCTCTCAAAGGGCGTGGCATTGCCTGAATAGATGCCGCCGGGTTCGGGATTGGGGAAGTATTTCTTCCGGTTCGCCAGTGACCACAGAGGCATGGAGTTCGGGCCATCGAGACGCTCGGCCTTTTCACCATCGTGATTTCCCAAAGCGAGAAAAATGGGCGTGCTGTGCGCGATCTGGCCCATGTAGTAACGCTGTGCCTTGTATTGCGACTCGGAGCGCGTGAAGAACTTCCCAAACTTGTCCACCATCGTCGTGTCGCCGAGGTCGATCATGAAGTCGGGCTTGGCTGCGAGCATGTTTGCGAGTGTCTGCTGATACACCTGCACGTTCGTGTTCGTGTCGAGATGCGAATCCGCCTGCATGACAAAGGTGAACGCGGAACCCGGCCTTCGCTGGGTGTGAAAGCTGCGCACGGCATCCACAGCCGCTTCTCCATTCGTGGTCTTGGTCGTGAGTTGATAGGCGTAGCTGGTGTCCGGCTTCAATCCACCGAGCACGATGCTCTTTGATTCACCTGCCGCGAGGGATAGAGGCTCCGTCCTCTGCTGGAGCGACTTTTCGTCTTCCCCATAAGAAGCAAAGACCTCCATCGGCTCCCAAGCCATCACGCTGATGGTGATGCTGTCCGCACCAGGCCTGCAAAGCCACGCATTGAACTTATACTCCGGCGTCACCGCCGCCTCCACGCCTGCGCCGCCATTGCGACCGCCTTTGCCCGAGTCTTTTCGCTCCCGCTCGCGGCTGCCACGCTCCTCCTGGGCCTCCGCGAAGACCAGAAGGGCCAAAAGAGCGGTGAATAGTGAGATGGACTGTTGTTTCATAAATAAGGTCATTGGGGTTGTGCGGATCACTTTGCGCCTTCCATCTGCGGACGCGGTTTTTTGCCCTTCTGCCCGCCGCTGCCGCCACGCTCATCATCCCGCGCACGCTGGTAGGTCACGCGCAGTTCGGCGCTGTCGAGAATGCGGTCTTTGATCGCCGTGAGCAGTTGCTCGCGTGTCACCGGTCCTGCTGTGGATTCAAACTGCGGAGCAGCAGGCAGTGCGTAGAGATGGATCGTGTAAGTCTGCCTAGCACCACCGGCAGAGTGTGGCGGGACATAAGTCTGATCGCGCTTCCAGGTGGCTCCGAACTTGCCGATGGCCTGCGAGTTCTTCGGCAGGCTCGTGGCGCTGCCGGGGATGTCATACATCGTCCAGTAGGTCTTCAAAATGCTATCGCGGTCGATGTGATCCATCACCAACGCAAAGCTCTGCGTGCCCTCCGGCGCTCCTTTCCATGCGAGCGGCGGCGTGGCACCTTCCCCATTGCCATTAAACTCATCGGGCAAGGCATCGCCATCAGCAAAAGCCGGGCTAGTCAGCACCATGCGGCCACTGTGTTTCGGCGTGATGAGGAGCGGCGCGGTCGCAGGTGAGACCGCCTGCTCCTTGGGACTCTTTTCTCCCTCGCGGCGAGGCTCTGGACGGCGCACGTCCTCGCGCATCGGCTCAGGCCGCTGACCACCTTTGCCCTTAGCCTTGCCGCGATCACCCTTGCCTTTGCTGCCACCACCGCCGGGCGGACGGCTGCCGCGTTCGCGGGGTGAATGTGTCTCCGTCGTGACCTGCCCCTGCGCATCCACGAACTCAAACTTCACCGTGCTATCGCCATTGAGCGTGTAGTTCACAAAACGAGCCTCGCCGCCCACCTGGTATTTCACGCTGAACTTGTTCCCCTCATTCGAGTAACCGGTGATCTTCGCGCCAGGGAGCGGCGGCAGAGCCTCGCGCACACCACTGGTGCGCGGCTGCGGATGCACCTGGCCCTCCTGCTCCACCACTTCGCCATGAAAACCGCCGTTGAGATACGGATAAGTCTTCGTCGCATGATAATGATAGCCCAGCGCCGCAGATTCGTGCCCGTTGAACTCATCCAGACCCGTCACGGGCGAACCATCCGGCTCTGTGAAGCCATAGATCGGATAGCCATCCAACGCGTAGGCCACCGGATTGCCTTTGCCCACCTGCGCCTGCAAATGCGTCGGCGCGATGTGATAGTGATAATCATCCGCTCGGCCACAATGCCCGCCGAACTCGTCCAACTCGCCCGCGAGGAAAGTATCCGTATGACCATTGGTCTTGATCGGATTGAAGATCGGCACGCCATTGGCTGCCAGCGCAATCGCACCTTTGAAGAAGTGCGATTTGGCCGACATCGGATTCTTTGCCACCACAGGCTTCAAAGGAATGCGCCACGCATTCTCACCGAAGTATTTCTGCGGGATCGGCACCTGCTGCTGCCACGCGGTGATGCCCACCATCATCCTGTGCGCAGGCATGGCGTTCGACTCCAAATAGAGGAAGTCATCATCCCACTTCGCATTCACCTTCGGCGCGAAAGCCACGAACGGAGCGGCCTGCGGTGGTGCTTTGGCGATGTCTTTCGGAGCTTCCGCGGACGCATACTGCGGTGTCGCACTGTGAACCATTCCACGATTCTGCTGCCATTCCGCGAGAACGTGCGCTCGCAGCGCCTCGCGATCGTCGGTGGTCAGGGGGTGGGCAGACAGGCTCGAGGTGAGGAAAAAGAGGGTAGGGATGATCTTCATGCCCTCACCAAAACTCAGGCTCTGTCAGGATTGACTCTGCTTGAAGCTGGAAAATTGTCAGGATGTCGTCAAGGCGGTGGCTTGGAGGAGAAAAATAACGCACAATCCTTTTATGCGCCTCCTCATCATCGACGACGACAGCGAGCTCTGCCAGCTCGTGGCCGATTACCTCAAGCCCATGGGCTTCGAGGTCGAAATGGAGCACGATGGTGAGCGCGGAGCCGAACGCGCCACCTCCGAGCCTTGGGCGGCCATCATCCTCGATGTCATGATGCCTGGCTGCGATGGCTTTGAGGTGCTCCGTCGCATCCGTGCAAAATCGAAGGTGCCCGTCATGATGCTCACCGGTCGCGGCGAGGAGGTGGACCGCATCGTCGGCCTCGAACTCGGTGCCGACGACTACCTGCCGAAGACCTTTTCCTCCCGCGAACTGCTCGCCCGCCTCCGCGCCCTGCTGCGCCGCACCGGCTGGATCGCGGAGACCGCTCCGCAAGCCCCCGTCAAAGAACTCGTCATCGGCGAACTGCGAATCAATCCCGAAACGCACGATGTCATCCTCGGCGACCAGCCCGTGCAGCTCACGCCCGCCGAGTTCGGCCTCCTTTTGTCACTCGCCAAGGCCCACGGCCGCGTGAAAACCCGCGAACAGCTCATCGAGGAGGTCGCTGACCGCGAATGGGATGTCTTTGACCGCGCCATCGACATGCACATCTCCACGCTCCGCAAAAAACTCGGCGATGACCCGAAGGAGCCGCGCTTCATCAAAACCGTGCGCGGCTACGGCTATCAACTCGTCACTCCCAGTAATCGGGCCATTCCTGGCCCGGCTCAATGATGGGGCAGGAATGCCCCGAATACTTTATGAGCCGCCTCAAACTCCCGCTATACGGCAAGATCCTCTCGTGGTTCGCCCTGAACCTCGCCGTGCTGGCGTTGCTATTCTTTTTCTTCCTCAAAGCACAGTTCCGCCTCGGTCTCGACTGGATGCTCTCCGGCGAACCGGGTGATCGCATCTCCGCCATCGGCGAGACCATCACCTTCGAATTTTCTCGTCTCGCTGAAAGCGAATGGCCCGCGCGTTTGAGCGACTATGATCAAAAACACGGCGTCACCTTCGGCCTCTTCGATGGACGCGGCGTTCAGCTCCATGGCAAACCTCTCACGCCACCGCCGGAGGTCATGCCACGACTCATTGACCGCCGTCCACCCGGTGAAAAACTAGCCCGCCGCTCACCCGGCCCCGTCTCGAAACGTCCAGCCGATGCACCGCCGAAACCCCGATTCATGCTGCGTGCGGGCGAGCCCTCTCGCTACTGGGCCGGTGTGCATCTCGACCTCGTGCCGCAGGGCGGCACGGCGCTCACGCTGGTCATGGTTTCCGACACCATCAGCGGTGGCGGCCTCTTCTTTGATCTCTGGCCCTGGCTCGCACTCGCCGCCGCGGCGCTCGTGCTTTCGGCGCTGCTCTGGATGCCCTTCGTGCGCGGCATCACCGGCTTCATCGGCACGCTCAACCATGCCGCGGGCCGCATCGCGCATGGCAAATTCGACGAGCGCATCGAAAAACAACGCAGCGATGAGCTTGGCGAGCTCTCCACCTCCGTGAACACCATGGCCGCGCAGCTCGGCGACTACATGCGCGAGCAAAAACGCATCACCGCCGATGTCGCGCATGAGCTTTGCAGCCCCATCGCGAGAATGCAGATGGCGCTCGGCGTGGTCGAGCAACGCAGCACGCCCGATCAATCCACCTACCTGCAAAAACTCGACCGCGAACTCCAGCACATGGCCAAACTCGTCGAAGAGGTTCTCGCCTTCTCGAAGGCTGAAACCATCCCCGACCGCGAAACGCCTGAAGACCTCGATTTGCGCGAATTGCTCCAAAACATCCTCGCCCGCGAAGCCCCCGAAAACGGCATCACACTCGAAATCGGCGACATCAAGCTCCACAGCCTCCGAAACGCCCTCGATCGCGGCATTGGCAACGTCGTGCGCAACGCCATCCGCTACGCCAAAGACCTCGAAATCACCGCCAAAGCCGAAAACGGCCGCGTCCTCATCGAGATCGCCGACCGCGGCCCCGGCGTGCCCGAAGAAGCCCTTTCGCGCCTCTTTGAACCCTTCTACCGCCCCGAAGCCGCCCGCGGCCGCAACACCGGCGGCAGCGGCCTCGGCCTCGCCATCACCAAACGCTGCATCGAAGCCTGCCAAGGCACCATCACCGCCAAAAACCGCGAGGGTGGCGGCCTTCTCGTGAGGATCGAAGTGCCCGTCACGATCTAAGCGGCCGTTGAGCCAACACGCTTGACCTGACGGCTCAAACGCTGTCCCCCTTGGGTCATGTCAGAAACATCTCCCGCTGCCTCGTCGCCCTTGCCGCTCATCCTTCGCGGAAGCGTGCTCGCTTTAATTAGCGCAGCATTCGCCTACCTTGTCTCTGAGAAGGCAAAGATGGGAGCCGTGCCAGGATGCGTAGTCGGTGGTTCCATTTTCGGAATCGGTTTGTTTGCCCTTATCAAGCTCGCGGGCGCCCCGCGTGGACTTTGGATTACGTTCGGCTTGAAGATGGTAATCGTGACCGCCTACAAGTTGCTCAATGTGGTCATCACGAGCTGGGCGATCAAAGACCTGCACTTGAGTGATGCTCAAGGGCAGGCGGTGTTTGCTGCTTGGGGCACCTTCATCATGGTAGCCACGTTGCTATCCGGCTCTCTCGCTGATGCGATTGGAATGCGGCGCACCCTGATGATCGGCATGCTGCTCTCCGTTGTGTTCCGGACCGTGATGTTTGCCAGCTCCAACGTCTGGATCGCGCTGGTGCTCGGCATGGTGCCCGCAGCCATCGGCGAAGCATTCTGCACGCCAGTGCTTGTGGCAGCCACACGTAAGTTCACCGCACCGGAACAGCGCTCCGTGGCGTTTTCGATCTTCTACGCGATCATGAACGCAGGTTTCCTTGTTGCCTACTTCTTTCGGGATTCCGTCTTCTCCGCGCTGCCGCCCGATCAAGCCGGAATGGTGAGCTTTCTTGGAATGCCGTTCAGCCAGGAACGGGTGCTGATCTTCGTGAGTCTCGCGCTGGAGTTGCTCATGCTGCCTCTGTTGTGGCTGATGCGGGCGGACCACAATGCGGCCACTGACGCTCAGAGCGGCGAGCAAGAAGGCGGCTTCTTGGCAAAACTTGGCATTACGATCCGGAACACCGCTCGTGAAACTGGCAAACAACTGATGGGATTGGTTCGGCACCCCGGATTCGCCCGGCTGCTCACTTTCCTCGCCATGATCGGCCTTCTGAAGATCGTTTTTGGAACGATGGACAGCGTGCTTCCCACTTTTGCCGAGCGCGAAATTGGTGTGGAAGGCCGTGATCGGGTAGGACGATTCAATGCGGTTAACAGTGTGCTTATTTTGGTGCTGGCGCCGCTGATCGGCGTGCTCACACGAAAGCATTCAGCCTATTCAATGGTTATCTTCGGGGGACTTGTCACGGCGGCCTCATTTGTGTTCATGGCGCTTCCAGGAGACTTGTTCGCTGGTCTGGCAAATGGCTGGCTTGGTGACGCGGTGGGACATGGTTACCTTGGTCTTCAGGGGCAGATCCATCCTTACATCGTGATGATCGTTCTCTGGCAGGTGGTGTTCTCCATCGGGGAGGCGCTCTATTCGCCACGCGTGTATGAGTATGCGGCCTCCATCGCGCCGAAGGGGCAGGAGGCCTCATTCGCGTCATTGTCCTACATTCCGCTGTTGATGAGCAAGCTGGCCACCGGGGCTCTTTTTGCGGGTATCATGGAGCGCTACTGCCCGGCAACAGGCCCGCGTGATCCCGGCAGGATGTGGATGATCGTCGGCGGCCTCGTTTTGATGGCCCCGCTGCTGCTTCTCGTGCTGAAGCCCTTCATCCGCATGCGCGAAGAGGGCAAGGAATAGCTCCGTTGTTCGTCACGATCAAAACAACGCCTTCACCGCAGGCTTCGTCACCTTGCCCATCGCGTTGCGCGGCAACTCGCTCACGACTTTGAGACGTTGCGGGATCTTGTAAACGGAGAGTCGGCCTTTACACCATTCGCGAAGCTCAGTGAGCTCCAGCGTGCCTTTTTTTAACACCACGGCAGCACTGACGGCTTCGCCCCACGTGTCATCGGGCAAACCGATCACGGCGCACTCAGCGATGAGAGGGTGATCGAGCAGCGCGGCTTCGATTTCGAGGGCGCTGAGTTTGTAGCCGCCGCTTTTGATAATATCCACGCTCAGACGGCCCATGATGCGGTAGTAGCCGTGCTCCAGCACCGCCATATCGCCCGTGCGGAACCAGCCATCCTCAAAAGTCTCCGCTGTGGCCTGCTCACGATTCCAGTAGCATTGAAAAACACCCGGGCCGCGCACCTGAATCTCGCCCGGCTCATCCTCGGCGGTGATGATGGGACCGTTCTCGGCTTTCAAACGCACTTCGACGCCCGGCAATGGCGCACCGACAGCACCGGGACGGCGCTCGCCGCGGTAGAGGTTTGAGATCGCCATGCCGATCTCGGTCATGCCGTAGCGTTCGAGCAATTCCTGCCCGGTGAGCCTGGTCCACTGCTCATGCACGCTCGCTGGCAAGGCCGCGCTGCCGCTGACCATCAGCCGCATCTTCTTGAAACCCGCCACGATGGCCTCGCGGTCGGCCTCGCTCGCAGATTCGATGGCCTGGATGAGCTTCACGTAGATCGTCGGCACGGCCATGAAGAGCGAGTAAGCCTCGCCGCGCACGCGTTGCAGGACTGCGTTCATCTCAAAACGCGCAAAAGGCTCCACCACCGCGCCGCTCCACAAAGCGCAGCCAGTGATGTTGATGATGCCGTGGATGTGATGCAGCGGCAGGAACATCGGGATGCGATCCTCCGCGCTCCATTCCCAGGCCGTCACGAGGCTCTCGATCTGCGCCTGGATGTTCGCATGCGTCGTCACCACACCCTTCGGCTTGCTCGTCGTGCCGCTGGTGTAAAGAATCATCGCGCGACGGTTCACATCGATGTCCGGCAGCGGCTTCGCCGCGCCTTGGATGGAGTTCACGAGGACGAGCCGGATGCCCAGTCGTTCACAAAGCGGCGCGATCTTGTCGGTATCCGCGATGACAATGCTCACCTGCGAATCCGTCAGCGCATACTCCCATTCCGATTCGGTCGCCGACAAACAAATCGGCAGCTTGATGCCCCCCGCACGCCAGATGGCCCACTGTGAAGAGGTGTACTCAAATCCCGGCGACACCAGCAAGGCCACGCGGGCTTCTTGAAGATCGTTTTGATCGCCAAGCAAAGCCGACGCGATCTCCGCCGAGCGATCCAAGAGCTGCTGATAAGTGTGCGGAGCCTCAGGCGTGCGAAACGCGGTGCGGTCGGCAAACGAACGGGCGCGGGCGATGAAGGGAAGGTCAGGCATGGTTTAAAAGAGAGCACGGGCGATCATGAACACCACCGATGGCCCCAGCAGGCAGCCGAGGCCGGTGTAGAAGGTGGCGGTCATCGCTCCGTAGGGGACGAGCTTGGGATCGGTGGCGGCGAGGCCGGCCATGACGCCGCTGTTGGTGCCCATGAGGCCGCCGAAGATCATCGCGGCACGTGGATTGTTCAGCCCGATGGCTTTGGCGAGGAAGGGCGTGGCAATCATCACCGCGATGGCCTTCACCAGACCGGCGGCGATGCTCAGAGCGATCACTTCGCTGCTCGCCCCAATCGCTCCTCCCGTCACCGGGCCGACGATGTAAGTCGCCGCACCTGCGCCGATGGTGGTGATGCTCACCGCATCTCGATAACCAAACGCAAACGCCACCGCGCCACCGGCGAAGAAGGACACGAACAGGCCCAAAAACAGCGACACGATGCCGATGACACCGCTTTTGATGAACTCCTCCAGTCGCACACCGAACGCCGTCGCCACGATGGCGAAGTCGCGCAGCATCGCGCCGCCCATGAGGCCCACGCCGGAGAGCATCGGGATGTCAGAAATGCCGTTTTTGCCTCCAGCGAGCACCGCCATGAGCAAACCGATCAGGATGGCGATGGCGCTGCCGTGCAAGCGACCACGCGTGAGCTTTTCGCTGGCCCAATACGAAACGAGCATCGTCACGCCGATGAGCGCAAAGGCCGTCAGCAGGCCGTTTTTGATCAAAATGCCTTCGAGGATGCTCATGAGTCCTTTTCCTCCTTTGAGCCGCTTTTTGCCAAAACCGCCACGAGCACGAAACTGGCCGCCACCGCCGCCAAGCCGGCGACAATGGCCATCACACAGCCCGAAAGGGCTCC
>CALMTT010000370.1 GCA_937872615.1 uncultured Verrucomicrobiaceae bacterium | reverse complement strand
TCCTTCGCCGCAACACAGCGGAACGCCACCGCCCGCCAATGCACCGCCGGAGGTGCTGCGGGCGATTTCCGCCGGCAATCGCATCTGCACAAAGCCCTACCGCCGTGGCGGAGGTCATGCGCACTTTGAGGACAGCGCGTATGATTGCTCGGGCACCGTGTCCTACATCCTGCACGCGGCGGGAAAACTCGATGAACCATCCACCTCGAGCGGGCTGCGCAGTTTTGGCCGCAGTGGTCATGGAAAGTGGATCACGGTCTTTGCCCGCAAAGGCCATGTCTTCTGCGAGATCGCCGGTCTGCGGCTCGACACGGGTTACAATGATGACGACAGCGACGGGCCTCGCTGGACGAGCCGTCCGCGCCCGATCAAGGGCTACTCGGTGCGGCATCCGTCAGGACTTTGAGACACAAAAAAGGGCGCGAATCACATCGCGCCCTTCTTGTTAAATGCTGTTAGAGCCGGTCGTGCTCACTTCTTGCCACCAGCGGCTTCCTGGCGGAGTTGCTCGAGGCGGGAGAGAGGTTTCGGTGCGGCAGGAGCGGCGGGCTTGGGCTCTTCCTTGGGCTTCGCCGCGGCGACGACCGGAGCAGCAGGTGCAGGCGCCTTGCGAGGAGCGTCGATGCGCAGAGTGGAGCCGAGCGCGACGCGATGCGTGGTGGTGCCGCCGGGGATCGGGACATCGACGCGGACGAAAAGATTGCCCTGCTTGCCGACGGGAGACTTGTCAGTGGTCTTCACCTTGAAGGCTACTTCTTTGGTGTCTTTGGTGATCTCTGCGGCCTCGATCTCGATGGTGTCCGGCACACCGAGCACATCGGCCTTGGCCTTGCCTTCGAAGGGCTTCAGGTGCTCCAGCTTCGCGATCATGACGGTTTCCTTGCCCTGCTCCACGGCCACGAGCGGGATGGCAGGCGCGGTGAGGTAGGCGGTGGTGGTGGCCACTTCAGTGAAGGGGCTGGCATTGTAAACGCGGCCATTGCCGGCATCGACCTCGCCCATGACGGTGTAGTTCCACTTGCCGTCGGTGACCGCGCCATTGGCGTCGAGGTTGAAGACGCACTCGTTCTGGCCCTCGGGGATCGTTTGCTCACCAAGGCAGCTCACACCGGGGGATTTCCAGATCATGAACACGCGGATGGCGTTCTTGAAGCCTTCCTTCCGTTTCGCGACGACCTTCAAATCGAGCACGCCATTCGCTACCAGCGGCACGGCGGGCTTCTCGATGCTCAGCGAGTAGGGGGCCTCGTCAATGACGGCTACCGGGAGCTTGTCCTCGATCTCCGTGTAATAGACGACGTTGCCATTGCGCACGATGTCGAACTCCTGGCGGAGCTTGCCGGTGATCTTGGTGTTCGGATCAACGGGGGTGAGCTTCACCGGCACGGTCTGGTGGCCCAGCGGGGCATCAGCGGCGGCTTCGAAGAGAAGCGGCACATTGCCGAGATCCTTCGGTGCCATTTCCGTGAGCAGCTTCACACCCTGCGGCAGGCCCGCAGCGTCGAATTTGAAGTCACCACCCACGTTCACGCGGGAGATGTTCACCAGCGTGGCATAGCGACCGCCTTTCGGCACGGCGATGAACTGGCGGTAATGCGTGTCGTTCACTGTGAACTGCGGCGAGGCGAAGTAGAGCTCCGGCACGGCGGCGACGAGTTCGAGGCGGTAAACATAGTTCGGACCGCCACGCTCGAGGTGATCGGCCACGCGGACGAAGTAATCGCCATCAGCGGGGATCGCGACCTTGAACTTGCTGTCCAGACGACGACGGCCGCCGCCATCGTCATTGCCGCTGAGGCTGCCGCCTTTTTCGTTGTAAACATTCACCACGCTGTCGAGCGGGGAGCCGAGGCTTTGCGCAAAGGCCTGGATCTCGAGCGTCATGCCTTTTTTGAGCGGTAGCTTGAAGTAATCGATGTCGCCGGGCTTCTCGATGATGCCATTGAGGGCGATGGGTTCACCAGCGGCGGGCGAGGCCTTGGCCTGCTCGTCATTTGGCTCGACTTCGAGGGCGTTGTCGAAGGTCACGAGGCGGAAGGGATTGCCGGAGGGCGCCGGTTCCTGCGACTTCGAGTAAATCATGTAACCGGGGTCGATCTCGGCAGGGAGTTGGGCCTCTTCTTCGAAGGAGCTGTCCTTCTCAATGAAGCGCACTTTGGTCTTCGAACCGATTTTGCCACCAGCGGGATACACCACGTCCGGACGGCGGTAGCTGCCCACATGCAGGCGGTAGAAGGAATTGCCGCTGCCGCGGTAGGAGGACTCGCGGATCATCACCGTGTAGTCGCCATCTTCCTCGGCCACATAGGAGCAGTAGCCGTCCTGACGGTGGAGAATGGTGTCGTCACTGATGACCTTCTCGAAGCGTTCCTTGTCGATGATGGCGAGGAAGGGGTCGAAGACGGTGTAGCCGAGGCGGAGGCCGTCCACCTCCACCGAGAGGCGCTGGCCCTTCTTCAGCGGCACTTTGTAGTAATCGACGTCCTCGTTGGTGATGAGGCCTTCTACGGTCTGGTTGAGCTGAAGGACCTGCGGGGTCTCAAACTCGCTGTTCGGCTCCTTTTCCTCCACGTTCGGGAAGATGCCCACGAAGAACTGGCGGGCGTGGGAGATGCCGGTCTTCGTGCGGATGCGCATGAGGTGGTTTCCGGGCGGCACATCCGGGGCGATGGCGATGGTGAGGTCCACCTTGTTCTTCTCGACCTTCTCGACGCTCTTCTGCGTGAAGCCGGGGGAGAAGAAAATGAGGCCCTCGAAATCGGCGAGACGGTCACCGGTGACGGTGAGCTTCACTTCCGTGCCACGCTGGCCGCCGTTTGGCTTCGTGGTGGAGAATACGGGGTAGGAGGCAAACAGGCTCGCCGAGGTGGCAAAAGCCGCCGTGCCGAGGAGGATGGTGCGGAGTGAGGACATGAGGAGTCGTTTTGGGGTCGGCGAACATACGGGCGTCCG
>CALMTT010000369.1 GCA_937872615.1 uncultured Verrucomicrobiaceae bacterium | reverse complement strand
GTCGAGCCGCCGTACTGCGCGCCGTAGTAGATGCCGGCCAGCATGATCAGCGCCGGCGTCGCATCCAGCGAGTAGATCGAGGGCAGCAGCATCGCGATGGTGGCCACCGGCCCCAGGCCGGGCAGCACGCCGATCAGCGTGCCGAGAATGCAGCCGCCGAGCGCGTACAGCAGGTTCTGGAAGGTGAAGGCGACGCCGAAGCCGAGCGCGAGATTCGAGAGCAGTTCCATGGCGCCGTCCTCAGTTGCCGATGAACGAAGGCCACAGCGGGATGGTCAGCTTCAGCCCGAGGATGAAGATGAGCCAGCTGCCGGCGGTGAGGATGGCGGCATTCAGCAGCGCCTCGCCGAGGTGGAATTCGTCGCCGGCCAGCGCCGCGACCACCACCAGCAGCGGCAGCGCGATCACCATGCCCAGGTGCGGCAGCGCCCAGCCGAAGATCGCCACCGTCAGCACGATGAAGCCGAGCGGCTTCCAGGTGATGGCACCGATCGGGTCGCCGCCTTCGACCTCGATGGTCAGCGCCTTGAACAGCACCATGGCGCCGAGCAGCGCCGTCAGGATGCCGAGGCCAAAGGGAAAGTAGCCGGGGCCGGGCCGTGCCGAGCTGCCGAAGCTGTAGTTGGTGGCACCCCAGGCGAAGGCCAGGCCGACGCCGATGAACATGATGCCCGACCAGAAATCACGCTGGCTCTTGATCTTCACCGCAATCTCCTCCGCGAACGGAATGTTTGCGGCGGATTCTAGGCAGGCATGCCCGAGCACCCCGTGTGGTTTACACGTAGCGGCGCGGCTGTCGCCGAGGCGTCACTGCCACGCAGGCGTGGCGCGCAGAACCTCTTCCAAGGTGGTCAGGCCTTCGGCCACCTTCATCGCCCCGGCCACGCGCAGCGGGCGCAGGCCGCCGTGCAGCGCATGCTTGCGCAGGCGTGCCACGTCGGTGGTCGGCGAGATGCACTGGCGCTCGTCTTCGCCGACGGTGAGCAGCTCGTAGAGACCGGCGCGGCCGCGGTAGCCGGTCATGCGGCACTCGAGGCAGCCGACCGGCTTGTAGGGCTTGACGCCGCCGGTCAGGCGCCAGGGCTTGACGAACTCGCTCAGGTCGTCGCGCGAGAGCGCGTCGTCGGGCTGCTTGCAGCTCGGGCACAGCGTGCGCACCAGGCGCTGCGCGAGCACGCCGATCACCGTCGCGCCGATCAGGTAGGGCGGCACGCCCAGGTCTTCGAGCCGCGTGATGGCCGACACCGAATCGTTGGTGTGCAGCGTGCTGAAGACGAGGTGGCCGGTGAGCGCGGCCTGGATCGCCATCTCGGCGGTCTCGAGATCGCGGATCTCGCCGACCATGATGATGTCCGGGTCCTGTCGCATCAGCGCGCGCAGGCCTTCGGCATGAAGGTGCTCGCGTCGAAGCGGAACTGGTCTGGCGGACCTCCCGCAGGCATTGAGGCAGCGGACACGGACACGATTTTCCGCGAAGCGGATGTCATCTCCCTCCACTGCCCGCTCACCGATGCCACCAAGCACCTCGTGAATGAGCGCACGCTCGGCCTCATGAAGAAAACAGCCCTGCTCATCAACACCGGCCGCGGCCCGCTCATCGACGATCAAGCCCTCGCGGTAGCTCTCGAGGCCGGAACCATCGCCGGAGCCGGTGTGGATGTTTTGAGCGTGGAGCCGCCGAAGGATGGAAACCCGCTTCTCGGTGCTAAAAACTGCCTCGTCACGCCACACGTCGCCTGGGCGAGCCGCGAGGCACGTCTGCGCCTCATCGACGCCTGCGCTGCAAACGTGAAAGCCTTTCTCGCGGGCTCGCCCGTGAATGTGGTGAATCCTTGATCCTTTCCTCAGCCCCATTTCCCAACCTATGAAAAGCACACTCATTGCCCTCGCCCTCTCCGCCCTGACCACGTTCGCCGCGGACTTCACGCCGCTGTTTGACGGCCAAACCCTCAGCGGATGGAAGAACCCCTACGAGTGGGGAAAAATCGACATCATGGACGGCGAGATCCACCTCACCGGCGAAAAGAAGTTCTTTGTCGTCACCGAAAAGACCTACGGCGACTTCATCTTTGAAGGTGAGGTCAAGCTGCCCGAAGGTCAGGCAAACAGCGGCTTCATGTTCCGCGCCCATGTGGAGAAGAACAAGGTCTTCGGCTACCAGGCGGAGGTCGATGGCGATGCGAACCGCAAATGGTCCGGTGGTCTCTACGATGAAGGGCGCCGCATGTGGTTCATCAGCCCGATCAAAGGGAACAAGGAGAGCGAGGCAGCCTTCCGCGCCCGTGCTGGCGATGCCTTCAAGCGCAACGACTGGAACACCTACCGCATCGAATGCCGCGGCAAGAGCCTCAAAATCTTCGTCAATGGCGTGCTGACCACCGATGTGGAGGACGACAAGGACGCCAGCGGTGTCATCGCCATCCAGCATCACGGCGAAAAAGGCGCAACCTACAAGTTCCGCAACCTGCGCATCCAGGAGCTGAAGTAAGCGGCCTCTCCGCTCACCCGTTTGAGTGAGCCTCCGCGGCTTGCCAGCACCATCACCGGAGGCCACCTGTGCCGGCAATGATGCGCCCGACCTTCCTTCTTTTGCTCGCTTGCCTGCTGGCGGCTTGCAGACCCGACACGCCCACATCTCGCGAGGGCGTGTGGAGCTTTCCCGAGCAAGGCGTGACCTTCGAAGCGAACTATCCGAGAGCCCGCATGACGCAGTGCGAAGTGCTGGGTGGCGATGAATTCGGCGCGGTGGTGCGTCCGGAGAATCTGCCGGTGAACGACAGCCCATGGTTTGCCTTTCGCGTGCGATCTCAAAGCGAAAAGACCATCACGCTGCGCCTCCGTTGCCAGGGCGGATCGCTGCGTTACCGGCCCAAGATCAGCCTCGATGGCTCGCAATGGGTGCTGCTGCCGGAAGAATGCTATCAGCAGAGCGAAGATCGCAAAGAAGCCGTGCTGAAGCTGGAGGTCGGTCCGCGTGTCTTGCACGTCGCGGCGCAGGAGCCGGTGTCGCGTGCGGAGATGGAAGACTGGGCCGCCACGCTGGAGCGGCTGCCGTATGTCACCCGCACCAGCTTCGGTGCCTCGGTCAAAGGCGTGCCGCTGATGCGACTCGACATTGGCAATGCCGCCGCGAAGCGTCACGTGGTCGTCATCGGCCGCCAGCATCCGCCGGAGACGACGGGCAGCATGGCGTTGATGCGTTTCATCGAGACCATCGTGGGCGATTCGGATCTCGCGCAGCAGTTCCGCGAGGAGTTTCACCTCGTCTTGATGCCGCTGATCAATCCCGATGGCGTCGATGCCGGTCACTGGCGGCACAACATGGGCCATGTGGACCTCAACCGGGACTGGAATGCTTTTGCGCAGCCGGAAACACGCTCAGTCCGCGATCAAATCCTCGCGCTAAAGGAGCAGGGGCGGCTGTTCTTGATGCTCGATTTCCATTCGACCTTCCGCGATGTGTTTTACACCCAGCCGGACGAGGCCACGTCCTCGCCGCCGAATTTCACCGCCCGCTGGCTGGCCGGGATCGGCAAGCGGGTGCCGGACTACACCGCCGAGCGCAGTGCCAGCCCCACGCCGACGCCGACGACCTCGATCTACTGGGCGCACCACACCTTTGGCATCCCGGCCATCACCTATGAAATCGGCGACAACACCGACCGCGCACTGCTGAAACGTGTCGCCGCGGCCGCCGCGGACGAAATGACGACGCTCCTGCTGGAAATGAAGGATGTGAAGTAGCTTGTTGCGGCAAAATGGCCTGCCGGGTAGCTTCGCGGCCTTCGATGCCGCTTTTCACCGTTTTCACCCCCGCCTACAACCGCGCTCATACGCTGCATCGCGTCTGGGAAAGCCTGAAGGCACAGACCGAGCGGGACTTTGAATGGCTGGTGGTCGATGACGGCTCCACCGACAACACCGCCGAGCTCATCGCACAGTATCAACGCGAGGCCGATTTCCCCGTGCGATACCTGCAGGAGCCGCATCGCGGTGCCTGGGCCGTGCACAATGTCTCGCTGCGTGAGTCCAAGGGCGAGCTGTGGACCAAACTCGACTCCGATGATGGCTGCGTGCCAACCGCGCTCGAGCGGCTGAAGCATCACTGGTTTGCCATCCCGGCGGATCAACGCGAGCGCTACTCCGGCGTGACAGGGCTTTGCGAAGATCAAGACGGTGCGCTGGTCGGCAGCCGCTTTCCGGTTGATCCGCTCGACTGCTCCGCTGCCGAGCTCGAATACCTGCACAAGGTGCGCGGTGAAAAATGGGGCTGCCTGCGTCTCGATGTCGTGCGCCAATTTCCCTACCCTGAGGATCTTTCCGGGCATCACATCCCGGAATCGTATGTGTGGTGCCAGATTTCGCAGGAACACGTCACGCGTCATGTAAATGAAGTGCTGCGCATCTACTGGACGGACACGCCCTCGCTCATGCGCGGCAAACCGAATCCGAAGGTGAATGCGCAAGGCCATCGCCTGTGGTGCCGCGTGGTGCTCGATCTGGAGCACACGTGGTTCTTCACCGCACCGCTGCGCCTGCTGCGTGCCGCGGTGAATTACACGCGCTTCAGTTTTCATGCCGGAGCCGACGTCTGGCAGCAGTTCCGCGATCTGCAGACCACCGGCGGTCGCTGTCTCTGGCTCGCAGGCCTGCCCCCCGGCATCGCCCTGTGGCTGCTCGATGAATGGAGGAAATGATTCACCATGGAACCCACCACCTCCCAGCTTGTCTTCAATCCCACGCCCGAGGCCTTCGCCATCGGCGTTGCGTTTGTCGTCGCGGTCATGGGCTTGTCCTTCATGGCCTGGCGACGCAGCGGCTGGAGGCCATTGATGGGCTGGCTGGAGCTTCTGCGAGTCATCATCGCGATTTGCATCGCCATCACGCTGCTGCAGCCGGAGTGGCTGGAGACCTTCAAACCGCAGACGAGGCCGGTTTTGGCCGTGCTGGCGGACGTTTCGGGCTCGATGAGCACGAAAGATGTGATTCGCGGTCAAGAAGCCATCGCACGAGAGGAACTCGTGAAGCCCCTGATCGATGAAAAGCTCTGGTCGAAGCTCAAAGAGCGCATGGATGTGGTCATCGAGCCCTTTTCGCCCGCCACGACCGATGGCACGGACATTCACGCGGCCTTGCTCGGTGTGCTGGAGAAGCAGCCGAACCTCAAATCCGTCGTTTTGATCAGCGATGGCGACTGGAACCTCGGCCGGCCGCCTTCCCAAGCCGCCACGCGACTGCGCATGCGCGAGGTGCCAGTGTTTGCCGTGCCGGTCGGATCGGAGACTCGATTGCCGGATGTCGAGCTGAGCAGCTTTGACGTGCCCACCTTCGCCGTGGCCGGCAAGCCGCTTCGCATTCCGTTTGTCATCGACAGCTCGTTGCCGCGTGACGAGGTCGTCGTGCTCGAAATGAAATCGACGAGCGGCGAGATCATCACCAAGGAGGTCACGCTGCCCGCGATGAGCCGCTTTCAGGATGCCATCGCGTGGAAACCCGAAAAGCCGGGCGAGGTGAAGCTCACGCTCACGATTCCGAAGACGCCGAATGAACGCTATCCCGAGAACAACACGCAGGAAGCACCGCTCAGCGTGCGCAAGGAACAGCTCAAGGTGCTGGTGATCGAATCCTTTCCTCGCTGGGAGTATCGCTACCTGCGCAATGCGCTCGAACGCGATCCCGGCGTCGAGGTGAACTGTCTGCTGCTGCATCCAGGCCTCGGCAAAATGGGCGCAGGCCGTGGCTACCTCGACAAATTCCCGAAGGACGAGGAGCTGACGAAGTTCGATGTGATCTTCCTCGGTGATGTCGGCACGCAGAAAGGCCAGCTCACCGCGGAGCAGTGCGCCGCCTTGCAAAAGCTCGTGCGTGATCAAGCGGGCGGTTTGGTCTTCATGCCCGGCTTCCACGGCTTCCAGGCCTCGCTGCAAGAAACGCCGCTCGCCGATCTGCTGCCGGTGATCTGGGATGCCACGCAACCTCGCGGTTGGGGCTCCACAGCACCGGGCAAGTTTGCCCTCACCGAGGCCGGTATGCGCAGTCTTTTGACCAAGCTCGAAGACACCGACGAAGCCAGCGCTCGCGTGTGGAGCACGTTGCCGGGCTTTCAATGGCATGCACCTGCTCTTCGTGCGAAAGCGGGCAGCGAGGTGCTCGCCATCCACGGCAGCGAATCGAATCAATTCGGCCGCGTGCCGCTCATCGTCACGAAGACCTACGGCGCGGGTAAAATCCTCTTCATGGGCACTGACGGTGCCTGGCGCTGGCGCAAAGGTGTGGAGGACAAGTATCACTACCGCTTCTGGGGTCAGGTCGTGCGCTGGATGGCCTATCAACGCAACATGAGCAGCGGCGACAAGATGCGCCTCTTTTACTCGCCGGATCGTCCACGCACCGGCGATGTGCTCACTCTTAATGCGAACGTCATGAGCGTGACCGGCGAACCGCTGCGCGAAGGCGCGGTCATCGCCCAAATCGCTGCACCGAGCGGCAAGGTGAGCAGCGTCCGCCTTCTCCCGGCTGGCGAAGAAGCCTGGGGCCTCTTCAACGGCACCTTCACGCCGAATGAGCCTGGCGAGCACGTCGTCCAGCTCAGTTGCGCCGAAGCTGGATCGAACCTCGAAACGAAAATTTCCATCCAAGGCACCAGCCGCGAAAAACGCGGTCAACCCGCCCGCTTCGATGTGCTCAAGGAAATCGCCCAATTCACCAAGGGCACCGTTTTGGACGCCACGAAGCCGCAAACCATCGTCGATGCCATCGCCGCCATCCCCGAAGCCGCCATGCAAGAGCGCCGCCTGCCGATCTGGGCACACCCGGCTTGGGCGGGGCTGCTCGTGGTGCTCATGAGCGTGTTTTGGATCGGTCGGAAGGCCGCCGGAGCGTTCTGACGTTACTGTAACGGACAAGCAATGATTGCAT
>CALMTT010000368.1 GCA_937872615.1 uncultured Verrucomicrobiaceae bacterium | reverse complement strand
CGCCCAGCATGGTTTGCAGGGAGAGGCGCATGTTCTTCTCGTCATCCACGACGAGGAGTGGTGGCAATGGCACGGTCATGTGAGGGGCGTCATCAACATCTTCGCGGGGAAGGTTAGAATGAATTTCGCCCCCTTTCCAAGCTCGGATTCGACGCGCACCGTGCCGCCGTAGATTTCGGTGTTGTGCTTGACCACTGAAAGCCCGAGTCCGGTGCCGCGTTCTTTGGTGGTATAATAGGCTTCAAAAATGCGTTCCCGTTTGTCGGGCGGGATGCCCGGCCCGTCATCTTGTACGGAAATCTCGATGGATTCATTCCGCAGGTAACGGGCTTGGAGCTGGATGTGGCCATTTGCCGCGGCGGCATCGCGGGCGTTTTGCAATCCACGCGGCTTATTTCCGCGGACGACGACGGCGCAGGCAGAGAAACGACGCCATTCCCATCAGCAGAGCGCTGCCCGGCTCTGGCACCGGCGTGATGACGAAGTCGATGCAGTATTGGTTCACGAAGCTGGAGGCCTCCTGAACCCAGAAAGTATAATCACCAGCCTGAAGATTACCCGAGAAGCCGATGCCTCCAAACTCCGGACCATTCTGGAGAAGAGCGAGCAGATTTGTGTTCGAGTTACCCAACCCGTCCGTCTCCTCCGTCCAGAGAGCATTGCTCAGGTGATTGACGCTCTGAGTTGTATCAATCGTGTTGCCAGCAGCCAGTGCCATCCAGTGGCCGTTTGGAGCGACAGGATTGGAGCCGTTGTAGCTCACGAGACGGATTTCGCTTACTTCATAGCCCGCTGCTACGGTGAAAGTCCAGATGTCGGCATCGAGTGTGAAGCCGTCCCAGCCCATACTGCCCTCGACGATGTTGTGACCGTCGCTGAAGGTGAGGAAAGTGGGGGCGTTCCCGTCGTCAGAGAGGTCGATCAGGCTGCCGGGAAGGGGATTGTTGTTGAATAGGTCGTTGGCACGAACCGCCCCGGTCGCGAAGACCGCGAGGGTTAGGCCAAAAAAGAGGTGCCGGAGGTAAATCATCCCTTAATTATAATAATTCTATAAATTATTGTCAATAAAACTGGATGGATTTCTTGGATTTTCTGTCATCAGGCTGAGTTTTGGGCCTCTCAAAGCCCTTTTCCCGCCTGCTCATGCGTTCGATTCTTGCTCTCATTGCCTCTCTTTCACTGGCCTCCTGCCTTTACCTGCGCACCACGAGCCAGGTGTTTGAGGCGACGGTTCCCGCTCCAAATGTCGCCGGTGCGGCGTTTCGGGCCGAGTTCATCCCCCGAGGCTCAGAGGCCGGGATGACGGTCAGCGCCATGGTGCTGGGCGGTGCGGCGATCACTGAAAATGGGCCGTATCAGCTCCGGCTGCATGCTTTCGGGCAGAAAGGCGATCAAAAGTGGTTTCGGGTGACCCGCTTTGTTCTGACGGTTCCGGGGCGTTTGTCAGCGCCCATGGACGGAAAGGGCTTTGAAGGCAGTGTGCCATTCGAAAGTCTGGCGGATGAATCTCCATACACGCGTGCCAGCCTGCTTTTCGGCACACGGGTCCATATCAACACAGCCGAGCATCGGGACAAGGAGGTGGTGATCGAGGCCGATGTGGAGGTCATGGGCCGGTCAGGCCTCGTCCGTGGAAGGCTGAGCATCCCCATGAAGCGCACCAAGGCCTCCCGAGGTGAGAGCATCTTCATTCCACGGGAGATCGCGAAGTCCTTTCGCGGTCAAACGCCGGCAGACATCCCTTCCGCGCTGCCTCCACCGCCGGAAGCACCGTGAACGGGCTAACTGAAAACTGGACAGTTGGCTGTGGTTCGTCTCAAATGCGCCCGCTGTGCCTCCGCGCGGGCAATTTTTTCTCCTCGAAATCAACAACCACACTCACATCCCATGGGCAAAATCCAATTCGGCTCCGAAGTCTATACCTGGTTCATGCAGGGCACCGGCAAGGGCTACGACAACAAACTCGACCACATGATCAAGGTCGCCGCCGAGGCGGGCTTCACCGGCATCGAGCCGATGGTGCTCGAAATCTCCGCCAGCGCCCTCGGTTGCTCGAAATACTGGCTTGGCCCGCAGATCGACCCGATCCTCATGAAGGACACCCTTCAGAAGTACAACATGAAACTCTGCGGGCTCGCGCTGGTCTGCGCTTGGGATGGCGACACCGAGGCCCCGAATGAGAAGGAAGCCGCGGACTTCACCATCAATTACCTCAAGCACTTCCCCGGCGCCATGCTTGGCACCGTCACGCTGCCCTCCGGCCGCACGAAGGACCTTCAAAAGCGCCGCCTGAACGTTGCCAAAAATGTGAACGCCGTCTCCCAGCGTGCTCATGATGCCGGCCTCGTCTGCTCTTACCACCCGAACTCCCCGCCCGCCTCGCTCGTCCGCACGCAGGAAGACTATGACGTCGTCCTCAGCAGCCTCGACCCCAAGGTCACCGGCTGGACGCCTG
>CALMTT010000367.1 GCA_937872615.1 uncultured Verrucomicrobiaceae bacterium | reverse complement strand
GCTCGCCGCACTTCTCGGGCACGCGGACAAAGTTGTCCTGATGCGTGTCCCAACCGCCGAGACTGACCTCCACAAAGCGCACGCCATGCTCGATGAGCCGGCGGGCAAGCAGGCAGCCCTGGGCAAAATTGCCCTCGCCATAGGCCGCGTGCATGTCCGGCGATTCTTTGGAGAGATCGAAGGCGGCGAGGTCCTCGCTCTTCATGACCTTGATGGCGTCCTTGTAGGCCTCGGCATAGGCTTTGACGCCTTTGTAGTTGTAGGCCTGCTGGAAGGACTGGTCAAGCCGGGCGGAAAGGCTGCGGCGGTAGTCGAAATCGGCCTCGCTGAGGCTGGCGGGCATGCGGCTGTTTTGCAGGCCGCGGGCCGGATCGTTCAGGAGGAGCGGCTGGAAGGCAGGCTCGAAGAAGCCACCGCCCGCGTGGCGGCTGTCGCCCGTGATGACGACGGTGCCGGGGAGGTCGGCATTGCCCTTGCCTTGGAATTTTTGCAGCCAGGCCCCCATCGTTGGATGCCGCGTGGCACCGCGCATGGTGTAGCTCGTGTGCTGGAAGTAATTCCCCTCGGCATGGGCACCCTGCGTGGAGCTGAGGGAGTTGATGATCACGCCGCGGTGCATCGTCTTCGCGGTGTGCGGCAGGTATTCACTGAGCTGCACGCCCTTGGCGGAGGTCGCGATGGTCTGGGTGGAGCCCATCGTGTCCGCCCCCGGCACCACGCCAAAGGTATCGAGGTGGCTCATGCCGCCGCTCATGTAGAGGTAGATGACCCGCTTCGCCGTGGCAGCCTGCTTGAGCTTCGAGGCCGCCTCAAAGGGCGCGGCCACGCTGCGAGAAGCGAGGCCATTCATCACGGAGACGCCGAGGCAGGTTTTTGCCAGTCGGCTGGCAAAGTGGCGGCGGGTCAGATCATCGCAGGAGCGGAGGAGCGCGTTCATGCCGCTGAAACGCAGGCTGGGGCGGGTCTTTCAGGGATTTTTGGTGGGGACGGAGAGTAGGCTTGGGGATCAATGATGCCTTTCGACAAATGAATGTAACGAGCATTTACTTGTTCCCGGTACCTTGAGCGAACTGATCTCGCCCACGCTCATTCCACCATCGTTCCCAAACGGACCGTTCAGGCGCTGGGCATGCACCTTGGAGGTTGATGAGGACCCACCACGCTTTGTTTGACGTCCCTTGAGCATCATCAATTTGTCCGATCAACGCGGGTATGGCCCGAAGCAACACAGCGGAACGGTCAGGCACGGCCGTCATTCGATAGTCCACCTTCATGTCAGAGCCAACCAACGGGTAGCCATAGTAGCTTAATGCTTGCGAGTCTCCGGGCACCTTTGACGCTGCAATGCTGTAAAGGTCGGCAACCACCGAACGCATCCGGATTCGATCTGCGGTGGCCGCCGCGCGTAGCAGTTTATCAACCCGTTGCTGGGCCAATTTGCTCGGCACGGGCGAAACAACCATGTCACCTTTGAGATCGGAACTTGCGCCAATGACAAGGGCGGTGATGAGAGCAAGAGTCGCGCGGGTCATGGCTGGAAAATACGCCATGCATGCGATTCTCTTTTCACCTGTATCACGGTTGTTTGGGTTCAGGTGTCGATCTGCCGGTGCGCGCCCAGAGTTCATGCGGATCATAAGTGATTAGATCTTCTCCAAACGTGCAGGTGGGCTCCTCTCCAAAAGTTCGCCAAGTCATCGTTCTAACCTCTCCTTTGCACACCGAGAAACTTCGCTCCGCGTCGTTGTGCCAAACGAGGCTGATGTCCCCTTCACACGGAACGGTTGTCTGCACCACAGCTCCGAACGAACTGAGGCTATACTTTTGAATGTAAACTCGAACGCAACCATCAAGCGGGTGGGAGTTAACACCTTTAAATGGCAGGCAATTCACCACAACCAAACCATCAGGCGAGCTGCTTTTCACATTGCATGGCCGGATGCGAATCTGGGTGACCGCATAAAGAAAGGCTGCGAGCGCGACAACCATCAGAATGAACAGTCTTTTGAGCCATGTCTTCATTCGGAATGGGTTGAGACGGCTGATTGTTGAACAGGCTCGGGGCCTCACACCTTTCGCCAGAGCAGCGCGAGGAAGAGCGGGAACTCCTTACGAGCACGGTTTTCGGCGCGGGCGCGGGGGCCGGGCTGGCTTTCTTTGTGGCTGTGCCATTCTTCGATGCCGCCGAGGACAAGGCCGCTTGCGAAGCCAGCCTTGGTGAGGCCGCTGAGGCTGCGGTGGAAGGAGACGGTGCTTTCGCTGTCGTGCTTCCCGGGATGCATGACGATGGGGATGCTCAGTTCACTGCTGTAGGCATCGAGGCGGCGGTATTGGAGCTTTCGCTCGTCTTCAAAGCCCCACGAGCTTTGTCGCGGGATGCGGAAAGCGGGATGGTTCATCACCCAGAGCATGCGGCCACCGGGCTTCAAGGCCCTCGCGGCGGCGGCGGCCACCTCGTCGAGTTTTTCCATGTTTTGCACGCAGAGGATGGCGGAGAGGGCATCGAACTCCCCGAGGTCGCCGATGTGCGCGGCATCGCGGGCGAGGTAGCGGATGGGCGGGCGCACCGGATAGGTTTTGGCCTTTTGAATGAGTGTGGGGGAGGCATCGACGCCGGTGACGTCGGCGCCCTTTTGCGCCATGGCACGGCAGAAGACGCCCTGGCCGCAGCCGAGATCCAGCACGCGGTCGCCACGCTTCACATCGAGCAGTTTGAGAGCGCCGGGGATGACGACGGCTTGATAAAGCTCCGAGCCTCGCTCGCCGATGATGCGGTCATACCAATCGGCGGATTTTTCCCACGAGGTGCGGTGCTCGCGGAGTTCGCCGGGGGCGGACTGCGGCGGTCTTTGGGGACGCGGGGGACCTCCGGGAGGCTTTGATGAAAAGGGGCGACGTTTGGGGAACATGGTTCAATCCTCGATTTCGAGGCGGTAACGCGGCAGACTGGCATCGACCTGCGTGCTGTAGGCATCGATGCCGCCATCGAGGCACTTCGTTTCGCCAAAACCATGGCCGATGAAGTAGGCGGCGGCATCGAGCGAGCGGCTGCCGGTGTGGTCGTAGAGCACGATGGGCTTGGTTTTGTCACCGCTGGTGAAAATCTCCTGCACGAGCTCCTGGGTGAGCAGGCGGGCATTCGGCAGTTTCACGGCCTCATGCTCCTCGCGGGTGCGGACATCGAGGATGAGCAGGTCCGGCTGGGCACGGCGGAGAGCTTCGAAATCCGGCGGTGAGATGCGCAGGCTGGAATCGGCCTCGTGACTGCTCTGAATGTGCGTGATGGCCTCCTCGACGGGGATGTTTTCATTCCGCTCGCAGACCTGGGCGAGCGTCTCGCCGGGCTGGAAGCCACAACTGCGGCAGCCGCCAATGTGATACTGCGCGAACAAGGCCCGCTGCGCCCCCGGATAGGCCGCGAGCACCTGGGACATCGTCATGTCACCGGAGAGAGGAGGGAGAGAATCTGGCATGCGTGGGTTTAGCGGGGATTCGGAGGCGGTGCAAGCGGACGGAAGGAATGACGAATGCAGAATGGCGAATGTCGAAGAAGGGACCCGCGCCGCATTCGTCATTCGTCATTCGTCATTTCGCCTTCACCGCCATCTCGAGCAATTCAGCACCGGCGGGCGAAAGACCTCCGCCTTTCTTCCAAACCGCGGCGATCTGGCGGTGCAGGCCGGGTTGCTTAAGAGCGACGGCACGCAGTTGCGATGGCAACGCGTTCACGGCGAGCTGCGGCACGATGGCGATGCCCACTTGAGCGGCGACGAGAGATCGCACGGTCTCCAGCTCACCGCTCTCACAGGCGATGCGAGGCTCAAAACCGGCCTTCCGGCAGGCTTCGAGCGCGGAATCACGCGCACGGCCTTTGTAAAAGATGAACGACTCCGCGGCGAGTTGCTTCAGCGAGATCTCTTTTGCGCCCGCGAGAGCATGCGAGCTGGCGAGCAGCAGCACGAAAGGCTCCGTCACGAGCACGCGGCTCTCAAACGCCGACTTGTTCGCGGGCAGTTGGAGGAAGCCAAGGTCCGCATGACCGCTCTCGACGCTCTCGGCGACGCGTTCGGAGCTGTCCTCGATCAATTGCAGCTCCACCCGCGGATGCTCGCGGCCAAACGCATGCAGCAGCTTCGGCAACAAGCAGGCGCACACACTTGGGATGGCGGCCACGACGAGCCTGCCACCGCGCACCTGCCCCACATCCGTCACCGCGG
>CALMTT010000366.1 GCA_937872615.1 uncultured Verrucomicrobiaceae bacterium | reverse complement strand
CAGCGGCAGCGTGATCAGTTGGTATCACAACGGCTTTCTCGTGGGCAGTGACAACGCCTTCGCGCTCGCCATCACGAACAGCCAGCCCGTGAAATTTGGCGGCTCCGGAGCCACCACCGTGCTCGACCGCTGGCTGAATGGTTCGCTCGCTGATCTCGCCGTCTTCGACGCCGCACTTACGCAGCCAGATGTCACCGCACTTAATACCATGCCCGTGCAGTGGCTAGGCGGTCAAAACGCCGGTGCCACCGTCAGCATCACCGTCCTCGCCCCCATCGACACGTGGCGGCAGACGCAGTTTGGCACCACCAGCACCTCCGGCATCTACGCGGACACCGCCGACAAGGACAACGACGGCCTCGCCAACCTCCTCGAATACGCTTGCGCCACCAATCCGAACACCAGCAGCCTCACGCCTCACTCCACGCAGCGCAACGCCGCGAACCTCGAATACCTCTACACCAAAAACAATTCCGCCACCGATGTGACCTTCACCGTCGAATGGGCTGACAACCTCGCAGGCCCGTGGAGCACCGCAGGCATCACCAGCGCTGTTTTGAGCGATAACGGCACCACTCAGCAAATCAAGGCAACCATGCCCGCCGGAACCAGCGGGCGTCGGTTTGTCCGGCTGCGCGTCACGAAGGCGTGAAGAGGTGGGGAAATAGGCCCTTTTGACCGCGTTGGACGGCTTTTTGGGCATAGACGCTTCGGGGCGACTTTGGTAAAACCGTGAGGTGGTGCGCCTGCGTCCCGACGAGTCGCGCACCCCCCCCCAACCGCCTCGCTTTCCGTTTCGTTTTTATGTCTCGTGCCTCGTTTCTACGTCTTGCTGTCGTTTTCCTGATTGTTTGGGCAGCCGTGGTCTGGTGGGGGGCGGATTCGATGCCACGGGGCACTCAACAGGCCGATGCAGGCCATGGTGCCGCACCGTCACCACAGCAGCCAGTGGCGGCATCGCCGCAAGCTGATGAGCAGTTCGTGTCGCAGCGGCCGAGGGTGGTTCCCGAGGAGCCGGATGCGAAGGACGTGGTGCGGGCGCTGCGGCAGGATGTGCGATGGGAGTCGGTGATGCCGGAGCCGGCGTTTGCGGGGTTTCGTGCGTGGGCGAAGGAGTTCGCGAAGGCCAAAACGGATGATGAGAAGGCCGCTTTGATGGCGCAGGGGCTGGAACTGGCCCAACAGCGACGAAACGAACTGGCCGACTTGATCGACAAGGATCCGAAACGGGCCTTGGAACTGGCGGTGCCGGTGGCGGTGCGGAGAGGGATGCCGGCGGACATTTTAGCTCTGCTGGAGGCACCGGTGAGCGGTCGCGGAGATCTGGAGGTCATCGCGGCGGTGGCGGCCCCGGGTCAGACCTTGGATGTGCGGCCGGTGCAGCGCACGGTGACGATGAAGGACGGACGCGAGTTCGAGGCCTTCACCTACGGCCTGCGCGAACTGGTGCCGACGCGGGCCAACATCGCCATCCAAGGGATCGCGGTGGATGGCAAACTGGCACTGACGGAGCTGCCGGGCCGCATTTTGGAGCCCGTGGAGGTGGCGGACTTGAATGCGAAAAATGAGGTGTGTCCGACTTCGGGCGTGGTGACGAGCACAACCAACGAGGAAGTCGTGGTGGATTGGGATGGTGCAGATCCGACGTTTTTCTGCGGGCCGAAACATGCGCTCGATGAATTGCTCTTTGCCGCCAATGGCGATGCGTCAGCAGGCGGCGGAGTGGTGGCGCAGAGCGCCAATACCGAGGGCGTGAAGAAGATGCTCATCATCCGCGTGGATTTCCCGGACTTTCCCGGCCAGGTGGTGAGCGATGCGACGCTGACCACGTTGCTGGCCAACATCGCGACACACTGGGGAGAGATGTCCTTCGGTAAAATGTCATGGGCGCCGCTTGGCAGCGGCTCCGATTTCACGCCGACGCTGCGCCTGCCCAATGGCTACGCGAGCTACGCAAGCTTTGGCACCATGCTCAATGCGGCACGCGCGGCGGCGACGGCGGCGGGATACAATTATCTCGACTACACGCACGAAGTGGTGGTGACGGCCAGCAAGCCGGTGGTCAGCTTTGGCGGCATCGCTTTTGTTGGCGCTCGTGGCGCGTGGCTGGCGAATTCGCAGTGGAATGTCGGTGTGTGCAGTCACGAGGTTGGGCACAACTTCGGCCTCAATCACTCGGGTTTTTGGGACACGGACGATGGAACGACGATCGGCAGCGGCACGGCGGTGGAATACGGAAATCCTTTCGACCACATGGGTGGCGCGAGCAGCTCGTTCAACGCGCACTTTGGGGCGCGGCAGAAAAACTATCTCGACTGGGTCGTGGATGGCGACGTGGTGAAGATCACCACCGATGGCACGACAACGACGCGCATCCGGGCCTTCGACAAATCCACGGCAACGAGCAAGAAAGCTCTCGCCGTGGACCGAGCGGGCACGAGCAATGACTACTGGGTCGAATATCGCCAGACCTACGCGGCCTCGAACGCGTGGATGAAGGATGGCGTGGTGCTGAACTGGGGCGACGTGACCATCAGCAACATGAAGCCGCTGCTGCTCGACACTGTCCCAGGAACAAGCACGAAGGACGACAGCCCTTTGCTCATCGGCCAGACGTTCGCAGACACCGCCGCAGGCATTTACATCACACCGGTCCTGCGGGGCACGGACGCCGACGGCACAGGATGGATGGACGTGACGGTGAATCGCGGCGCGTTTGCCGGGAACCGCAAGCCATCGGTGGTGGTCAATGCATCGAACCTGAATCCGGCGGTCAATGGCAGTGTGACCTTCACCGCAGCGGGCACTGATCCCGATGGCGACACGCTGGGCTATTTTTGGGACTGGGGCGATGGCACATTCACCGCCAACAACAGCACGGCGGCCACCAAAAGCTGGAGCACGTCGGGCACGCGGACGGTTCGCTGCGTTGTGACGGACATGAAAGGGATGACAACGACCGGGCAGTTGCTCATTCAGGTCGGCACCAGCACCACCTTCTTCATTCAAGGCACGGTCGCGACCACGCTGGGTGTGCCGGTCTCGGGTGTGCTGGTCAAAGCTGACGCCACGCACACCGACACGACGGACAGCGAAGGCTACTACGCGATCACCGGACTCAACGCGAGCAGCTACACGATGACCGCGACAAAGACGGGCCTGACGATTCAGTCCGGCAATTTCTCGAACCCTTTGAGTGTCGGACCGAATCTGTCCAACATGAACTTCTCCGCACCGCCCGGATCACCGTATTTCGGCACGATGAAGTCGGGGCTGGTTGATCAGGCCTCGAATACCGGTGCGGTCATCGTGCCAGTGAATGACGCGGACACACCGGTTGCCGACATCACGCTCGCGGGCACGTCCTCGAATCAAGCAATCATCCCCGATGCGAACATCGTCTTCGGCCTCGTGGGGACGACGGTGCGAACGGTGACGGTGACAGCACCTTCGAATGTGGGTGGCCAGGTGAATATCACCATCACCGCCACCGATCCGGAGCTTGGCACCGGCTCCTACGTCTGGCCGGTGACGGTCAATGCCAAGCCAGTGCTCGCTGTCAGCACCAAGACAACGCCAGAGAACACCCCGATCGACATCGATCTCCAGACGTTCGTGACGGACGACCTCACACCTCTGGACAAGATTTCCTTTGAAGTCTCGCGTGCCCGTGACGGCACGGTGAGCCTGCTGCCGGATGGCCACACGGCGCGCTTCACCCCGACCTCCAATTACAACGGAACAGCGTCTTTCCGACTGCTCGTGCGTGATCAGTCCCTTGGGCCCCGCACGCTGCTCCTGTATGACTTTGAGTCACCCGATGTCGCAACCGATGCGAAGAGCACGGACCTGTCGAACTTCAACCGCACGGGCACACTCGAGGTGGTGGGCGTGGGTGGCGAGTACTCCTACAGCCCGGATGTGCCGCCGCTGCTAGCACCGTATGCCGCGCAATCGCTCGGCATGAGTGAGGAAGTCACCGGTGCTGCCCGCTTGAGGCGAACGCTCGCCAGCACGGACATCGATTACAACGACGCGGACTGGTCCTTTACCGTGTGGTTCAATCGCGCGGACCGCACGACAGCGGACACGATCTTCCACCTCGGATCCGGCGATGGCAGCGGCACGGCGGCGGAACTGCAGCTCTACTTCCCGGCGAACAGTGACACGCTCAAGGTCGGCAAATATGGCACGGGTGGATTGGAGAAGGAAATCGTCGGCCCGGATATCGCCGTCGGCGAGTGGCATGCGACGTCGCTTGTTTACGACCGGACAGGCACGAACACCGGTACACTGTCTCTCTATGTGGATGGATTCCTCGCCGGATCGGTCACCTCGGTGGCGATGAATGTGAGCCAGAGTTCGTCCCTCGTCGTGGGCGGCACCGGCAGCACGTCGGCGAATCTCGACCGCTACTTCGACGGCTCCATCGAGGAGCCAATGCTGCAAAGCGGACTCAACGGCCGTGCGGAGAATTGGAACCTCGCCCACATGGGTACACGTAACTACAATGGCCTCAGTGTCAGTGGCACCGTAACGGTGACCGTCACCGGGTCGAATCAACCGCCGTCCATCACCAGTCCCGGCAATCAAATCCTCCCGGTGAGTTCGAGCTCGGCAGCGCTGCCTTTTCTGGTCGCTGACGCGGAGGCAGAAGATCGTAACATCACGGTGCCAACCGTAACCTCATCGAACACGGCGCTGCTGCCAGTGAGCGGCATCGCCATCAGTGCCGCGCCGGCGGCTTGGACGAATGGCACGCTCGGCTCGCCGACCACCGCAGGTTCGCTCACGGAAGATCACGGAACATTCATCGTCACCGGTGGCGGCACCGACATCGGTGGCACGGCGGATCAGGGCCGCTGGGTGCGGCAGAGTCTCAACGGCGACGGCGAAATCATCGCTCGCGTCGCCAGTTCGGACTTCAGCAATGTGGACGCAAAAGCCGGCGTGATGATGCGCGAAAGCGATACGGACACTTCCCCTTACGCTTTTGCATTGGTCACTCCAGGGAATGGCGTGGCTTTCCACTATCGGGCCACGGCTGGCGCGGCGTCAGCGGCCAATGCCACCGTCAACTGGGTCGCCGCGCCCTGCTGGCTGCGGCTGGTGCGAAGCGGCAGCAACTTCACCGCTTATTACGCCACAGATAATAACGGCGTGGCCGGCGCATGGGTGCAGATCGGCACCACGCAAGCGGTGACCTTCACAGGGGCGGCGAACACCGTCGGCCTCGCCGTGACCAGCAAGAGCACAGGCACGGGCAATGTGGTGGTTTTCGACCGTCTCGGCGGCACCGTGCAGCTCGGCGGTGAACGCACCGTGACGCTCACGCCGACACCGGGTGCATCGGGTTCAGCGACCGTCACACTGACCGCAAGCGATGGCTCGGCTACCACGCCTGTTTCGTTCAACGTGCTCGTTGATGGCGCACCGCCGAGCACAACGGTTTGGAGCTCAACGACGACTGGCAGCACGCTCAATTGGAGCTCAGGCGCGAATTGGACTGGAGGCGTGCCTCCACCGAACAGCCGCTTCTCCACCGCGGAGTTCTTCACCGGCCAGACCTTCACGGCTGGCACGATCACGTCGAACAACGACACCTCGCTCGGCCATGCGCTCAATGTGCTCACGCTCGGCGGCACGGGGCCGACCACCGGCACATCGACAATCTCCATCACGGGCAATCCGATTCTGCTCCGCCGCGAAACCTCGCTCCTCCCGGCGATCAATCTCACGGCAACCAACGGCACAGGGCTGACTTACAATGTGAGCGCACCGATCACTCTCGACGACGACACCACCGCGCAGGGCACTGGAACCGCCACGTTCATTTTGAGTGGTGGAGTCGGTGGAGCGGGTGCTCTTGTCAAAACAGGCTCAAGTAGGCTCATCCTCGCCGGTGACAGCACCTACGCAGGCACGACCACCATCAGCGCGGGCACACTGCAAATCGGGAACGATGGTGCGACGGGCACTCTCGCCCCAGGTGCTGTGACCAACAACGCCACGCTGCGCTTTGACCGCACGGGCACGTTGCTCGTGCCCGCCAACATCACCGGCACCGGCACACTCACCATCGACTGCCCGATCAACGCTGGCACCGTCGTGCTTAGTGGAGCGAATTCGTTCACCGGCAGCGTCACGATTTCGTCGGGCGCTGTGCGCATCACCAACAGCAGCGCTCTCGGCACAACCGCCACGACCAAGACGATCACTTTGTCCGGGGGAACAGCCGGTAACTGCCAGCTCCGGCTCGATGGCAGCGGCGGGGACATCGACATTCCTTCCGGCATCCGCTACACCACCAGCAATAGCGCGGGCGTGATCTTCAACGAGGCAGGCAACAACACCATCCGTGGCAACATCACCTGTGCCAGTGGCGGTGGCGACACAAAAATCACGGTCGTCGCCGGCACGCTCACACTTGAGGGCGCGGTGTCTCCCAACACGACCGGGCGCGTTTTCGTGCTCGGCGGCGCGGGCACAGGATTCTGCAATGGCGTCATCAGCAGCGGAATCGCCACGCGGTCGCTGGCCGTGACCAAAGCTGATGCGGGCACCTGGACCCTTTCGGGAGCGAACACCTACTCAGGCACCACGACGATCAACGCAGGGACGCTGCTGCTGGGGAACGCGAACGCGCTTGGCAACGGCGGCTCCACGATTGGCAGCGCCAACGGCGGCACCACGGTCACGGCAGGAGCCACACTCGACCTCAACGGGCAGCAGGGTATCAACGAGAGGATCACCGTGAACGGCAACGGCGTCGGTGGCGTCGGCGGACTCGTCAATAACAGCGCCACGGCAGCGAGCATCGCAGGCGGAGTCGTGTCCTCGATTTCCACCACCGCAGGCGGCACACACAGCACCGTCCCCGTGGTCACCATCACCGGAACTGGCTCAGGCGCGACGGCGACCGCCACACTTGGCGTCACCGCCGCCAGCTTCACCATCAACGGAGGCACCACCGTCTATTCCGCCGCGCCTACGGTCGCGATCAGCGGCGGTGGTGGCAGTGGAGCCGCTGCGACGGCCGTTCTCTCAGGTGGCACCTCAGGCACCGTGACAGGTATCACCATCACAACCGCAAACGCAGGCACCGGCTTCACCACAGCGCCAACCATCACCTTTTCCGGTGGCACCATCACCACCGCGGGCACCAATCCCACCGGCACCGGCAATGCCACCAATTTCATTGTCAGTGCCATCACCGTCACGAATCCAGGCAGCGGCTACACCAGCGCACCCTCGGTGACATTTGGCAGCGGCACCGGCACCACCGCCACCGCGAATCTGTCCACCGTCATCCTCGGTGCGGCGACGACCATCGGCGGCAGTGGCGACATCACCATCGACTCCAACCTGAGCGGCAACTTTGCCCTCACCAAAGCCGGTGCGGGCACCCTGACCATCAACGGCACCAGCAGCAACACCAGCGCCACAACGATCAACGCGGGCACGCTTCGTGGTGAGGGCAGTTTCGCAGGCAATTTGGTCATCAACGGCGGCACCCATGCACCCGGCAACTCGCCAGGCATTGCCACGACCAGCGGCAACTACACCCTCGCGGCCGCCGCAACCCTCCAAATCGAGATCAACGGCACCTCACCCGGCACGCAGCATGATCAAGTCAGCGTCGGCGGCACCGTCACGCTTGCAGGTGCTCTCGACTTGGCCGCAGCACCCGCTCTCGCCGCCAACTCGACCTTCACCATCATCAACAACACCGGCGCAGGCGCGGTGAGCGGCACTTTTGCCAGCAAACCGCAGAACGCCGAGTTCTACGAAGACGGCCAGTGGTGGCGCATCAGCTACACCGGCGGCACCGGCAATGATGTCGTCCTCACCCGCATCACACCGACCGCCTGGCAGACATGGCAGAGCACCAACTTTGGCAACAACGCCAACAATCCGGCTATCGCAGGCGACCTTGCCGATACCGACAACGACGGCACCACCAACCTGATGGAATACGCCACCGGTTCCAACCCCGCAGCTGGCCAGCCCGCGCTTCAGTCCGCCACCAACGATGGAACCGATCTCCATTTCACTTACACGAAGAACAAATCCGCCACCGATGTGACTTACACGGTCGAATGGGCCGACAACCTCACCGGCCCGTGGAGCACCTCCGGCGTCACCAGTGTCATCTTGAGCGACAACGGCACCACCCAGCAAATCAAGGCCACCATGCCCGCTGGGACCAATGGAAGGCGGTTTGTGAGACTGCGGGTCTATCGTTGAAAATCAGTGTCCGGTTTGTCGGGCTCGTGCGAGATAGTCACGCACGCATGAACATCGCCGAAACCCACGCCGCGCAGGTTTTCCTCGCCCATCACGACTTTGTGAAGGGCGTGGCGCTCAAATATGCCCCTTGGCCGGGGTTGATGGAGGACATCACGCAGCAGGTGTTTCTCGAATTCATGGCGAAGGAGTCGAAATGGGATCTCAGCAGCGATGCGCGGCCGCTTTTGGCCACGATGACACGTCACATCGCCATGCGGCTGTGGCGGGAGCGCACGCGGCAGCAGCCGGAGGTGGTTCAAAAGCTCGCCGATCACATCCGCCTGCTCGCGGAGGAGCGTGAGACGCCGCCGCGCTACGAGGACGAGGTCCGCGTGCTGCGCTCCTGCCTGCAAAAACTGCCGCAGAAGAGTCGCGAACTCGTGGAGCTCTATTATTACGACGAGGTCGGCACGCCGCAGATCGCCGAGCAGATCCAGATGAAGGCCGACACCGTCTGCCGAGCCCTCTCCCGCGTGCGGGAAAAGCTGCGCGAGTGCATCCAGCAATCCATGAACCAGGGAGGTCACGCTCATGCTTGAAGCCGACACGCTCATCCAGCACTACCTCGAAGGCACGCTCACCGCTGCCGAGGCGGAGGAATTGCACACGCGGCTGCAAAACGAGCCGCAACTCGGCGAAAAACTGCTCCAGCACTTCGAGATGGACGCGATGCTCCGCGCCACGAAGCCGCTCGCCGTGCCCGGAAAGGTCATCCAGCCCGCATTGATGCCAAAGCGCCGTTTCACCTTCGCCACCGTCACCACCGTGGCAGCTATGGCGGCCTGCATCGCGCTCATGGGCGCGTGGTTGGCCATGTCGTGGCTGAAATCGGATGTGGAGGACACCACCGCCTCCGTCGCCGTGCTCACACGAGGCGTGAATCTCGAATGGGAATCGGCCGCCATTGCGCCGGGCACGCCGCTTTCACCCGGACTGCTCAAACTGAAGTCCGGCATCGCGCAGATCGAGTTTTATCAAGGTGCCCGCGTCGTGATCGAAGGCCCCGCCGAGCTGCAGCTCATCTCCAGCGGCGAGGCCACCTGCACGCGTGGCAAGCTCAGCGCCAACGTGCCGCCGCAGGCCAAAGGTTTCCGCATCAACACGCCGAAAGGCACCATCGTCGATCTCGGCACCGAGTTCGGCCTCGATGTCAGCGAGGCGAGCTCCGAGGTCCACGTCTTCAAAGGCGAGGTCGAGCTGCACAAGGCCGCCGAGTCGATGACATCGCTCAAAGAAGGTCAGGCGATGGCCTTCGCGTCCGAATCGCAACTCCTCGCCGCGAATGCGTCCAGCTTTGCCTCGCTGAACGAAATCGATGCCCGATCCGCCTTGTCCGACCGCACGCAACTCGACCGCTGGCGCCTCGCGAGCGACCAACTGAATGCCGACCCGGCTTTGAAGCTGCATTTCAACTTCCAGGACGACGAAACAGCCCGCTCGCTGCGCAATCAAACCTCGCTGGGTGAGGACGGCAGCATCGTCGGTGCCGCGTGGACGACCGGTCGCTGGCCGGGCAAGGGCGCTCTTGAGTTCCGCAACGTGAGCGACCGCGTGCGCCTCAGCGCTCCCGCGGAGGTGAAAGCGCTCACGATGGCCATGTGGGTCCGCATCAACGGCCTCGACCGTTATTTCAATTCCCTCTTCATGTCCGAGGGCTGGGGCGACCGCAAAATCCACTGGCAGATCGTTCGCGATGGCAAAATCCGCCTCGGCATGGCCGGCGCGATTGGCCAGCCTCATCAAGACTGCGACACCGAGGTGTTCTTCACGCCGGAACGCTTTGGCCGCTGGACGCATCTCGCCGTCGTCGTTGATCCACAGGCCAAAGAGGTGCGCCACTATGCCAATGGCACGCTCCTCGCCAAATCGCCGCTCAAAAACCTCTCCCCCCTGAAACCCGGCATCGCCGAGCTCGGCAACTGGAACGACCGCCGCATCAACGGCGTCGCCATCCGCCACCTCAGCGGCACGATGGACGAGTTTGCCCTTTGGGACCGCGTGCTGAGTGAGGCGGAGATCAAGGCGATGGCGCGGTGATTGATCAGCCCCTCATTCCGGACTAAAGACTGTGCAGCAGCGCTGGCAGGCGCTCGGCGAGGCATTGCAGCAGTTCAGCGCCAGGAGCTTCGGGACGGAGATCGAGATCGGGGAGCAGTCCTGCGGCAGCGAGCGCCGGGCTGTGCTCGGCGAGAGTATCACGCAGCCGGGACGAGACGACGGCCGCATGATGTGGCTTTTCTCCCGGATCAGGAATGGCCGCCATGACGCTTCGCACGATGGCAAAGAGCGCTGCCCATGGAGTCCACTTCGGCAGCGGCTTGCCGGAGGTGAGAAAGGCCCAGTCGGACGGTTGGACATGGTAGCTGCCGTGCCTGCGGCGTTCGGATGAGGCCCGGGGACGTGTGGCAGGCTCCTGACTTAGGAGATGGCCAGACAGCAGCATTTCCTGTAGCACAGCCTGGAGTGTGCGTGGGGCGTAGCCCGTGGCGCGTGCGATGTCTGCCGCCTTGGCCGCCGTCTGGCTGCCCGCGAGAAAGAGAATCACCTCCACGCGGGCGCTGACGCCGATGAGCGCCCGCAGCGAGGCCATGAGATTCGGCGCCAGCAGCGGCTGCGGAACCCGGCTCATGCCACGCGGCTGGAATACACCACGCGTCAGGCCCTGAGAACGAAAGATGTCATCCAGCGTCGTCGGCACCGGACCTTCGATGCCGGGGAAAAGAGGCTCCAAAGGCGGTTTCGCCCGCTTTTCGGTTTTTCGCCTGGCGACTGCTTTCCAGCGAGGTTGGGCTGTCTTTTTTGCCAGCCATTCGGCCATGGCTTGCAGCACAGGCTCATCGCCCAACTGGTGGCTGCGCTGCAGGTTGGCGAGTCGTTGAAAATGGATGAGCCAGCCGTGGCTGCCCAGCCAGTCGAAGGCTTCATCAAACAAACGCGGCTCAAGACGGCCCAGCGAGGTCGTGGCGAGCACGAGTGCCTCCAGATCGATCAGGCGACCGGGTTGCGCGGGAGAGGCGTGCCCCGAGACGCCTAGGCTGCACCACTGCCGCCAGAGCAGGTCGAGCACGGCCTCCCGGCAGCGGCTTTTAAAGTCTGTCAGCGAGATTTCCATGGCCCAGGGCGGTGAGTGTGTTGCGGACGATCTGTGGGAAGACCTCGCCAGCGTCTTGGGTGAGCACCCAGCGGGCGGCCTGGAGCAGTTCCTCCTCCGTTGGCTTCAGCGCCTGCAAATCACTGACATGGCGGCCGGGGCCCTGGTCCATGATGGCGAAGAGCTTCAGGTGAATGAGGTCGAACCTGTCCGGGTAGTAAATCGTGAGGCAGGTGCCGTAATCATGACGGGTGAGCCGTGAGAGAAAGCCCTCGGGCAGTCCGGCCAGCACCTGATCTGCCGGACCGGTGTTCAGCCAATGCGGATCCAGTTGGAGCTCGCGAGCGACTTTGTCCGCCGCCGACCTCAATGCGTCGGACAACGGCCGCGGATCGACCAAACCCCGCTCGGGATCGACGCCCGCCATGATGTCAACGTCCTTGGTCGTGCGTGAAACAATGCCCAAAGTAATGAGAGCGCTTCCGCCGATGACGACCAAGGTTTCACGCTCAGCCCCATCGGCTTCGAGGAAGCTGGCGAGGGCCTCCAAAGCATGCTGAAGGGTGTCTGGAGCGAGGCGTGGCATGGTAGAAAGTGGGTATTAAATGCGGTTATTGCGCATTTAATATGCGCATATAACGCCGATAAACAACCATTAAAACACTCCCGACCGACTTCGGGCAGCTACAGGAGCGCCTGGACAAACAGGTCCGGTTTCAGCGGCAAACGTGGGATAGACACCCCGCATCGCCTCTTTTCCGCAACATCGCGCCAGCCTCCGCCGACTTTACTGCCCCGCATGAAACCCCTCCTCGCCCTCGCCTTCCTCACTACGGCCGCGCTTGCCCAGCCACGCGACATCCTCGACTACACCGGCCAAAACAACGCACCGGCGGGCACGAAGCGGCTCGTGTTCATCGCGGCGAAGGGCACGCATGGCGGTGGTGGGCAGCACGAGTTCTTCGCGGGAGCGGCGTATCTGGCTCGGCGCATCAATGAGACCTATCCCCAGGCTTTTGCGGTGGTGTATCCGGAGAACGACTGGCCGAAGGACCTCACGAAGGCCGATGCGATCATCGTGCTGCTGAATCATGGCGGCAAGGCGGCGGACGATGCGAACATCAAAGCAGCCTGCGATCGCGGCGCGGGCTTTGCGGCGATTCATTATGGCGTGGAGGCCCGGATCGGCTCGCAGGGCAAAAACTTCCTCGACTGGATGGG
>CALMTT010000365.1 GCA_937872615.1 uncultured Verrucomicrobiaceae bacterium | reverse complement strand
ATATGAGGACATGCCGGCCCACACTTTCAAAAGCGCCCACGGGCTGGCGGCGAGCTCCTCGGGATGGTAGGCGAGCAAATGCACGAGGTGTGCGCCGAAGAGTCCGAAGACGATGCAAAGGCGCACGAGATCCCGCACGATCTTCACATCGAGTCCCACCTGCCTGGCCCGCCATTTGGCCACGAACCAGCCGACGATGATGCCGAGGCAGACGAGGAAACCAAAGGGCTGGATGCTGAGCGGCCCAAGCTGGAGCGTCGGGATGTCGAGGTAGGGAACCATGCGGCGAGATTGTGCCGGTTTTGGGACCGAAAGCAGCCATTATCCACGAGTTTATTGCTGGCGTGAATCCTGCGCAGGAAGTAAAAGCGAAGGCCTCACCAATTCGGGTGCCGCGTTTTCCACTGATGCTTATGAAAAAGCTCCCCAAGGCCGCCCTGGCCCTTCTTGAAGCCCTGTTGCTTCCCCTGCTGGTGTTTGCCTACAGCGCCTGTGGCCCATCTTCGCCGACAGCCACAGGTTCGGTCGAGATACTCACGCCGGTGAGCGGGGCCAAGATCACCTCGCTCGCGGGTATCAGTGGTAGTTTCGCGCTCACCAGCGGCGCGGTGACCTCAGTGCGATTCGAGCTCTTGCGTGACAAGGACGGCCACGAGTGGAACGGCTCTGCCTGGGTGCCGTATGTGGCTTCGGATAACCTGCCTGCTTCGTTTAACCCGACGGCGAAGACCTGGCAGGCCAGCGGTGCTTTGCCTGCTGGATCGAATGTGACCACGGGCCTGGTGGAGGGAAACTATGCGATCCATGCGGTGATGGAGATCTCCGGTTCAGAACTCGTGACGGCGGACAGCTATTTTAATGTGGGTGCTACTCCACCACCGGTGATTCCGGTGGCCTATGGCTGGGGTTTCAACGGCAATGGTGAGGTGGGCGCAGGCCCCGGGCCAAACGTGAACGTTCCCACGAAGGTAACGACCTCCGGCGTGCTCGATGGCAAGGTGGTGATCGATGTGGCCGCAGGTGCGGAACATTCGATGGCGCTGACGACGGATGGAAAAGTCTATTGCTGGGGTTACAACGGCGTGGGTGCCCTCGGTGACGGGACTTTCACCAGCAGCGATGTGCCGGTGGCGGTGGATACGAGCGGTGCGCTGGCTGGGAAACGCGTGGTGGCCATCGGTGCGTCGGATTACCAAGGTTATGCGATGACGGAGGATCATCTGGTGTTTGCCTGGGGCCGCAATGTGAAGGGTGAGCTGGGCATCGGCATCACAGGAGGCTACTACCCTTCACCCATGCCGGTGGTGATGAGCGGTGCTTTGAGCGGCAAGATCGTGACGGATGTGACCGGTGGTGAATTTTACTCGCTGGCACGCACCTCCGATGGCGGGATCTACGCCTGGGGTGACAACACGGACGGCCAGCTCGGCACGGGAAACAACACGGCGAGCAATGTGCCGGTGGCTGTGGCTGGCATGAGTGGCAAGCTGGTGGCAGCGGTGGAGGCGGGTGTGTTTCACGCGGTGGTGCTCACCACGCTGGGGGAGGTGTATGCCTTTGGCAGCGGGTTGAACGGGCGGCTCGGCAATGGCTCCGCGGCCTCGTCCAATCTCCCCGTGCAGGTGGGGACCACGGGAGCCATGAGTGGCAAGGCGATCATTCAGATCTCGGCGACGCGGCATCACACGCTGGCGCTTTCGAGTGAAGGCAAGGTGTATGCCTGGGGTGCCAACGATGCCATCGGGCTGGGTGAGGGTGGTGTGCTCACCGAAGCGCTCACGCCCCTCGAAGTCGGCGGATCATTGACCGGGAAGACGGTGACGCGAGTCGGCACGGGCTGGGGTTCGAGTTACGCCTTCACAACGGGGAATGAAATGTTCGCCTGGGGCATCAACTATGATGGCAATCTGGCTGGAGCCGTCGGCATGGGCATCGCGGCCTCCACTCCGATGCTTTGCAATACGAGCGGCGTGCTCACGGATAGCCACTCGCTGCTCACGATGGGCGGCGGCTGGCGGCATGCGGTGATGCTCACCGCTCCACGCACCACCTACCAGCCTGACATTGCCGTGGAGACGCAGGCGGCGGACGTGGTCAACAATGGTCTGGTCAACATGGGCAGCAATGCCATCGGCGGCACGAACGAGGTGAGCTTCATCATCCGCAATCGTGGCAAGACGACTCTCACGAATCTCTCGCTCAGCGTGACGGGCGCGGCTTTCAGCGCGGGGCCGCTCACGCAGACCTCGATCGCCCCGAATGGCTCGCTGGTGCTGAAAGTCACTTTTCAGCCTGCCGTGCTCGCCACCAACAGCGGCCAGATCACCCTCACCTCGAATGATCCTGATGAGGGCAGCTTCCAAATTCATCTCAACGGCACCGGTCTGCCGCTGGGTGATCTGGCGGCGGTGTTTGGCACGCAGAGCATCACAGGCACCTATTCCGGCACGGCAGTGCAGGCGGATGGGAAGGTGCTGGTGTGCGGGGATTTCTCGAACATCGGCGGTTTCGCACGCGATGGGATCGCCCGCTTCAATACCGATGGCACGCTCGAT
>CALMTT010000364.1 GCA_937872615.1 uncultured Verrucomicrobiaceae bacterium | reverse complement strand
CGCAAAGGCCGGGTGAAGGTGGCGGATTTTGGCCTGGCGAAGAGCGTGCATGTGGAGAGCACCATGATCACCCGCAGTGACATGGCCATGGGCACGCCGGACTTCGTGGCCCCGGAGGCCCTCATCCCCGGCATGAGTGTGGATCAGCGCGCGGATCTCTACGCGGTGGGCGTGATGCTCTACCAGATGCTCACCGGCCGGGTGCCACGCGGCCGCTTTGACCCGCCCAGCCAGGTGGTGCCGAAGATGGACAAGAGCCTCGACGCCATCGTGGACAAGGCCATGCAGACCGACCGCGACAAGCGCTACTCCACCGCCACCGAGCTAAAGCGCGACGTGGAGAAAGTGGCCGCCAAAGTCATGAAAGGCGGCCGCGAGGACACCCTGGCCCGCGCGAAAAAAGGGAGTTCCCAAGGGAGCGCGGGCACTCCTGCCCGGCCCTCATCCCCAGGCGGCGAAGCCGCGAAACATGAAGCGGGCAAGAGTGCCCGCGCTCCTCTCCTTGCCGCCGCTGCGGTGATCTTCCTCGGCCTTGGCGCGTGGTTCGTGATGGGGAAGAAGAGTGGGAAGGACACCGCCAGCGATGCGGCGCAGGGGGCGGCCGCCACAGCGGGCGGCACGGAGCCCAAGAAAAGCTTCTTCCCCCTCCCCATGGCCCAGCGGCCCGCGCAGTCGGGCAAGGTGGTGATGTGGCGGCTCGACGGCCAGCCCGTGGACCCGAACGACCCCGAGGCCAAGCTACCGCCGGGGCTGGATGAGGTGGTGATGCTGGCCTCAGGCAGCGGACAGACGGGGGGTGCGGACCCCGACAAGACCGCCCGCCACCTGCTGGCGCTCAAGAGTGACGGGAGTGTGGTCGCATGGGGCGGGAACGGCGACGGAGTGTCACTGGTCCCCTCTGGAATGCGTGATGTGGTTAGCATCGCCGCGTGCGGGGACTTGAGCGCCACGCTGGATGCCAAGGGGCGCCTGATGGCGTGGGGAAAAACGGACTATTTGAGGTCCCTGCCGCCCCTTTCAGAGAAGGTCGTGCAAATTGACGGTCGGAAGTGGCACATGGCTGCCTTGACGGAATCGGGGAAGATTTATCACTTTGGTGCGGTAGGAGGCAGCCAGACCATTCCGATGCTGCCACACAATCAAACACCCGTGGCACTGGATGGTCGTGCAGTGCAACTTACCGTCGCCGGAGACTGGCTTGCGGCGCTCCGGGACGATGGGCGCCTTTTTGTGTGGGGAGGCATGAGTTCCAAGAACAGCAATGGCACGAAGCCCATCGCGCAAAACGAATGGGACTGGCCAGGTGATCCCGCCACCAAGCGCGTGCGCGTCGCCCCAGGCAAGGTGCCGCGCCTCTTCACCCACAATTCCATGACAGATATTTATGTTGAGGGTTTCGAAGGGTTCCCGCTCCGCTTAGCTGCCGATCTTCCGGATCACCTGATTAAGGATTCGCGATATCTGGAGTCCCGGAAGATGAATTTGTCCGGCTTGGAAACTTTCGTGTTCGACGACCCCGCAACGGCGTTCAAGCTTCACGGGCGGTGGCATTTCGACAACATTGGGAAAACGACTGAAAAAACGCAAGGCAACGTGCTCTACTGCGAGCAGCAGGCACAAGGGTGCATCCAGCTCGTTTTCACGCGCAGGCATGCCTTTGGCATCAAGCCGGGCGGCCAGTCCGGGATCAGCCCCTCAACCAACCCCTGATGCCTGGCTATGAATTCCCCCAACGCCAACGGCCAAATGCCGTCCACCGACTGGACGCTCATCGCGCGGCTGCAGAGCACGGACAGCGCCACGAGCACCCGCGCACTGGATGAGCTGTGCCAGCAGTATCATTACCCGCTTTACTGCCTCATCCGTTCGCGTGGGCTGGCGCATCACGATGCGGAGGATGCGCTGCATGATTTCCTGGCCAAGCTGCTGCGGCTGGACTCGTTGAAAGGCATCGACCAGGAGAAAGGCCGCCTGCGAACCTTTCTGGCGAAGGCGCTGGAGCGTTCGCTCATCACCCGTCACCACCGTGAGAGTCGGCGTGAGCGGCGGGAAGTCCCGGCGGAGGGCCTGAGCCTGACATTTGACGCCGACCTGGCCGATCGATACGCCAGCGAGGCCGCTGGCGATTTGCCGCCGGACAAGCTCTTCGACCGCAAGTGGTGCGAGCAAATGCTGCGCCGCGTGTTTCGGGGTCTCCAAGACCACTATCACCGGCGTGGCAAGCATCGGCTGTTTGAGTCGCTGCGCCCCATCCTGCTGTCTGGCGGCAGCCTGCGAGGCCATGATCCAGCTGGCATCGCCGCAGCGCTCGACATGAGCGAACCTGCCCTGCGCACCGCACTGGTGCGCCTGCTGCGGGACTACCGCCGCCTGCTGGAGCGCGAGGTGCGGCAGACGGTGGAGTCGAAGGAAGATGTGAATGCCGAGATCACTGAACTGATGCGGTCCATGGAAGGTTCGTAGGTCGGGCATCGTCTCGCATCGGCCCGAAGCTCGAACTACAAACAACAAAAAAGGGCCGGAGGTGATCCGGCCCTTTTGTTTAAACTGAGCGT